>CP092821.1:0-300000 GCA_022530585.1 Candidatus Nealsonbacteria bacterium DGGOD1a
CGATTGCCAAATAATTTTCGCCGCGGTTGATATTGGGTTATAATAAAAGACTCCTCTGCAATCAAACACTTGATTTACCAACATGACCAACGAAGAAATCTGGCAACCAATACTGGCGCAAATCCGATCAAATGTTTCTCCGGCGATTTTTGCCACATGGTTTAAATCCACCTATGTTATTTCGATAGAAGGCGGGGAAGCAACCATCGCGGTTCCCAATTTGCTGGCGAAAGAATGGCTTGAACAAAAATACCGCAAACAAACAATCGGTTTTTTGCGATCTCATAACGAATCCGTCCGGGAAGTTTTTTTCCGGGTGGTCAAAGAACCGCCGCCAAAAACCGAAAAAATAAAATCCGCCAACGGAGCGATTTCCGGCGGGCAGCTAGGTTTTGACGAATTCAAATTCAACAAAGACACCAATCTTAACCCAAAATACGATTTCGATTGCTTTATCGTCGGCTTGCATAATGAATTGGCTCACGCCGCCGCCGTCGCCGTCGCGGAAAAGCCCGGCGAAAATTATAACCCGCTCTTTATTTACGGCGGCGTCGGTCTCGGGAAAACCCATCTTTTGCAGGCGATCGGCAATGAAGTAATCGCCCGTTTTAAAAACAAAAAAGTCCGTTATATCCCGATGGAAAAACTAACCTCGGAAATCATTACCGCGATCCGAGGAGGAACCATTGAAACCTTAAGGGCGAAATACTTGGACACCGCGGTGTTTATCGTCGATGATGTCCAATTTATTTCCGGAAAAGAAAGAACTCAAGATGAATTTTTCTATATTTTCAACACCCTTTACAACAAAAATCTCCAAATCGTACTGTCTTCGGACCGGGCGCCCAAAGCCATCCCGGAAATTTCCAACCGCCTGCGGTCGCGCTTTGAAGGCGGAATGATCGCCGATGTAAGCCTGCCCGATTTTGAAACCCGAGTGGCAATATTAAAAACCAAATGCCAACAATTGAATATTTCATTCTCCGATGAAATACTTTCAATAATCGCTTCTTCCGTGCAAAGCAACATCCGCGAACTTGAAGGGGCGCTCACCAAATTGGCCGCGCACGCCAAATTTAAAAATGTCGCGCCGACAATGGAAGTGTGCCAAACGATTTTATCGTCAATCAATCCTAAAAAAATTATAAATGTTAAAAAAATAATCCAAGACACGGTTAATTTTTACGATATCAAAGAAAAAGATATTTTATCCGATTCGCGCAAAAAAGAAATCGTCAAGCCGCGCCAGGTAATAATGTATCTGTTAAGAGAGGAAATGAAATCGTCTTTTCCTTTTATTGGAAGAAAAATGGGCGATAAAGACCATACCACCGTAATGCACGCCTATAAAAAAATATCCAACGAATTAAAAGAAAATGAAACATTTAAAGAAGAAATCAATCTTTTAAAACAAAAGATTTATAACTCTTGATGTGTTGATAAATTGTTAATACCGGCGGGGAAAACAATACTGATAAAAACCCTCATTAATTGTGGATTGCCGCGGCGCAAAAATTCCCGCCACTTATCAACAATTAAATCACCCCACAAACAGAACCGCTTATCCACAATTTATTCAAAGGCAAGTTATTCTTAAATATAAGTTTTACACAACCACTAATGATATTAATAAATCAATTTATTAAATTTTAATAAATACCATTAATAAATCAATTAAAATGAAAACTAAAATCTTACAAGAAAAACTTCAACTAGCCGTAACTCAAGTGGAAAAAATCACCGGGAAAGATGTAACCTTGCCGATACTGGGAAATATTTTATTGAAAGCCGAAAAAAATTCCTTGATCGCGGTCGCGACCAATTTGGAAACCGGAATATCATGGAAGCTATCCTCAAAAACCGAAGAGGATGGAAGCGTGGTTTTGCCGGCGCAAACATTTTCGGGATTGATCAGGTCTTTTCCGGGCGGATCGGTTGTTATTGAAACACAAGGAAATTCAATTACAATCATCAACGATCGCCGAAAATCAAATTTAAACGGATTATCCGCGGATGATTTTCCGTCGTTGCCGGTTAACACCGAGGGGGAACAACTCATGATTCGCGCCGATGTTTTATGCCAAGCGTTGTTGCAAGTGGTGAATTTTACCAGTTCTTCTTCGGTTAAACCCGAGATTACGGGCGTTTATTTGAGTTTTACCAAAAACGAAATTAAAATTGTCGCCACCGACAGCTTCCGGTTGGGAGAGAAAACCCTTGTCGGGCAAAAACAGCAGACATTATCCAAAGACAAATCAATAATTCTTCCGTTGCGGGCGGTAAAAGAAATAATTTCAATATTTGGCGACAAACAAAAAAACATAAATATATTTTTTACAAACAACCAAATAACCATTGATTTGTCGCCGGATGACGATATAAACCAACCTCATATTCAGTTTATCAGCCGGCTGGTTGAAGGAGAATTTCCGGATTATCAGGCGATTATTCCGGTTTCTTTCGCGGCGAGTATCGTTTTTTCAAAAAAAGAATTATTGAATCATTTGAAATCAGCATCGCTTTTCGCGGGAAAAAACAACGAGATAGGCGTAAAAATAAACGAAAAAGAAGCGGTGATGGCGATTTCCAGCAAATCGTCGGATTTGGGCGCTTATGACAGTGAAATGAAATTGGACGGCGCGGCGGGAAAAAATATTTCAATCACTTTTAATTGCCGCTTTTTGGAAGACGGGTTAAATTCGATAAAAAACGATAAATGCGTTTTTGAGTTTTCAAACGAAGACGGCCCCGGAGTTTTAAAACCCGCCGACGATCCAAGTTTTATTTATATTTTAATGCCGATCAAGAAAAATTATTAACCGCCGACAAAAAAACTCCTCTAAATAAGGAGTTTTTTTGTCGGTTATGGCGCCGGGAATGACTCGCGGGGGTATCCGGGTAAAACCTTATCCATAAACGCGTGGAACACTGGTCCGGCAACCACCGAACCGGGTTCTTTTTTTATGGGTTCGTTGTCGCTGTTGCCCGCCCAGAGACCGGCGGCCAGCGATGGAGTGTAGCCGATAATCCAACCGTCTTTATAGTCGCTGGTGGTCCCGGTTTTAACCGCGACATTGTATTCAGGGAAATAAAGCGGCGAATTGGCGCCGAAAATCGGCGTGCGCGCGGCATTATCCGAAAGAATACTGCTGATTAAATTGGCGCTGCGGGCGCTTAGAATTTTTTGCGGAGTTTTGTTGTTTTCGTAAATCGCGAATCCCTTGTTGTCGGTGATTTTCACGATCGCGGTCGCGGGCATACGATAACCCTGGGTGGCGAAAACTCCGTAAGCCGACACCATATCCAACAATGTGACTTCGCCGCCTCCCAAGACCAACGAGAGGCCATAGAAAGACGAAGGGTTGTTGAGCGTTGATATGCCCATTTCTTTGGCTTTGGCGATACTGTCGTTTAACCCCGCGAGCGAGTTTAACACTTTAACCGCGGGGACATTGAGCGATCCGGCCAGAGCGCTGCGCAAAGTAACCGCGCCGCGGAAAGTCCCGGTATAATTTTGCGGACAATATTCTTTGCCGCCCCATTTTCCAAAACATGTCGGCGTATCGTTGACGATAGTGGTGTCCGAATAACCTTTTTCAAACGCGGTGGCGTAAACAAACGGTTTGAACGACGATCCCGGCTGGCGTCCGGGAGGCATTACCGCGACATTGTATTGCGGGTCGAACAAACAGTTTTTTCCCGCGACGCATCCTTCCGGATAGGGGTCGTCGTAATAATTGCCGCTGCCCACGGTCATCGCCAACACTTGCCCGGTTTTGGGGTCGAGCGCCACCAGCGCGGCGTTGTAAGCGTAATACGCGGCGTTTTTTTTAACTCCGTCGCGCACAACTTGTTCGGCGGTTTGTTGCATGTTCCAATCCAGCGAAGTGTGCACGGTTAATCCGTTTTCTTCCAAAAATTGTTTTCCGTATTGTTCTTCGAGTTGTTTTTTTACCCAGAGGGTGAAATAAGGAGCTTTGATTTCGTTTTTCTTTTCCACAAATTTGACTTCGAATGATTTTGCGGCATCGGCGTCTTGGCCGGACAAATAACCGTCTTCAACCATGCGGTTTAAAACATAATTTTTCCGGTTCATCAATTCGTCAAAATGAGTGGGGTAATATGACGGCAGTTGGATTAACGAAATCAATGTGGCTTGTTCGGCCAGACTGATATCCGAGAGCGGCTTGTTGAAATAATTTATGCTTGCCGCGCCGATGCCGTAAGTGTTTTGGCCGAAAGGCACCTGGTTTAAATACCATTCCAGTATTTGGTCTTTTTCATAGCGCCGCGTCAATTCAATCGCCATGGCGATTTCCCGGATTTTTCTTTCCGCGGTTTTTTCGTTGGTGAGGAAGGTTGAACGGATCAGTTGTTGGGCGATGGTTGATCCGCCCATATTGATTTTTTTGGTTTTGAAATAATTTAAAAACGAGCGGGCGATGCCTTCAATGTCGATACCAATGTTGTTTTTGTAAAAATTTTTGTCTTCGGCGGCCACGGCCATTTTTTTGACCGAGTCGGGAATTTGGTCAAACGATACCCAATCGCGCTTGGCTTCGCCGTATATTTCATATAGCAGGATGGTACCGGTGCGGTCGTATATCTTGGTTGATTGGGCGGTGGTTTTTTCCGAAAATTTTTCCGGCCGCGGCAGATCGCGGGTGTAATAAATAAAAAGCATTCCGGCAAGAGTTATCGCGGCCAAAAACAATACCGCCAGCGCGCCCAACAACCGGGCGAGCGCCAAACCGGTTTTGGCAAAAATGCTTGGTTTTTTCCCAAACCGCAAAAACGATGGAAATTTAAATTTTGACATTTTGGTTGAAATTCTTTAAAGAATTATATTAAGGAAACATCCTTTGGTTGATGGCGGGGTCAATATCCCGACAGCAATGTATTTTTTATTGTAAAATGAAATCGTATGGATATAAATACCGATTCGGAAAAAATTAAAGAAATATTGGCGCGCGGAGTGGAAGAGGCGATCGATAAAGATTCTCTGGCCAAAAAACTTTCCTCGGGGAAACGGCTGCGCGTTAAATTCGGCATCGATCCCACCGCGGCCGACATTCATCTTGGCCATTCGGTGGCGATGCGCAAACTCGCGCAGTTTCAGGAATTGGGGCATACCGCGGTATTGATAATCGGCGATTTCACAACGCTCATCGGCGATCCTTCGGGCCGGACGACTTCGCGGCCCGCCCTGACCGAGGCGCAAATTCGGGATAACATGAAAGATTATATTCGGCAAGCCTCGAAGGTGATTGATATTGATAAAGCCGAGATACATTACAATCGAGAGTGGTTTGGTCAAAAGCCGATGTCGTTTTTGATGGATTTGGCGGGCCGTTTTACCGTGGCGCGCTTGATTGAGCGCGAAGATTTCCAAAAGCGCCTGAAAGAAGGTTTGGATGTGAGCATGCTGGAGCTTTTGTATCCGCTCTTGCAGGGTTATGATTCGGTGGCGGTTTCTGCCGATATCGAATTGGGTGGCTATGACCAGCGGCTTAATTTGTTGTTTGGCCGCAAAGTCCAGAGAGCGTTTGGCCGCCCCGAACAGGATGTGATGACCGTGCCCTTGTTAATTGGCACCGATGGGGTTAAAAAAATGAGCAAATCGGTGAATAATTATATTCGCATCGATGAAGAACCGGCAAAAATGTTTACTCAAATTATGGCGGTTTCCGATCGTTTGATGTGGAATTATTTTGAATTGCTGACCGACGCGCCGCAAACGGAGATTGCCGAATTGAAGTTAAAAACGGAAAAAGAAATTGTTCACCCGCGGGATGTTAAAATGGATTTGGCCCATCGGATCGTGGCCATATTTTATGACAAAAAACAGGCGGACGGCGCCAAAGAAGAATTCGTCCGCGTGGCGCGGGAAGGCAAATTGCCGACGGATATTCCGGTAATTGCCGTCAAAGAAAAATCGCTTAGTTTGCCCGAGTTGCTGACCGCGCTGGCCGCGGCAAAATCAAAGGGGGAAGCGCGGCGTCTGGCCGAGCAAAACGGGGTTAAAATCGACGGCCGAATAAAAAACGATTGGAAAGAAACAATCGAGGTTAAGCCGGGAATGGTTGTCCAAATTGGCAAATCGAAATTCTACAAGATTGCGTAAGTTGTGGATAACTCTGTTGAAAACCGTGTGTATCGTAGGGGCGAAACCATGTTTTCGCCCGCATTTCCCGTTTGGCAAAAATCCAAATCCAACTCGGGCGATTACACGGAATCGCCCCGACAAATGCAATGCGAATTACAAATTTAAACTGCGAATAAAATATACGAAAAAGCTGTTGAAATTTGATTTCAACAGCTTTTTGTTTTGAGAAATTGAAAATCGCGGTTTGAATTTACAAATTTAAACTGCGGATAAGATATGTCGCCGCAATCGAGAGCGCGTCGGCCGCGTCGTCGGGTTTGGGGATTTCTTCCAGCCGCAAAATTTTTCTGATCTCGCGCTGGACATCTTTTTTGTCGCTTTTTACGAATCCGGTGATGGTCATTTTAACTTCGATGGGGGTGTAGCGGTAAACCGGCAGGCCCTTTTTGGCCGCGGCGAGCAAAATAACTCCTTGGGCCTGGCAAACCGGCACAATGGTTTTGGCGTTCTTGAAAAAGAAAACATTTTCCATCACCAAAGCCTTGGGTTGGTATTGCGTGATCACCCGGCCCAAATCATTGTGTATCTTTTTCAACCGCTCGGGCAAAATCATATCCGGCGCGGTATCAATCGTGCCGTATCCCACGCACTTGAGTTTGGACGCGTTGGTTTTAACCGGGCAAACCACCCCAAACCCGGTGGTGGCCAACCCGGGATCAATTCCTAAAATTATCATAAATTATTGAATTTTGGGGGTCGTTCCCCTGCGTAATCGCAGGGGTGCGACCCCTGCAAGACCGCATTTGATTATGTTATCCATTATACGCCCGCGCCGCACGGATAGCCATCTTGACAAATCATTATTATGCTATTTTTGCCCTATGAGGCCTACAGACTCTTTCTCTTTACTTGACCGCGACGAGGACGGGTGGGCTGGTCTATTGTAAGACATGAGATGTATAAGTGCGCCTTATTTTTTTATGCAAATCTTTGAATTTGGGGGATTTTGAGGATGAGAAATCCTTGGGATGGGCAAATTTTGATAGTTTTGGGGGCGGTGGTTGACAAAAAGTATTACTAAATGGTAAGATTTTGATACAAATAGTGATACTTTTTAATAAAAAAATATGATTTACCCCAGAAAAATTTATCAAGAGTTGAAAGAACATCTTGCAAAAAAGGAAATCACTGTCTTGACGGGGATGCGGCGCACGGGAAAAACCACCTTGGTAAAACAGTTGTTAAAAGAAATTGATTCGGAAAATAAAATTTACTTTGACTTGCAGATTCTTGCCAATCAGGATGTTTTTTCGCCGCGAAACTTTGAGGCAATCGTGGAATCTTTAAAGCGGCGGGGGTTGGATTTTTCCCGCAAAACATATGTTTTTTTGGATGAAATTCAATTGGTGAAAGAAATTCCCGGGATTTTAAAATATCTTTATGATAATTATGACATTAAATTCGTGGTTACCGGGTCAAGCTCTTATTATTTGAAAAATCTTTTTACCGAATCGCTGTCCGGGCGGAAAAAAATTTTTGAAATTTTTCCTTTGGATTTTGGCGAATTTTTGGTTTTCAAAAACATCAAAACCGCGCCGGGCGGCGATTGGCAAAACAAAAAATTTGATTCGGCGGAATATAATTGGCTCAAGGCAAGCTATGAGGAATTTGTTGAATATGGCGGCTTTCCGCAAGCGGTTTTGGCGCAGTCAAGCGACGAAAAAAAAGATTTGCTGAATGAAATTTTAAGCTCTTATGCCAATATTGATGTGGCGGCATTGGCGGATTTTGCCGATCGAAGAAATGTTGCCAACCTAATCAAAATGCTGGCTGGGCGCGTTGGTACTCGGTTGGATTACGCGAAATTATCAAGATTGAGCGGTTTGGCGCGTCCCGTGATTAAAAATTATCTTGATTTGTTTGAGGGCACTTATTTAATTTCAAGAATCCCTGTTTTTACCAACAACAAGGATCGTGAAATTGTTAAAGCGGAAAAACTCTATTTTTGCGACAGCGGGATGCTGGGGATTTTGGCGGATGTCGGCGGCGGAGCAAAGTTTGAAAACGCGGTTTTCGCGCAATTGCGCGCGCGGGGCGAAGTTAGATATTACGCGTTAAAAAATGGGCGGGAAATTGATTTTATTTTTGATGAAAAGTATGGGCTTGAGGTCAAAGAAACTCCGATAGAGTCGGATGAAAATAATTTGGCCGAAGTTGCCAAAACGGCCGGCGTCAAAAATTATCGGTTGATTGGCAAAAATTTGTCTCCCGCTTTTGATAATTATATTTGGGCGGGAACTATCCGCTAACTAACATAAAAGCTCCGCTGGCGCGGAGCTTTTATGTTAGTTAGCAAAGTTTAAGAGTTAAAGTTCAATGTTTATTTCTAATCTTTCAAGTTGGAATACACTTCCTGAACCGAGTCGTTGTCGTTTAACGCATCCATAAAGCGCCGGTTTTGTTCTTTGATTTTTTCGTCGCTTTCGATTTCTTCTTTGGCCAGCCATGCCAGCGAAAACGATTCAACTTTTATTCCTTTGGCTTCCAGAGCCTTTTTGACCGCTTCGGCGTCGGCCGGGGAAGTGTGGACTTCCAGAATGTTTTCAAACCAATAGATATCGTCGGCGCCGGCTTCAATGGCGGCCATTTCCAGATTTTCTTTGTTTCGCAGTTCCGGAGTTTGTTTTTCCGTTTCCACGATCACCAGACCCTTGCGCTCGAACATCCAGCGGATGGCGCCTTCGCCCACAAGTTTGCCGCCGTTCTGGTTGACGATGGTTTTAACATCGTTGAACGCGCGGTTCTTGTTGTCGGTGATGCCTTCGATTAAAACCGCCGCATTGCCCGGGCCATAGGCTTCAAAAAGGAAATCGGTGAACACCTGGCCTTCGTCGGCGCCGCTGGCGCGAGCGATGGCGCGTTCAATATTGTCCTTGGGCATATTGATGCCCTTGGCCATATCCAGGGCCATGCGCAAGCGCGCGTTGGTTTCGGCATTGGGGCCGCCTTCTTTGATGGCGACCGTGATCAGCCTCACCATTTTGGAAAACGCGGCGCCGCGTTTTTGGTCGGCGATATTTTTATCGTGGGCGATTGTTTTTGCGTGTGAATGTCCGGACATCTTGATGAAATTTTCAATTTTCAATTTTTTGATTTTCAAACGAAAATCCGAAATTGGAAATTAAATAAAATAATTATTGTATTAGTTAATATGGGAGCGGCAATTTTCACAAAAAAATCATCACAAAATCATTATTTTGTGCTCATAAACACGATATTACATTAAGAAAGCGGATTAGTCAACCCGGGCAGTTTTCCGCGGCAATGGGACAGGCGCTTGGCGAGGGTATTGACAAAAAAAACAGAATATACTATAATACGAAGGTAATACAAAATTTGCCGTCGCCAACGCTATGGCAAGGCAAAGAATCCCGAAATTGGGAGTCTGGAGTTTTTTACGATGGGTAATCTGGCTGCGGCTGGGCTATACCTCGGGGAATTCCAAAAATTGGGCGCAGAACCAATTTGACTCCCGATTTCGGGATTTTTTTAATTAAAATTTAAAAATCAAAATTAAGGATATTGCTTTGAATTACGAAACAATTAAATTCAAATGCAAAGCGTTTCGTAATTCAAAGGATATTGTATATCGTTAAAATTTAGCTTTGCCGAATTTTAACTCCAAAATTTTCCATTTTGATATTTTAATTTTGCATTATTTTTCGGCAACCCTTTTCACTTCGTCCAAGGTGGTGGTTCCTTGCACCACTTTGATCAGGCCGTCCTGATACATGGTCAGCATGCCTTTTTTTGTCGCCATTTCTTTTAAGCCGGGGATTGTGGGCGTTCCCAAAATGTAGTTTTGGATTTCATCGTCGATGATAAACGCTTCGTAAATGCCCATTCGGCCGCGATAGCCGGTATTGCCGCAATGGGCGCAACCTTTCGCGCGCGGGATTTTCAAATTTGCGTCGATTAAGGGCATGGCCACTCCTTTTCGCGCCAATGCCGGCGCGGCATTGGCCAGCAGTTCGTTCAGTTCGGCCAGTTCTTCGGCCGTGGGCGTTTCCATCACGCCGCATTTTTCGCAAACATGGCGCACGAGCCGCTGGGCAATGGCCATATTCAGCGCCGGGCCGATATTGAACGGTTTGGCGCCCAAGCTGATCAAGCGCGGAATCGTGCCGGCCGCGTCGTTGGTGTGCAAAGTGGAAAATACCAAATGGCCGGTGAGAGCGGCTTGCAAAGCGATGTCGGCGGTTTCCAAATCGCGGATTTCGCCCACGAGAATCGCGTCCGGATCCTGGCGCACGATCGCCCGCAGTCCGGAAATAAAGTCATAGCCCTTGTCGGGTTCGACCTGCGTCTGGGAAATTCCTTCCAGATGGTATTCGATCGGATCTTCGATCGTGACGATTTTTATTTCCGGGTTTTGGATTTTTTTCAGAAAACCGTAAAGCGTGGTGGTTTTGCCCGATCCGGTGGGGCCGGTGACAATGACCATGCCGTTGGGGCGGGCGATTTGCTGTAAAAAAGTGTCGTAAAGGTCTTTGCGCAGACCGGCTTGTTCCAAACTGATCAGGCTTTTGGGATTTAAAATTCTCATTACGATCGAATCGCCGTATTCGGTGGGCAATATCGAGGCTCTGATTTCCACCGAGTCGGCGCCGGCGAGAATCGAAAAACGGCCGTCTTGCGGCTTGTGGCTGATATTGAGCTTCATTTCCGAAAGCAATTTGATGCGGGAAACCAGGTTGTTGTAGGTTTTTTTATCAAACGACATCACATCCTGCAATACGCCGTCAAGGCGCACGCGCAATTTGGCGTCGCTTTCCTGGCCCTCAATGTGGATATCGGACGCGTCCAGCACGATGCCGCCGGCCAGGATCAATTCAATAATTTGAGTTACGGTTCCGGCCGCGTCGGCGATCCGTTTTTCAATTTCGGCGCGGAAAGGCGCCAAGCCGGTGAGGTTTTGTTTCAACGAATCGGTAAGTTCCTGGGGTATGGCGATTTTCTGGGTGATTTTTTGGGATACTTGCATAATCGTGCGAAAATATTAAATAGAATATGTAGAATACGGAAAGCGGATTTCTTTAAATTATCGCAGTATCAACTAAAAGTCAATTTCAAATGAAGAGTAAAAACATAAGCTGTATCACCGAATCGGTCGAGCGGACAAGAAGGCTGGGATCGTTGCTGGCAAAAGCGATATTGGCAACCACCGCCGGCAAATCCGCGCGCGTTTTGGCGTTGAGCGGCGATTTGGGCGCGGGCAAAACGCATTTCGCGCAGGGGTTCGCCTCCGGGCTGGGAATCAAAGGAACGATCGGCAGTCCCACATTCGCGATCATGAAAAAATATCCGCTGGAAAACCAAGGCGATTTTAAAACTTTTTACCATATTGATTGTTACCGGCTTGAATCGGGCGATGATTTGCGCCTGTTGGGGATTGAAAATATTTTGAGCGGCCCGGACAACATCGTTGCCGTTGAATGGCCCCGGATCGCGCAAGCCATTTTGCCCAAAGGCATTTTGAAAATAACTTTTGAAGTTGTTTCTGAAAATAAACGCCGGATTGAATTTGACGGCTAACATTTTTCAGAAGGTTCCCTTGGGGGATGATATTTTCGCGGGAGGGCCGGCTGGCAAGGTTGCGGCGTCGGGGGTATAATTGAAGTGGAAAAGTTGGGGAATAATTGGGGGAAATATGTTGAAAAACAAAACATTTGTGGTTATTGACGGAAATTCCGTGGCGCATCGGGCGTTTCACGCGATGCCCGAACTCACCAATGGAAACGGCGATCCGGTGGCCGCGGTGCATGGATTTATGCTGGCGCTTTTCCGGGCCGCGGAAGATTTCCGCCCGGATTATTTGGCGGTATGTTTTGACACCAAAGGCGGGTCGTTTCGCAACAAGGAATTTTCGGCCTACAAGGCGCAAAGACCGGCGACGGCGCCGGATTTGATCCCGCAATTAAAAACCATACAAAAACTTTTGCCGGAATTGGGATGCGCGGTTTTCGCGCTTGAGGGGTTTGAGGCCGATGATTTGATCGCGTCGGCGATCGCCGCCGCGCGCCGGGAATCGGCGGCCGCGCCGGTTGATTTTTTTGTTTTGACCGGCGATTACGACAGTCTGCAATTGGTCGGCGGGAGCGTCAAAGCGTTTATCATCAATCGCGGCATTAAAAACGCCGTGCTTTACGATGCCGCGAAGGTGAAAGAGGCGTTTGGCGTTATGCCTTGCCAAATCCCCGCGTTCAAGGCGCTGGCCGGCGACAGCTCCGATAACATTCCCGGCGCGCCCGGGATCGGGCCGAAAGCGGCGGTTGAAATTTTGGAAAAATGCGGCAGTTTGGAGAATTTTTACGCGGCGGCTGAAAAAAACGATGCCGGTTTTTGTTTGGGGAAAGGATCGCGATTCGAGAAAATGAAAAACATTCTTTTGGAAAACAAAGAAAAAATAATTAATTTCCAAAGATTGACGACAATGCGCGCCGACGCGCCGCTGGGCGCGGTTTTGGCAAAATGCGAGTTCGGGAATTTTAGCGGCGAACGGTGCGCGGCGGCGCTGTTGGAATTGGGTCTGGCGGGTTTGGCCAAGCGCTTGCCCGGCGCGTTGACCAGCCGCAACGGAACATTGTTCTGAAGCATCGAAAAAGTTTTTGTGTTATCATTAATGATAGGCAGGGATATGAATTTAAAATGTAAAAATCAAAATGAAAAATGATCCTTCGGCATTCTCAGGATCATCCTGAGTTCGGCGAATGGATGACAATGTAAAATTGCAAAATGTCGCAATACCAACATTCTAACATTTTTCCGCCAAAGGACGGATGCGCCTATGGTGCAGATTGTTATTTTGATCTTTGATTTTTACATTTTACATTATTCAAGATGGTTTTTTTCGGCACAATCAATTATGCCGCGATGATCGCCAAATTGTTGCTTTTCTTGATCAACGCGGTGGGGGCGGAGTTGATGCTTTGGGCGTATGTTTCCAATCGCCATGCCCGGCCCGGCCGGTATTTTTTGCTGGGCGCGTTTTTTGTGCTTTTGTGGGTTGATTTGGATTCGGCCGGTATTTTGGCGCCGGTTTTTTTCTCTGAACGCCTGGCCGGTCCGGCCGCGGCGTGGGCGTTGAGAGGCGTTTACGCGCTATTGGCGGTTTTTTTCGCCGGGTTCTGCCTTTATTCCATGAATTTTCCGGAAAAGAACGCGCTGGATAAAAGCCGATGCGTTCGGGAAAATATCTTGATCGCGGTTTGGACATTTTTTTTCGTGATATCCTTCACTCCGCTTGTGGTTGCCGGCGTTGGATTCGATCCGTCTATGCCGCTGGCGGTTTGGGTCAAGGTCGGTCCGCTGTTCTGGGCGTATGCCATCGCCGCCGCCGCCGCGTTGGCGTTCTCGTTTTCCGAGCTTTCGCGCAACCGCCGTTTTGCCGATTCGCAAAACCGCCAAAAAGCGCGCTTGGCGGCGCTGGGCGCTGGCGGTTTCGGCATTTTTAATTTGCTGTTCAATGTGATCGGGCCGTATTTTTCCGGCGGTTTCGAGTACGCGGGATTTTTTTCGCTTTTCGCGGATTACGCGGTCGTGATTCTTTTGGGGTATCTCGCTTATCAAGCCGTACGCGAAAAATTGTTCGGGATAAAAGTTATTTTAGTGGAAATTTTTGTGGGTCTGATGGGCGTCAGTTTGGTGATAATGCCGTTTTTTGTGGGTCTTTTGTGGCAGCAGGCCTTGCTGGTGGTGCTTTCCATCTTGTTTTGCGTTTTTGGTTATTTGTCCGTGAAGAGTACGATCAAGGAATACCGGGAAAAAGAGATTCTTGAACAAAAGGTATCCGAGAGGACGAAGGAGCTTGAGCTGGCCAAAATCGAACTTGAGGAAGCCAATTCGGTTTTGGAAGTGCGCGTCAAGGCGCGGACGATGGAATTGGAAAAACTGAACCGGACATTGGAAGAAAAAGTGGCCGGACGAACCAATGATTTGGAAGCCAAGATCAAAGCGCTTGAAGCGTTTCAGCGAATTACTGTCAGCCGCGAACTTAAGATGATAGAATTAAAAAAGGAAATCGAAAATTTGCGCCGGGCGGCGGAGGAAAATCAAGCCGCCGAACAAAAATGACTCAATCGATCGACAATAAACAAGGGAATTCATCCGGGGCGGTTCCGGTGGAGCGCGCGCTGAAAGACAACCTTACGGCCGAGCTGGGAAGCTTGAGCGAAAAACTTTCTTCGCGCGACGACGACCTTGTCCGCCTTCAGGGAGAGCGGGATTTTGAAATCCGCGAATTAAACGAAGTCAAGGCGCAGTTGGAGGAGGCCAAAAGCATTTTGGAAATCAGAGTGGGCGCCAAAACCAGGGAATTGCGCGAACTTACCGAGAACCTTGAAAAGCAAATTAAAGAACGGACGCGCGAATTGCAGGAAAAAGTGGAAGAATCGGAGCACTCGCGGGTGGCGTTGATGAATATGCTTGAGGATATGGAAGATTTGCGGCGGCGCGCCGAGGAAGAAAAAGAAAAAACTTTGGCCATCATCACCAATTTCGTCGATGGATTGCTGTTCTTTGACGCCGCGGATCGTTTGGCGCTGGTCAATCCGCAAATAGAGACCTACTTTGGCGTGGCCAAGGAAGACATCCGGCGGGCGATCGGCAAAAAAATTGCCGATTTGCAACTGATCGCCGGATTCAAGCCATTCACCGATTTGGTGGGCCAGACGCTGAAAAAAATATCCCGGAAAGAGCTTCTTTTGAGTGAAAAAATGGTGCTTGAAATAAGCTGTTTGGAGGTGGGCCGCCAGTTTGGCAAGATCGGCACATTGGTGATTATCCACGACATCAGCCGCGAGAAAACCGTGGAAAGAATGAAAACCGAATTTGTTTCGATCGCCGCCCACCAGTTGCGCACTCCGATATCGGCGATCAAGTGGACATTAAGAATGATTTTGGACGGCGATCTCGGCCCGATCACCGAGGAGCAGCGGGATTTTCTGGACAAGACTTACCAATCCAACGAAAGAATGATCAATTTGATCAATGACTTGCTTAATGTCACCCGGATCGAAGAGGGCCGGCATTTATATAATTTGACGCTGGTGAATTTCGAAGATATCGCCGCGACAATCGCCGCGACTTATACCGAACTGCTGCGGCAGAAAAATCTCAAACTGCAATTCTTGAAATCGGCGCAAAAATTGCCGCAGGTGAAAATTGATGTCGAGAAAATGAGGCTGGTGGTTTCCAATCTCATTGAAAATTCCATAAAATACACGCCGTCCGGCGGGTCGATTTTCTTGGAGACCGCGCGCGAAGGCGAAAGCGTTAAAGTTTTGGTGCGGGATACGGGTATGGGCATATTGAAAGACCAGCAGGAAAGGATATTCACCAAATATTTCCGCGGTTCAAACGCGATAAGAATGGAAACCGAAGGCACCGGCCTAGGGCTGTTTATCGCCAAAAATATCGTGGAAACGCACGGAGGCAAGATATGGTTTTCTTCCGAAGAAGGGAAGGGAACGACATTTTTTTTCACTTTGCCGATTGCCGGCAATCCGGCGGCGCCGTCCGGAGGATAGGCGAAGCCTTGTGCCTTTTTGACGAAGAGGTTACAATGGTATAAAGAAGCCAAAGAATTTAAAAGCGCGATGAAAAAAATTTTATTAATCGAAGATGAAGAATTGATTATCCGGCTTTTGGGAAAGAAGCTCGCGGGGATCGGGTATGAAGTGATTTTGGCGATGGACGGGCAAGAAGGCCTTGAGAAAATGAAAAAAGACAAACCCGATTTGATATTGCTGGATATTGTTATGCCTCGGAAAGGCGGGTTTGATGTGATGGAGGAAATGCGAAAAGATCCCGATCTTGCCAAGATACCGGTGATCATCGTTTCCAATTCCGGCCAGCCGCTGGAATTGGATCGGGCTAAAAAACTGGGCGCCGTCGATTGGTTGGTCAAGACGGAATTCGATCCCAAGGAAGTGGTCGAGAAAATAAAAAAACACATCAAGAAATAAGCCGATAAAGCTATTCTTTTACCATAATATGGCAAAAAAAATTCTAATTGTCGAAGACGATAAATTCTTGCGCGAATTGATCGTCAGAAAGTTGTCCAACGAAGGGTATGATGTGGTCGAGGCGGTCGACGGCGAGCAGGGAGTGTTGAAAATAAAAGAAACCAAACCGGATTTGGTTTTGCTTGATTTGATCCTGCCCGGTATCGACGGATTTGAAGTTCTCGCGCAAAAAAAGGAAGATCCGTTCGCGGCGTCGATACCGGTGATCGTGCTTTCAAACCTTGGCCAAAAAGAAGATGTCGACAAGGGGTTGAGCTTGGGCGCGACCGATTATTTAATCAAGGCTCACTTCACTCCGGGAGAGATCATCGAAAAAGTGAGGAACATCATCAAATAGACGGATGGTCCTGCGTTTTGCATAGCCTTGCGACAAGCGAGGTTTTATGTGTAATTGTTTCGCTAATTTTCAATTTTCAATTTTTTGATTTTCAATAAATTATCAATTAAATAATTTTCAAACGGGTGCAAGCGCCAACGGCATGTTATTCGTTTGGTCATTGGAAAATTGAAGATTCATTGAAAATTGGTAATTGAAAATTGGAGCTTGATGAATGCTGATATTTTTATATGGTCCGGATACTTTCCGGATCAGCCGCAAATTGGGGCGGATTGTCGAGGAATATAAAAAACGCGCCAAAGGGTTTGATTTCTCGGTTTTTGACGCGGCGTTGGGCCAAAGTTCGATATCGGGGGATTTCTTTTCCGGTTTGCGGCAAAATTCGCTTTTTCGGGAAAAGAAATTTTTTGTCGTTAAAAATCCGATCAGCGACAAGGATTTCAAAGAAGCTTTGATTGAGAGAATGGAGGAGATTTCCGGCTCGGGGCACAACATCGTTTTTTGCCAGGAGGGCAAGGTTTTAAAAACCGATCGTTTGCTTTCCGCGCTCAAGAAAACCGCCGAAGTCCAGGAATTCGCGCCGCTTGAGGGCGCGAAATTAAACGGTTGGATTGCCGGAGAATTCCAATCTTTGGGTTGTTCGGTGTCCGCTTCGGTCGCGGAAGTTGTCGCGCGCCGGGCGGGCGATGATCTTTGGGCCGTGGAAAATGAAATTCAAAAACTGGCCCATTTTACCGCCGGCCGGCCGATAACGGTTGGCGACGCGGAACAAAACATTCCGCTCGCGACCGATTCCAATATCTTTAAAACCATCGACGCGGCGGCGGCCCGGGACAAAAAACAGGCGCTGAAGCTGATCAAAGAACATATCGACAAAGGGGATCATCCTCTTTATTTGCTGGCAATGGTCGCGTCTCAATTCAAAAACCTTGTTTTGGTAAAGTCCGCCGGCACGGGCGCCGGCGCGGCAAGATTGGGTATCCATCCTTATGTTTTCGGCAAAACCGTTGCGCTCGCGCGGCGTTTCGGTTTGGATGAATTGAAAGATATTTATCGCAAAATTTGTCAGGCCGATTTTGACATAAAAACCGGCAAGATCAGTCCCGAAGCGGGTCTTGATTTGCTGATCGCGGACATTTGAATTTGGGCGCTTGCGTGGCAACCTCCAGTTTCGATTATAATAGAAATGAGATATAAATTGCCCAAGAATAATCGAAATTGCTTTAAAAAAACAAAGAGCGCCAAAGAATTGGCGATAAGCGAGCATGGAATGGCGAAATTGGAAAAAAGGGTATTGGCCCGGCTTGCCGCCTGATTATCGGTTTTTGCGAACATAAAACCCCTCCATTTTTGAAGGGGTTTTGGGCTTATTATAATTTACGCGCTTGTTTTCGCCAGCAGTTTGGCGATGCGGGATTTTTTTCTGGCCGCGGTGTTGGGTTTGATCGTGCCGGTTTTGGCGGCCTTGTCGAGAGCCTTAAAAATTGCCGGCAGATTTTTTTTGGCGTCTTCGATTTTTTTCGCGCCTGCCAAAACCCGCGTTTCTTTCAGTATGGTTTTTATTTTCTGTTTGCGAGCTTTGTTGGCGATCCGGCGTTTGGCGTTTTGCCGCAAAGCTTTTTTGGCGGATTTGATGATTGGCATAGGATTAAATCAAAATTAAAAAATGTCGTTGATTTTTAATGGCATCGGCGACAAATGAAATCATACCATAATTCCTGTTTTTTGCAAGCAGGCATGAGTATGACAACCCCTCACCGGGGAGCAAATTTGTTGAGGTTTGACCTCAAGAATTTGTATTTTGAGGTCAATCCTCAACGAATTTGCGGTAAGGGTTGGCGCGAATTTAAAGGTCAAACCTCTCGCAAGCCGAGGATTGACCTCCAAATTCGCTATTTTTACTTCCCGGTGAGTGGTTACTGAGTATGGCAACCCCTTACTGGGGTAGCGCTTTTTGCATTTGGGGTCGTTCCCCTGCGAAGCTTTAGCGAAGCAGGGGTGCGACCCCTGCAACAGCATTCGAATTTAAATTCATAATGCTATTAAAGGGGTCTAACCCCTGCGGTTACACAGGGGTTAGACCCCAGATACAAATACTCCAGTGAGTGATTACTGAGTATGGCAACCTCTCACCGGGATTTGTTTTTTATTGAAACTTGCGGAATGTTTTTAAAAAGGGTCCGACCCTTTTTAAAAGGGTCGGACCCTTTTGGCCCTTTTGATTACAGGGGCCGCGGGAAGTTGTTTTGCCGGTAACGGCTCGGCGGTGAAAAGCGTTTGTTTTTCCGCTTCAAAATCGCCAGTTATCCACAGTGGCGCGCGCGGCGTATTTAGAGTATAATTTAAGATAAGGAAAGTTGTGCTTGGAAATGGGTTATGGAGAGAAAGCCAAATAATCAAAAACCGCAAATTTTCACGAAAATTGCGTTCGCATTTTTGGTATTTTTGTGTTGCGCGGGCGCGTATCAAATCGTTTGGGCCGCGGTTGAATTTTATCCGTCCGATTCCTTGCGGGACCGCGCTTTTGGTTTTGCCGATTTTTTCCGGGATGCCGCGCAAATGGCGCCGCGCCAGTTTGTCCAAGGAATTGCCGCGGTTGAAAACGAGGTGTTTCCCGCCGCGCTGGAGTTTGTTTCGGACGGCGGACGCGATTTTGGCTTCGCTCTGGCGGACGCGAAATCAGCCGCGGTTGATTTTGCTCAAAATTTCGCGGTAAAAACAGAAAATAACGCGACCGCCGTTGCCGTTGCCGCGGGCGGCCTTGTTGAAAATTCGGCCAAACAAACCGCGGGGTTGGGCGAAACCGCGGCGCGGTCTTTGGCGCGCGGCGTTCATTCGACCGGGGATAAAGTTTCGGTAATCGCCGGCAATGTCGGCGCGATCGCGGGCAAGTCGCTACGCGCCGGCGCGATTGCCGCCGGTTCGATTCTGGCGGATTTGCCCGCGGGAGCCAATCGCGCCGCCGATGGTATTTTTGGCGGCGTATCCGCGGCCTTAACCGGCGCCAATCGCGCGGTTCGCGGCGCGATCGATGAAACGGCGCAAAATATGTTTATTGCCGCGGATTCGATTTTGCGCGCGGCGCGGCCGGGCACGGAGTTGGCCGCAAAAAGATCATCCCAAACCGCGGCGGCCGCGGGCGGCCTTGTTGAAAATTCGGCCAAACAAACCGCGGGGTTGGGCGAAACCGCGGCGCGGTCTTTGGCGCAGGCATCGCAGGCGGGGCAAGCGTCGTTGTCCTCATTTTTCGACGGAATCAAAAACCATATTCGCGACACGGCGCGCCGCTGGCTGGGAATAGAAGATTCTCCGGGCAATGATCAATTGTCGATGAATGGCCAAATTTCCAACGATCAAGAATTTTTGGAAGATGATCAGAGGGTTAGACCCTCTGAAAATCAGCCGGCGCCAATCGTCCAAAACATTTATCCGGAAAAAGAAATACAGACTAAGGAAGTGCAAACCAAGGAGATTCAAACCATTCATACCAAAGAAATACAAACTCAAGTCAATACCGTTGTCGCCGATGAGGGCACCAAAGCGCGAGTTAATCAAATTCTGCGCCAGATGGATTCGGACCGGCCCAATTATTCGCTGGGACAGAGTTACAATCCGCCGGATAATTTGGGCGCCAACACTTTGGATATCGGCGGCGGCAGTTTCACGGTGAACCGCCATGGCGCGATCACCGGCGGTTCGCTGGATATCGGGAGCGGCAATTTCACGGTTAGCGCCGGCGGCGACGCGGTCGTGCGCGGCAATTTCACGGTGTCCGGCAGCCAGACCTATTCGGGCGCGGCGGCTTTTTCGGCGACCACCACGGCCGCGGCATTATCCGCGATCCAAGGCGGATCGGGGGTTGCTTTGCAAGCCGACAACATCGCCATCAAGTCTTCCACCATTTCCACCAACGATAGCGACACGAATTTGCTCATCAATCCCAACGGCACGGGCGCGGTGCAATTCCACACCGCTGCCAACTATATCGATTCAACCGGCAACCTGGTGTTGGACGGCGACATCACTTTGACGAGCGGCGGCACATTCTACACCACCGACAACGGCAATCTGGTTTTCGCGCCCAATGGCACCGGCAATCTGGTGGTGGGCGATACGGACAACGCCGCCAGCATCGTTCCGTTTGTTGATTCAACATTGGGCTATGATTTGGGAAGCTCGGCGCGAAGATGGTATGACATCTACGCCGCGGGCAAACTGGATGTGGCGTCCACCACTTTGGAAAGCGGCCAGCTGTCGTTTGTCGATGCCGGCCGGATTACCACGGGCGCGAGCAAAGATTTAATTTTGCAAGCCGGCGCGGGCGGAAAAACTCAAATTACCGACGGCACGACCACGGTGGATATCGCCGATGGGACGCAGGCGCTGTACGCGGTGAACGGCGCCACGGCGGCCAAGCTGGCCGATGGGACATACGCGGTTGACGCGACCGGCGACATCCGGTTGTCCGGCGACATCACGGTTTCCGGCGGCCGGCTGAATTTCGGCGCCGGCGCGGAATCAATCGACAATGAAACCGCCAATCTTTTGAAACTCACCACCGGCGGCAACACCCGGGTGGTTCTTGGCGATGACGCCGGAACCTACCAATTCCAGATCGCGGATTCGGGCGGCAATGTGGCGGCGTCGATCGATTCGGACGGCAAGGCGGTACTGGCCGGAATATCATCTTCGGGAAATATTTCTCCGGCAACCGATTTGGGCGCGAGTTTGGGCGACGCCACGCACCGCTTCAACGATATCTATGTCGCCAACATCAACACTTCCGGAATGTCAACTTCGGGGCAGGCGGTGTTCACTTACCAGCCGCTGTCGACCGATTTTGCCCAATCCAGCGTTTTGATAAATCCTTCCAGCGCCATTGCCGGCGCGCCGCTCTTGGGCGTTGGCGTTGCCGGAGTTCAGAAGTTTTTCGTTGATCGCGACGGCGCTGGCTATTTCGCCGGCAATGTGGGGATTGGGACGAGCAGTCCGGCGGGCGCGCTGCATGTGTCCGGCGGGCAGTGCGTTACCGGCGACACGCGCCTGCGGGCGCGGCGGCGGCGCAAAAAGAAAAACGAGCGGGGCGAATGGATCGAGGAAGAATATTTTGAAGATGTCCGCATTGATCAAATCAAGCCCGGCGACGAAATTTTGACGCTGGACGAAAACACCGGCCGGCTGGCGGTTTCGCGCGTGAACGCCCTGATGGATATGGGCGTCAAGGAAATCTACAAACTGACCACGGCCACGGGCAAAACCATCCGCACCACCGCCAACCATCCTTATCTGGCGGTTGACGGGTTTAGCGATGAGCGCGTGGCGGTGTTTATCGACTCGGCGAACTTTGAGATGAGTTGCCAAGAATGCCGTTTGAAATTTGATTATCGGGACATCATCAAATCATTTTTTGGACAAAAAGATAAAATTATTTTCCGTTATTACAAAGTTGATTTTGGCAGTTCCACTCTCAAACGGTTTTTCGACTATCTCAATATTCTGGGAATAAAAATAGTGAGCAAGCCGTTGAAAGTTATCAAACAAAAAGACATGGCGGATGTTCACAAGGCCAATTTTGATGTGGAAATCTCTTTTGACGCAGCAATGAAAAAAGAAGAATACGATACATTGATTCTTTTTTCCGGGGATTCGGATTTTGCGTATATGGCAAGCGGATTGCAAAAAATCGGCAAGAAAATTGTCGCAATTTCAAATTGGAGGAGTATGTCCAAAGAATTGAGAGATACCGCCGATGTTTATCTAAATTTGAGAAAAATGCCGTTTGTGCGCCAAACGGCGGACGAAACAAAAAAGCCCCGAAGGGCCCTTGAAACCCGGCTTTCGCCGGCACTTCCGATTCTATCGCAGGCGCATCCGTTTGTCAAGGGCGCGGGCAAGTGGAAAAAAGTAAGCGATTTGCGCGAAGGCCAGATGATCGCGGTTGTTGGCGATAACGACAAACCGCAATATGAACGGATCGCCAAGATCGAGAAACTGCCGCCCGAACAGGTCTATGACATTGAAGTGGAAGGCACCCACAATTTCGTGGGCAACGGCATTGTCGCCCACAACACCTATCTGCAAGGCGCGGACCAGTTGAATACTTCCTTTGCCCTGCGCGTGCAAGATTCAACCGCCGCCGACAAATTCGTGGTCACCAACGCCGGCAATGTTGGTATCGGCACGACGGTACCGGCCGGTACGCTTCATGTGGAAGGGCGGTGCGTTACCGGCGATTCGGAGCTTGCCATTGTTGATGAATTTGAGGAAAATCAAATACGAAAAATACAAATCAAAGACATCCGGCCGGAGATGGAGGTTTTGTCGTTAAATGAAGATACCGGGCGATTGGAACCGCATATCATTAATAAATTATTGGATATGGGGGTTAAGCCGGTGTTTAAATTAACCACTCAAAGCGGCAAGACCATCCGCACCACCGGCAACCATCCGTATCTTGTCAGAAAGCCGGAACATAAAATATCGGAATCGGAAATTAATTCAAGCGTTAAAAGCGTCAACCCGGAATGTCTGACCGAAGAATATGAATTTGCCAATGCCAAGATTCTGTGGGAAGAAAACAAAAAACCCGCGTTGGCGGATTCTTTGGCGAATTCTGGCTTGACGCAAAATTTAGGATTGTCACCCAATTCAATTATAGGCGGCAATAAAAAATTTGTCAAGGGTCAAACAGGGAATAGCTCAAGAATCGTGGAGGTAGGGGGAATTGAACCCCCGAACTCTTGGGTGACAATCCAGAATTCGCGCCAAGCTACCCCCACGACAAGTGAATTTTATCACAAAGAAAATGATGGCGCAAAATGGACTAAATTGATTTATTTGCATCCCGGAGATTATATCGCGGTTGCCTCTTTGGATTCCCGGCTTTCGGATTTTGGGCAAGTGTTATGGGATAAAATCAAGTTTATTGAATATGTTGGCGAGGAGCAAGTCTATGACATTGAGGTGGAAGGCACTCACAATTTCGTGGGCAACGGCATTGTCGCCCACAACACCTATTTGATGGGCGATACCGGCATCGGGACGACCACGCCCGGGGCGAAGCTGGATGTGCGGGGAGGGATCGCGGCGGGAACCAACGGCACGGAGTTTGCGGTATCTGGCGGCGGCAACATCACCGCCGGAACCTACAACGGACTGACTCTTGCTTCCCAGCTTACGGGTTTTACCATCAACGGGGGAACCGCCGCCAAAACTTTGATCCTGAACGATAATCTTGACGCCGCCGGAGTTAACAATCATATTGCCGATACCGCCAACCCTCACAATGTCACTAAATCTCAAATTGGTTTGGGCGATGTGGAAAACACCGCGCTTTCCACTTGGCCGGGCACATTGAATATCACCACTTTGGGGACGATTGGCACGGGCACATGGAACGGCAGTGTTATTTCGCCGGTCTATGGCGGCACGGGCGTTGCCAACAACGCCGCCAACACTCTCGCTTTCACCGGCAACTATTCTTTGGGATTGACTTTGACAAGCAATACCTCGCTCACTCTGCCGGCAAGCGGCACTCTGGCAACTTTGGACGGCACCGAAACTTTAACCAACAAAACCTTAACTAGCCCCACGATCACCACGCCTACGATTGCCGATCTTATCGGCGCCAAAATCCGCCCGGCAAGCGATTCAACCACCGCTCTGCAATTTACCAAAGCGGACGGCGCGACCAATGTGATGAACATCGACACCACCAATGGGCGCGTCGGGATTGGGACGACTGCCCCGGGGGCGAAATTACAAATTGGTGACGGGACTGCGACATCGCAATATATTTACGAAACTGGCTCTGTAAGCCAACTATACATTGGTCAGAATACCGGTACTGCTCATTTTGGCTTGACTGATGCGGCAAAAATTATACAGGCGACGGCATATCCTCTAGCTATTGGTGCGACTGGGGCACAGCCTTTAGTTTTTGGTACCAGTAATACGGAGCGTGTGCGTATCGATAGTGCCGGCAATGTCGGGATTGGGACGACGAGTCCCTCGGCAAAGTTGCACGTGCTTGGCACCGACAGCTTGCCGACAACCACGGTTGCCAATTTTTCCGGTTCCACAGGAACGGGTTTGAAGGTTATGGGCGATGGCGAAATAGTAATTGGGGCGCCAAGTGCTTTAAGTGGTTTGTTGAATATCAAGCAAAAAGTTGATAGTAACGCCGGTGGTTTATGGTTGGTAAATACAGGTGAAACCTATAGTCTTAGATGGTATATTGACGCTAACGGTGTTGGCAGGTTTGATAATAAACTGGATGGTAGTGGCAATATCTCGTTGAATGGAAGAGGGAGTGGCAACGTCGGGATCGGGACGACGAGTCCGGCGGAGCTGTTGGATGTGAATGGGCGGTTGCGGTTGGCGCAGACCACCGCGCCGGAGACGATTGCCGACAAGCTCTACAATGTTTCGGGCAATTTGGTTTGGAACGGCGTTAATCTCACCGCGGGCGGCGCCCTGCCTTCGGGCGCGGAAGGCCAACTGCTCTACAACAACGCCGGCGCGTGGACCGCGTTCTCCGGCTTGCATTGGGATGATACCAACTCGCGCCTGGGCATCGGCACGACCAGCCCGGATTATTCTTTTACTGTTGAAGGTACTGGGCAGGCATTTGGAAGACATAACGATGCTATTACTGGGCCATTTATGATTTATCGCAAAGCAAGAGGCACGACTTCGGCACCTGCCATTGTGCAAAGTGGCGATGAAATAGGAAAGATAATTTTTAGAGGCTACGATGGAATTGATTACTCTTCCACCGGAGCTACCATTATATCCTATGTAGATGGTACCCCTGGAGGTGACGATATGCCCGGAAATCTTCAATTTATGACTACTCCCGATGGTTCAAACAGTGTTTTGTCAAGAATGACAATTAAAAGTGACGGCAACATCGGCATCGGCACGACGAGTCCGGCGGAGTTGTTGGATGTGAACGGGCGGTTGCGCTTGGCGCAGACCACCGCGCCGGAAACGATTGCCGACAAGCTCTACAATGTTTCGGGCAATTTGGTTTGGAACGGCGTCAATCTCACCGCGGGCGGCGCCCTGCCGTCGGGCGCGGAAGGCCAACTGCTCTACAACAACGCCGGCGCGTGGACCGCGTTTGACGGAATGTATTGGGATGACGCCAACAGCCGGCTGGGGATTGGGACGACGAGTCCAGATAGAAATTTGCAGGTTGTTGGTGGGATCAGAGCTAATTATATTTATACTGACACTGCAGCAACTGCAACAAATCCGTCAGTGAGATTGGCTAGTGGTTACGGATTTTTTTCGCCGGGGTTAAACTCTGTTGCAGTTTCTGCATCTTCCACTGAAGTGATGAGGATTGATGCTAGCGGCAATGTGGGGATTGGCACGACCAGTCCGGCGGGACGGTTAGATGTGCTTGGACTTTCTACGGCATATCCGTCTGCGACTGTTACGGCAGGGGATTTGGTTGTAGACACTACCAACAAGACTGTTTATGTTGGCAAACAAAGCAACGCGAGTGGTGATAATTCAATTTTTGCTGTCAGGGACAGAATAGGAATAAACAAGCTGTATGTTTCTTCGCAAGCGGATATTGCATCATACTTTAGCTCGGGCAATGTGGGCATCGGGACGACGGCACCCCTATCAAAATTGAGTGTTGGTGACGCGGGGTCTGTTAATTATAATATGTCAGTGTCATCCGGTGCCAATGGGGCAATCTATGCAAATTCTTCCAGTGGCTATGGTGTTTATGGCACAACCTTGTCCGGAGTTGGTATTTATGGGTATTCTGCTGGAAGTGGAACAGGGGGTTTATTCAGTTCAGCCAGTGGCTATGGATTGATAGTGAGTACCGGCAATGTCGGGATTGGAACAGCGACGCCGTTGTATTCATTGGATGTCAGAACAACAAATAGTGTTACGAGTGGCCAGCATCCTATAGCTAACTTTTATAATTCTAGCGGCGGAGCGGGCGTTTTGGTTGGTTGGAACGCCGATGGTTCAGCGGTTAACGCGGGTTTCATCCGTTCTGTTGGTAGCTTGCCTTTTTATTTAGGTACGACTAATTCTGCGCAGGCAGTAACTATTTTAGATAACGGCAATGTCGGCATCGGGACGACGAGTCCGGGGAGCAAATTGACAGTGAGAGGGGCGACTGCTTATACGAGTACCAGCGATGCGGCAACTTTATTGAAGTTGGAGTCGTCTTTGGACCAATACCCGACTTTTCCGGGAGCGACTGTTGGTTTACAGTTAAATCCAAGAGGAACCGTAGGGGAAAATATGGGCAACAGGATTGTGTCGGAATACAGTAGTGATAGTTACAGGGGGTATGATTTGCATTTCCAAGTTACGACTGCTCCAGGGGTGTGGGCAAACTTGATGAAGATTGATGGGATAACAGGCAACGTCGGCATCGGGACGACGGCGCCAGAGACAGCTTTGGACGTTGTTGGTGCAGTGCGTTCCAACACTTATTTGCAAGGTAATGGCGCAATTGTTTATGGGACGCTTGGGTTATATTATGGAGCAAGCGAGTTGGGCAGATATTCGTTTGGAGCTACTACGCCGTTAGGCGCAATGCCGTTATCTTTGGTTTCGGGGGATGGCGCGACTTACACTGATGGTTATATAAATTTTCAGACAGCGGGAAGTGAGCGGGTACGTATTGATAGTGCCGGCAATGTGGGCATCGGGACGACGAGTCCGGAAGTGAAATTAGATGTTGTCGGGGTTGCAAGGGTAAGCGATTATCTTGCGGCGCCGGGAATTAGGGCATCAACGGCTGATTTTTATTTCGAGAATTACAATGGCGCTTCTTGGATCAAGAATATGTATATACAAGGAAATACGGGCAACGTCGGCATCGGCACGACGAGTCCGGCGGAGTTGCTGGATGTGAACGGGCGGTTGCGGTTGGCGCAAACCACCGCGCCGGAAACGATTGCCGACAAGCTCTACAATGTTTCGGGCAATTTGGTTTGGAACGGCGTCAATCTCACCGCGGGCGGCGCCCTGCCTTTGGGCGCGGAAGGCCAACTGCTCTACAACAACGCCGGCGCGTGGACCGCGTTTTCCGGATTATACTGGGATGATACCAGCAGCCGGCTAGGGATCGGCACGACGAGCCCGGGGCAGAAACTTGATGTAATTGGAAATGTCGCAGTGTCAGGGAGTGTGCTTACAACTTCTATTGGTTCGGGAAGTTCTTCTTCTTATACTTCGTTATATGGTGGCGCTACTTATACGGGGGGAGAAATTGATGTATATGGTGGAACACACGCTACGCTTCCCGGGATTATTCAATTTCGCACTGGAACGGGTTCTGGCAAACAACCGGTGAATATGGTGATAGACAGTTCTGGCAATGTGGGTATCGGCACGACGAGTCCGGCGGCGGGGTATAAGTTGGATGTGGCCGGGAATATCAATTCGGCGCAGACGGTTAATCAGGAAACCTATCCGTCGATTAACGCGTCGCAAACCGCGTCTGATTTGCAGGATGGTTCGGCGTTCACCGGCACGGACGCGACAATGGCGACAATGTATCAAGCGGTGCAATTCACTGCCAGCGACGCGCACACGATGGGAGATTTCACCGTCAGAGTTAAGGAAAGCGCGGATATTACCAATACCACGAATTATATCGCCGGCTACATTTACGCCGATGACGGCGGTTCGCCGTCAAAACCAACCGGGGCGGCGCTGGCGACAGGCAACTATGTTAGATTCGGCACGCTTACCACAAGTTATCAAATCTTATCAATGGGCACGAGCTACACGCTCGCGGCGGGAACAAAATACTGGCTGGTGTTAAGATACAGCGCCGCGCCGACCGGCGGGAACATTGTCTTGGATTCGGATGTGTCGTCAAATATGGGCGCGACATCCACCGACGGCGCCAGCTGGACAAACACCAATGTTCGCCTGCGCTATGTGATTCGGGGAAGAACCTACTATGGCGGCAATTTCTTTTCCACGAACAGCTCTGGCGTCTACGGCAGTTCCACGAACAACACTGGCGTCTACGGCAATTCCACGAACAACACTGGCGTCTACGGCAATTCCACGAACTACATTGGCGTCTACGGCAGTTCCACGAACAACACTGGCGTCTATGGCAGTTCCACGAACAGCTCTGGCGTCTACGGCAATTCCACGAACTACATTGGCGTCTACGGCAGTTCCACGAACAACACTGGCGTCTATGGCAGTTCCACGAACAGCTCTGGCGTCTATGGCGGTTCCACGAACAGTGTTGGCGGGTATCTGTCCACTAACCCCGCGACCACCGATACTGTGGCGGAGGTGTTGCGCTTGCGGCGGCAAACTTCGGGCACGGCGGCGGACGGCATTGGCGGGTCAATGGATTTCTACACCGAAGACAGCGCGGGAACGGATGAGCTCACGGGCCGGATTGGCAATCTTTTGACCGCGGCAACGACGGGCAGTGAAACCTCGGCGCTTACCTTCTGGACGCGCAACGCGGGCGCGGCGATTGCCGAGAGGTTGCGCATTGACGGGAGCGGCAATGTGGGCATCGGCACCATCGCGCCCACGAGTAAGTTTACGGTGCGGGGGGATAGCAGTGGCGCGGTCGCGGATTTGATGCGGCTGGAGAATTTGGGTACTGCCGCGGCCAATTCGGGCGTGGGGTTGCAGTTTATCGCCAATCGCACCACGGGCGGCGCCACGGAATTCGGCCGCATTGACATGCTGGCGACGGGCATTGGCGACACGGACTACTCGGGCGCGCTCCAATTTAAGATCGCGGCCAACGGCGCGCTGGAAACCGTGGCCGAATTCGGCAATCCCAACATTGTTTTGAACCGGCCTTTGCAAGTGAATGTGGCCGGCGACACCGGCATCAGCTATGACTTGCAGTTTATGAGCACCGGCAATTCCCACATCACTTCCAACGGGCCCCTCACGATCGCGGCGGGCAGTATCAACCGCGCGCAGAATTTGGTTTTGACCACCCAGTCCAACGAGCAAACCGGCGATTTTGGCACGGCGGCCACCACCACGGCGACAACCTTGACCGATTCGGACAAGGCGTGGACCGTTGACGAGTGGATCGGCGGCGCGGTCACGATTGTGAGCGGCGCGGGCCGGGGCCAAACGCAAACCATCACCGACAACGATGCCACTTCAATCACCGTGGCGGATTGGGACGCCACCTTGGGCGATCCGGCGGCCAACTCGGTCTATCGCTTGAGCTACGCGCCCGGCGGCGATATTCTGATGAATCTGGCCAACAGCAACAATATCTTCGGGGGCTTCAAGATTTTGGGCAACGACAACGGCGGCTACGCGTTCCGCGTGGCGCCCGACGGCAATGTCTATGTGGGCGGCGAGGGCGCGGCGGGTTCCAATTTATTCGTCAAGCAAAACATCACCAGCTTTGGCGGCATCCTTTCGTTGCGGCAATTGGATATTTCTTCCGCCGGCACTCCCGCGGCCACCACTGCCACCAGCGGCGGTTCCTGCGCGGACAGCACGGCTTATTACTACAAGGTAACCGCGGTCAACGACAACGGCGAAACCACGGGCACGGCGCAATTCACCGTGACCACCGGCGCGTCGGGCAGTAATATCAATCTCAATACCATCGCTTGGTCCACGGTTACCGGCGCCACGGGCTACAAGATTTACCGCTCCACGGAAAACAACGACTGGGACGGCGACGCCAACGACCAATGGGTGGACGGCAAAGTGGTGGCCGCGCCCGCGGTTACCTACGACGATAATTGCGCCGGCGACACCGCCTCGCTCACGCCGCCGGTTGAAAACACCACCGGCGGCAAACTGGCGATCAACACGACCGGTTCCACGCGGCGGTTTGAGGTTTTGGAAAACACGAGCGCGATTCCGCAAATGAAAATTGTTTCCGACGGTTCCAACTACGCGGAATTCTATGTTGACGCCACCGGCGACTTGAATTTGAAGCTCACCGGATCGGGCGGCGACGATTTGACTTTGCTCAACGAGAATATGAGAGTTTGCGCCGGGGGCGATCTCGGTTCGGTTTCCTGCCCCTCGACCGGATTTTCAATTTCCGGCACGGGCAATTTGATCGTGGAAAATAAAGTTGTCGCCGACAAGTTCGAGCAAATCTGCCCCGCCGGTTATGTTTGGGCGCCGGGGAGCGCGAAATACGGCACTCTGCCCGGATTTTGCGTGATGAAATACGAAGCCAAGAATGTGGGCAGTGTGCCCACCAGCCAGGCCGCGGACGCGCCGTGGGCGACCGTGTCGCAGGAAGCCGCGCGCGCCTATTGCCAAGCGCTGGGCGAGGGCTATCATCTGGTTTCCGAGCCCGAGTGGATGACTATCGCCGAAAACATCGCCGCCACGCCCATCAACGACATTGACGCCGGCGCCGGTTTGCAGTTGGCCACCGGCCACACCGACAACGATCCGACCAACGCGCTGGCGGCGGGAACCGACCCGGCGGTTTCGGCTTGCAATCTGCGCCTGCCGCTTTCCGACGCCGCCAACGCGTTCGCGGCCAACTGCCAGCTCCGCGACAGCGGCGCGGTCTATGGCTATTCCGGCACCGGCAACCAGTGGGCCGACACCGGCTATTCCGCCGGCGGAAACAACAAATCCCAACTGCGCGTCCACGCCCTGTCCAACGGCAACACCGTTTGGGACATCGCCGGCAATGTGTGGGAATGGACGGACGCGATCATCTCGCAGGTTGACCAGCCCGGCATTGGCAATGACGGCGGTGCGACTGTTGCCAACTGGGGCGAGTGGAATGTTGCCTATTACCTCACCGGCGCGGCGGCCAATTCCCGCCCGCCCGATGACGGCTGGACCGGCGCCAACGGCATCGGCCGTTTGTACACCTATGGCCGCGACGAAACCGCCACCACCACTTACCGGGCCTTCCTTCGCGGCGGCGATTGGGGCAGCACTTCCTACGCCGGCGTCTTCGCTCTGTACTTGTACGATTCGCCTGCGGGCACGTACAGCCACTTTGGTTTCCGTTGTGCCCGGTAGTTTGTAGCAATCCGGTATTTGGCGGCGTCCCGCCTTTGGCGGGGCGCACCCGTGTGTGAATTTTTCAGAGGGTCTAACCCTCTGATCAGAGGGTTAGACCCTCTGAAAACCATCTGAAAACCCTTACAAAAAATGGAAAAAATCAATGATCAATAGTCTGGCAATCCTTGAAAAAACATACGAGTTGACATTGTGGCTGTATCCGACCGTGAACAAATTTCCCAAATCGCAGCGGTTTGTGCTGGGCCAGCGCATTGAAAATGCGGCGCTGGAATTTTTAGAAAAAATAATTATGGCCAATCAAAGCCGGGCAAAAACCGTTTATCTGAAAAAAGCCAGCGTCCAATTGGATGTGTTGCGGATTTTAATCAGGCTTTCCAAAGATATGCACTTTATCAGCATACGGCAATATGAGTTTGCGGCGCAAAAAATAAATGAAATCGGCAAAATGCTGGGCGGCTGGATAAAATTTTGCGGAACCGGGCAGGACGGATGATGTTATCAAATTTTATCGTTGGTAAAATCATCCGTCCCGCTTGACGCATAATCGCCGAACGGCGCGATAATTTGACGAGCGGGCGAGGGGCGGTGCCGCGAATAACGGCGATGTTGGCCTTCCAACGCGGCGGCAATTGGAACAACACTTCCAACGCCGGCGTCTTCGCTCTGAACTTGAACAATTCGCCTGCGAACACGAACAGCAACATTGGTTTCCGTTGTGCCCGGTAATTTTCCGCAAGGCCAGAGCGAAACCCCGCCGGGCGGGGCAAGCCCGTGCCAAAAAACTACTGGCACAGCTCCTTTCTTGATTGGAAAATCTTGCGTTTGGCAGAAGCGTTGTTTTCCAAAAAAAGGAAAATTCCGGCCCTTACCCCGGAACGGTTCAATTTGGAATTGTCCCGCTCCGGGCCGGTGGGCCTTGAATATTTTTCAGAGGGTCTAACCCTCTGATCAGAGGGTTAGACCCTCTGAAAACCCCTTCCAACAAAATGTTTGAGAAAATCTGTTCTTTTGAAAATTTACATTTGGCATATTTGAAAGCGCGCAAATGCAAGCGCTACAAAAAGGAGATTTTAAAATTTGGATTTGATGCCGAAGCAAATTTGTTGAAATTAAAAGAACGGCTGGAAACTCAAACATATAAGCACGGCGGCTATCGCGAGTTTGTCGTCAATGATTCCAAAAAGAGAATCATAAAAGCCGCTCCATTCGCCGACAGGGTGGTTCATCACGCGCTGTGCAACATCATTGAGCCGATTTTTGACAAGGCATTTATTTTTGACAGCTACGCCTGCCGCAAAGACAAGGGGACTCACAAGGCGATAAAACGCGTCAAAACATTTTTGCGATCATTGGCGTTTGCCGAGAGAGAGAGAGAGAGAGAGAGAGAGTAAAAATACGACCCGCGGAATCTATTGCTTGCAGTGCGACATTTCCAAGTATTTTGACAGCATAAACCACGAGATTTTGTTTGGAATTTTGCAGAAAAAAATTGCCGATAAAAAAGTTTTGCGGCTGATCCAAGAAATTATTGACAGCAACAATTTTGAAACCGGCAAGGGGATTCCCATCGGCAATCTGACCAGCCAGCTCTTTGCCAATGTGTATTTAAACGAACTTGACCAATTCGTGAAGCGGGGTTTAAAGCGCGGATATTATCTTCGCTATATGGATGATTTTCTGATTTTGGGAACCGATAAACGGGAATTATGGCAAGTAAAGGACAAAATCGCTGAATTTTTGAAAAACGGATTGGATTTGAATTTGCATCCCAAGAAAGCCGAGGTATTTCCGGCAAGAACTGGGATTGAATTTTTGGGATTTCGGATTTTCGCCGCTTACGCAGTTTTACGCCAAAGCACGCTAAAACGATTTGTCAAAAAAATGAAAGAAAAGAAAGGCGATGAAGCCGCCGCGGCAAAAGCGTTTGATTCGTTTCGCGCTTTTGCCGACAAATGCCGCTCTTGGCAAACTACGCAAAATCTTGAGGCGATATTTTTGCCCCGCCGCCACGAAGAGAAAATCATCAGCCATGTTAACGCCCAACTGCAAACTTTTTCAGAGGGTCTAACCCTCTGAATATCTTCAATGGAGCGTAAAATTTTAAAAGGGTTCGACCCTTTTAAAGCCTTCCAAAGCTACCGCCGGAAAACTCATAATGGTTTCGTAATCTAAAAGTAATATGTTGTTGCAAACCCAGCGAGCGGTTACATCGGAGCGATTTGACAAGCAATTCGGGGTATGTAATACTTTGTATTACTATTAACCAATCTAAACATATGCGCAATATTGTAACCATATCACTTCCCAAAAAATTGGACGAGCAAATAGAAAAAGAAGTCAAAACCGGCAGATTCGCTTCCAAAAGCGAATTCGTGCGATATTTGATTCGTTTCTGGCAGGAAGAAAAATCGTTCCGTGAGCTGGAACAGGGCAGAAAAGAAATTGAGGCAGGATTGGGAAAAGAATTAAAATCTCTTAAGGATTTGCGTTAAGCAGAGCTTGATTTTCGATTAGTTAAGCGAATATCGATTTCGTTTCGCCCAATTAAATGATAATTATCTACTCGCCGCATTTTGAGCGACTTTATAAAAAATTGTCTGACGATGTAAAGGATGACGCCGAGCTGGCTGAAGAAATATTCAGAAAAAATCCTCAAGATGCCCGTTTACATTTCCATAAACTTGGCGGCCGGCTATCCGATTATTGGGCTTTTTCGGTTAATTACGAATATCGAATTATTTTCTATTACGGCGACAGCAAGGATGATATTTTCTTTGATTCAATAGGCAATCATGATATTTATAGGTAATTTTAATTCATATTGGCAATATAAACTATTGCGTGATGCGCTTGACAGGCGGTTCTAATTATTTATACTGCCAATATAGATAATATCAATTTATCTATATTGGTAATGTAGATAATACAATGATTCCAATAACCATTTTAGAGGAAATAACCAGAGATCAAGAGGAAAAATTCCGGCAAAGAGACAGGGGGATTACGCGGGATATTGATTTTGAAAAATATTTAAAGACGGCGCAAATAGTTGTTATTTCGGGCACGCGGCGCTGCGGAAAGTCAACGCTTTTGCGGCAATTTTATGATAATTTCGGCAGTTGCCATTATCTTAATTTTGACGATGAACGGCTTTTGGATTTTGAAGTCGGCGATTTCCAAAATTTGATGCTGGCGTTTGGCAAAATCAACGATTCAAAAACGATTTTGCTGGACGAAATTCAAAACATCGGCAGTTGGGAGAGGTTCGCGCGCCGAATTTATGACGAGGGGTATAAGATATTCATCACCGGATCAAACGCCAAATTATTGAGTTCGGAATTGGCAACCCATTTAACCGGACGCTATTTCGGGTTGGAGCTTTTCCCGTTTTCTTTCAATGAATTTTTGAATTTTAAAAAAATTGATTGGAAAATTTTGAATTCGCGAAAAAGAATTGAGATTTTATCGGCATTCGACGCTTATTCGCAAAACGGCGGATTTCCCGAATTTTTGAAAAGCCAAGACATGGAATATCTCAAAAAAATATATGAAGATATTTTATATAAAGATATTATCGCGCGGTTTGGGATTCGCGAGGTGAAATCGTTTCGCGAGCTTGCCAATTGCGTGTTTTCAAATTTTACTCAAGAAACAAGCTATAACGGATTAAAAAATACTTTGGGGTTCAAAAGCTTGGTGACGGTAAAAAATTATGTCCATTATTTGCAGGAAAGCTATTTGGCGTTTGAGGTTTTTAAATACGATTTTTCTTTGAAAAAACAATATATCTCCAATAAAAAAATTTTTGTCATTGACAACGGCTTGCGCAATTCCGTGGCGTTTGGATTTTCCGAAGACCGCGGCCGTTTGCTGGAGAATTTGGCATTTTTGGAATTAAAGAGGCGCGGCAAGGAAATTTATTATTTCAAAGATAAAAAAGAATGTGATTTTTTGGTCAAGAAAAAAAATAAAATTATCGGCGCCATCCAGGTTGCGTGGCGTATGGACAAGAACAATCAGGCAAGGGAATTGGAGGGGCTCTGGGGCGCGATGGAAAAATTCGGCCTCAAAGAAGGGATAATTTTGACTAAAGATCAGGAAGATGAAAATAATGAGCGGGGCAAGGTTAAAATTATTCCGGTTTGGAAATGGCTGTTAGCCGCGGAATGGAAAAATTTTTAAAAGGGTCCGACCCTTTTAATCTTGGCGCGCTGTCTTGGCGCGCTTTCGGATAAACCCGGTTTTTGCTACAATGGAGTATAAAATTATGGAATCGCTTGAAAACAATTACGCGTTCATCGACAGCCAGAACCTGAACCTTGGAGTGCGCAGCCAAGAGTGGATTTTGGATTTTGCGCGGTTCAGAGTTTTTCTCAAAGACAAATACAATATTAAAGAGAGATTGGAAATCAAAAACCGCCCCGGAAAAGGCGGTTGAATTTGCAAAAGAGGCATTTCCGCGGGACGAAACCCTTTGGTAGTCCTCTTATCGTGATAGTTTGATCATAGTCGGCAATAAAATATGTCGAGTGAAACAATCAAAAACAAAATAACGGGCTTTGTCAAATACCACAATAGCTTTGTCATCGGACTGGTTTTGGCGCTTTTGGGCGGCGCCGCGATTTTTGCCGCCGATCCGGAGGCAAAGAAAGCGGTTTTGGGAGAAGAAATTATCACTCAAAGCGGCGTTGACAACATCGCTTTGCTGGCGGCCGATCTGGGCAGTTTTGATTTCGCGATGAAGATTGGCGATGTTTTTGAGGACGATAAAAAGTACTATGTGGATTATTCTTTTGAAACTATCGGCATTCAAGATAACATCTGGCAAACCATAACGAGGCATTCGTCAATGGAAATCGATAAATTGTCGCTTGCCGGCGGCGATTTGGGGCTGTATGTCCAAGAACAGCTTACCCAAGTCGCGCAAAACGAACTGGCTTATTTGGAGCGCGTCCAGCTTGCCGAGAAAGAAAAAGGCCAAACCGAGATTGCCAAAACCGTTGAATACACCGGCCTGATCGGGTTGGTTTTGGATGTCAGAAACGCGGTTTTGCCCGGCTATGATCCGGTGGTTAAGCCGGCGCCGGTTGAATTGGCGCAAGATGCCGAAACGCCGGAAGAAATCATGGATGAACCGGCGGAAAACGGCGGTGAAAATGATAATTCATCATTGATAACTGGATCCAACAACCAACCATCCGGCACCGGCGGCAATCCGCCGGCGGCGGGAAGCGGTTCCGGTGCCGGCGGCTCCGCCGATAATCAGCCGCCATCCGGCAACGGCACCACCACCACCGAAGAGGCGGTTGTCCCGCCGCCCGAGCCTTCGGAACCCCTCGAACCTTCTCAGACTTCCGAAACCTCTAACCCCTCCGAAACTTTGGAACCTTCCCAGCCCTCTGAGCCCTCCGAACCGTCTGAATCTGAACCCGTTGTCCCCGAGCCTGACCTCGAACCTGATCCCGAGCAGTAGCAGGAAAGTTGCGAAGGTCTAACCTTCGTTTCGAAGGTCTAACCTTCGCCTGTAAATAATATTTATTATGAGTATTAGAGTTGAACCATTTGTGGTTGGGGATTTTATTCATGCTTACAACAGGGGCAATAAAAAAGGCGTAATCTATTTTGACAAATCGGACAAATGGCGTTTTTTAAGATCAATACGGTTTTTCAATGACCAGCGTGATATAACCGAACTGGCCAAATGTTTAACCGATTTAATTGAGTTTCAAAGGGATTTTTTGCGAAGGTTAGACCTTAGCCAAGGAACCAACGAACACAACACATTTGAATGGCAGGAAGAATGGGGCGAACCTATGCCTTTGACTCAGATAATTTCATACCATCTGTCGCCGAATCATTTTCATTTGTTGATGAAAGAAATTTTTCCCGGCGGAGTGAGCAAGTTTATGAAAAAATTAGGCAATGGCTATACTGCTTATCGAAATATAAAGAGCGGCGAAGTGGGCAGGATTTTTCAAGGGCCATATAAAGGAAAAAATATTAATGATGAGAGACATTTACAATATTTAGATGCCTATATTCAAGTTTTTAACGCTTTCGAATTATTTGAAGGCGGGATTCCCGCGGCAATGGAAAATTTTGATGAGGCGTTCCAGTTCGCGCTGGACTATCCGTTTTGCAGTTTGGGGGAATCTTTCGGATTGCGCAATTTGGGTATCGTCAACAGAGATTGCTTTAAAGATGTGTTTCCCAATTTGGAAATATATAAGAAGTTTTGCCAAGACGCTTTGCTGATTCGCGGCGCTCGCGAGTTTTTGGGAAAGTTAACGATGGAGTAATTTTGGTGCAGATTGCGAAGGTTAGACCTTCGGCGACGAAGTTAGCGAAGGTTAGCGAAGGTCTAACCTTCGGAACTAACCTTCGGGAAAATTATGTTTAATTTCGATATAAAAAATAAATTTGGATTTTGGCGCGGATTTAGGTTGCGAAGGTTAGACCTTCGGCGATTTTTTTGGCGAAGGTCTAACCTTCGCAACCTTCGCAAAAAGGGGTGGGGGGTGGCGGTGGTGGGGGTTTTGTGTTTGGTTGGGGTGGGCGGGACGCTGGCGTTGAACGGGTTTTTCGGGGGAGGGGCCGCGATTCCCGAGGACACGATGACGCGCGGGCTGGCGGGCTATTGGAGTTTTGACGAAGGCGGCGGCACAATCGCCAACGATGCCAGCGGCAACAACAACCACGGCACGCTCGCCAACGGCCCAAAGTGGACGCAGGGCAAAAACGGCGGCGCCCTGCAATTTGACGGCAAGGATGATTATGTGAATTGCGGGGATAGTAGCAGTTTGGATATCACGGATGAGATTACAATTGAAACATGGATTAAGCCTGAAACTGATTCGGTCTCTTATGTTGCAGCAAAAGAAATTCTCGAAGGTGAAACTTGGTACGGTTACCGGCTAGATCAGTATACGGGTAATATTGTGAGGGCGGACATATGGACGGATGGAGATCAAGGAAGGTTGAGCGGAGCGATTTCTTTAAATTCTTGGAATCATATTGTTGTTGTTTACTCCAAAAATGAAGAAATTACCAGATTATATGTTAATGGAATATTGAAAGATGATGATTACACAACGGGCGATATAAGGACAGCATCTTCCAGAAATTTATTTGTTGGTAATTCTAACTCTCTTCAATATCAGTTTAATGGGGCGATTGACGAGGTCAAGATCTATAATCGGGCGTTGAGCGAGGCGGAGGTGAGGTACCATTACAACCACGGGGGGCCGGTGGCGCATTGGGATATGGATGAGGGGTCGGGAGCAAAGATCAATGACAAATCGGGCAATGGCAACGATGGCACGCTGGTCAACGGCCCCACTTGGACGCAGGGCAAATACGGCTCGGCGTTGAGTTTTGACGGCGTGAATGATTATGTGGATGCAGGGAACCAACAAAATTTGCAAATTACAGGGCCAATTACAATAACCGCTTGGGTAAAAACCAGTAATGTGACTAGTTACAATGGGATAGTTACAAAATATTATGCGGAAAATGGTAAAAGAGGTTTCGCGCTTGAATTTAATCCTTTTAATCCAACCGGTGGCGGTTTACGTTTTATAATAAGTAGGGATGGCACAAGTACCTCTATTGTTAGTACGAACGAAGTATCTATAAATGAATGGGAACATATTGCCGCGACTTATGATGGTTCGACGATGAAATTATATGTTGATGGGATTTTAAAAAGCAATGCTAATTATGATGCCGGTATATATAACACCAGTGAAAAACTATTCTTAGGGCGTAATGTCGGTTATAGCTCGCTTAATGGTTTATTGGACGACATAAAAATTTATGATTACGCGAGGACGGAGGAGGAGATTCGGTTGGATTACAATGCCGGGATGGCGGCGCATTTGGGGCCGAGCGGGAAAACTTGTTCCGAAGATCCGGCAAGCTGTATGGACTATGGCTTGGTCGGCAACTGGGATATGGATGAAGGGAGCGGATCAGTGTTGAATGATAATTCGGGGAACAGCAACCACGGCACCCTCACCAACGGCCCGAAGTGGACCCAAGGCAAGAGCGGCGGCGCCCTGCAATTCGACGGCAAGGATGATTATGTGGATGTAGAGAATAATGATATTTTAAATTTTGGGACAAATAATTTCTCTATTGAGACTTGGTTTAAATCGTCAACAGGGCATGATGGAATAAATAGATTTTTGGTTGCTAAATATTGTAATGGCTATAGTCAGAATTATCTTCTTACTCAAACGAGTGGAAATAAATTACGATTTAGTATAGCGAATGGGACTATTTCGATAGTTGCGGAGGCAAGCGATGATTATAATGATAATAAATGGCATCATGCGCTTGCTATCAGAAATAGTGATAGTATTTACTTGTATGTCGACGGAAAGTTAGTTGGCAGTAATACTGGGGTAAGTAGTTTTAATGTTGATAATATATATAATTTTTCTATTGGAAATAGATATTGCGCGCCACGGTATCCTTTTTTTGGTCAGATTGATAATGTGAAGATTTATAATCGGGCGTTGAGCGAGGAGGAGGTGCGGTATCACTATAACCATGGGGGGCCGGTGGCGCATTGGGATATGGATGAGGGGTCGGGATCAACAATCAACGACAAATCGGGCAATGGCAACGATGGCACGCTGGTCAACGGACCGACTTGGACGCAGGGCAAATACGGTTCGGCCTTGAGCTTTGACGGAGTGGATGATTATGTTTCAATTCCGAATAACAGTGATTTGGATATTACTGCCGATGAAAATTTTTCTTACGGTTTATGGCTAAAGACTACTTCTACCGGCTGTTCTGCCTGCCATTTTCTTATAAAATATAATCCAGATGGTTATTCGTTGCACTTTACCGGTGATTATGTAAAAGCTCTTGTTAACGATTCCGACGAACAAATACTTTCTCCAGGTTATCGGATAAACGATGGCAATTGGCATTATGTTGAAGTTGTATTTGATAGAAGTACGGACTATATGACTCTTTATGTTGATGGCGCGGCAAGAAGCCAGACCAATGTTGAAACAATTGGCAGCTTGTCAAATTCGCAGGCGCTGTCATTGATGCGTTTTAACGCTTTTTATATTAACGGCCAGATTGACGATCTAAAATTTTATGACTATGCAAGGACGGAGGAGGAGATACGGTTGGATTATAATGCCGGGATGGCGGCGCATTTGGGGCCGAGCGGGAAAACCTGTTCCGAAGACCCGGCAAGCTGTATGGACTATGGCTTGGTGGGCAACTGGGATATGGATGAAGGCGGCGGATCAGTGTTGAATGATAATTCGGGGAACAACAACCACGGGACGCTCGCCAACGGCCCGAAATGGACGCAGGGGAAAAATGGCGGCGCGTTGCAATTTGATGGCAAGGATGATTATGTGAATTGCGGGAATGGGGCAACACTGCAACCAACCAGTATGGCAACACTTGAGTATTGGATGTATCCAAAGCAATTCTCCGATGGGATGTATGAGAGAAGCGTAGTTGGATGGTATGCCATGACTGGTAAAGGTATTTATACTAATTTTTGGAATTCAAGATTATATGCACAGTTTTGGGATGGGAGTGTTTGGCAAACTGTGAGTTTTACTGTACCTTTGCTTAATCATTGGTATCATATAGTAGTTACCTACGATGCGAATGGTGGGGCTAATAATTATAGGATTTATTCTAACGGCGTTTTAAAGAATCAATTAACAGTAACGGGTAATATCGTTTATACCGGCGGTTATTTCAATATTGGGAGAGATACACTAATGCCTTTTAATGGTTTGTTGGATGAAATTAAATTATACAATCGGGCGTTGAGCGAGGAAGAAGTGCGGTATCATTACAATCAGGGCGGGCCGGTGGCGCATTGGGATATGGACGAGGGCGAGGGAACGCGCGCGTTTGATTCTTCGGGGAACAACAACCACGGGACGGTTTCGGGCGCGACTTGGGTGGAAGGCAAATACGGCTCGGCCTTGAGCTTTGACGGCGCGGATGATTATGTAGATGCGGGGAATGATAGCAGTTTAAATGCTACTGATGCGATTACGGTTGGAGCATGGGTAAATCCTACGGACGATACGACTCATCGAACAATTTTAGTTAAAGAACATTATGATAATAAATTGGGGTATTTGTTACATCAAAAAACTGGAAAAAACTGGATGTTTCGTTTGTATGACGGTACATCACAATACGAAGTAACCAAAACAAATGCAGTTGATTTAAATGAATGGCAATATATTGTCGGAACTTATGATGGAACAACGATGAAATTATATAAAAATGGCGTGGAAATAGCATCGTCAGGAGTTGGCCCGAGCTTAATTGCGACCACTGGAGAGCCATTGTGGATTGGCGGCAGACCATTGCAAGGTCAATATTTCAATGGTCAGATTGACGATGTGCGCGTCTATAACTACGCAAGGACGGCGGAGCAAATTCAGATGGACTACCAGCAGGGAGTGGCAACGCATTTGAAGTAAGGATTTGATTGAGCGTTGAATAATTTTAAAGGGGTCTAACCCTTCCGATTACGAAAGGGATAGACCCCGGAACCAGCAGGGGGTGGCGACGCATTTGAAGTAAGGATTTGATTGAGCGTCGAATAATTTTAAAGGGGTCTAACCCTTCCGATTACGAAAGGGATAGACCCCGGACCAGCAGGGAGTGGCGACGCATTTGAAGTGATGCTTTGAAGGGGTTGCACCCCGAAAACCCAAATACTTTAAAAGGGGTCGCACCCTTGCGATTACGCAAGGGAACGACCCCCTTGGGAACGGCCCCGAGGGAACGACCATGGAGGAAGTTGCGGTCAGAGGTTTGTGAATTCCTGATTTGAGATTTTGATTTGCCGGACGATCTTTTTTATGATCGGCAATCCGATGTCTCCTCCGTGAGGATTGGGAATAAAAATTTTCTCGCGTTCTCGTTTCATATATTCGTGCCAGCCTCCCGTATGGGGGCCCGAAAAGCCGATTGCTTTCAGCTTTTTAATCAAAATCCGCCGCGGGACGGGGGAAAGATCAGGCATTGGTTTTTGCCGGCTCTCTGAATCCGGGCAAAAAGGTTTTTTCCTGCAAGCTGGTCAAAATGTAATCTTCAATCACTTCGGTTAATTGCTCCCGGGCTTCTTCCACGGAGCCCGCTTGCGCATAGGCGCCGGGCAAATCGTTCGCGCTGGCGCACCAGCTTTTGGTTTCTTGGTCGTATTCATATTCAGCCTTGCGCAGAATATTCTCAATGTATTCGGCGATATACAGTTTCATAGCGCTATTTTTATAATTTGCTTTCATTATAAATTTAAAATGAAATGTGTCAATTCAATCAATGATTTGTAACCCCTCGCCGGTTTTTTGCATTTTAAGGGTCTATCCCTTCTGTAATCGGAAGGGTTAGACCCTTTTATGAAGGGTCCGACCCTTTCAATGGTTATGATCCAAATGCTTTTGAAGGGGTCGCACCTTTCCGAGTATCCCTCGCAAAAGCCTTGGGACAAGCGGAAGTGATGGACCCAAAAATTCCGAATGCTATTAAAGGGGTCGCACCCTTGCGAGTACGCAAGGGAACGACCCCTTGGGAACGACCCCTTCGGGGGTTCTGAACTTGTAATCTTTTTGGAGAGATATTATAGTCAAAGCATGGAAAATATTACCATTGGAAAAAAAGAATTAAAGGAGGCGGTGCGGGAAAGCGTGAAAGAGGTTTTTGAACAAGAATTTGCGAGGCTTCGCGCTTCGTTTTTGCCGTTTGTGTCGCGGGAGGAACAAGATGATATTGAAAAATGTTATGGAAATCCTGCCCGTAAAAGCGTCAAAGATATTGAAGTTGAAATATGAAGTGGCATATCGGCTTTTCCGCGGGTTCCTTGAAGTTCATCAAGAAAAATAATTTGGATGAGGACTTTGCGGTTGAAAAAATACTGCTTGCCTTGCGAAAATTCAAAGGAGAGGACATAAATATTGATATAAAAAGGCTTGGCGGCGAGTGGCAAGGTTTTTACAGAATTCGTTCGGGGCGATTGAGAATTATTGCTGAGTTTTGGTTTGAAAAATGCCGGGCGTATATTGAAAATATTGATTGGCGGGGCAATGTGTATGGCAATTGATTTGCTTTTTTTGAATTGTAAAATCGGCGGATAGGCGCTCGTTAGCCGCTCGCCGGGCCAAAGCAAGCCGCGCGAGATATTTTTGTAAAGGGTCCGACCCTTTCAACCCTTTCAATGGTTATAATCCAAATGCTTTTAAAGGGATAATTTTTTGAATGATATCGGAATATGGCGATTATAAACAAAATCAAGAGAACGGCCCGGGGGTTGCTGCCGGGATTCGCGTTGGGCGGGTATCATTTTTTGCTGGCGCTTGCCGCGGCGGCGCGCTACGGTTTTCCATCGCGCAAATTGAAAGTCATCGGCGTGACCGGCACCAACGGCAAATCGACCACGATTGAGTTTATTTCCGCGATCTTAAAAGAAGCGGGCTATAAGGTCGCGGTTTTGTCATCAATCAAGTTCGAGGTCGGGGAAGACCTGCGGATCAACAAAACCGGCAATACCATGCCGGGACGGTTTGCCGTGCAAAGCATACTGGCGCGGGCGGCCAAAGCCAAATGCGATTACGCGATCTTGGAAGTGACTTCGGAGGGCATCAAACAGCATCGCCACCGCTTTATTGATTTTACCGGCGCGGTATTCACCAATTTAACCCCCGAACACATCGAAAGCCATGGCGGGTTTGATAATTACCGCAAGGCCAAACTTAAACTATTCAAGGCGGCCAAGGGTTTTCACGCGGTCAACTGCGACGACGAAAACGCAAATTATTTTCTCGGGTTTAAAGCAAAACGCAAGTTTGGTTATGGTTTTTGCGGCAGTCAAGGCATCGGCCGCAATGGTGCCGATTACGCGGTGATCTGCGCTCAAGATATTAAAACCGGTTTAAACGGCGCGCGATTTAGCGTTGGGAACGATAAGTTCGAGATAAATCTGGCCGGTGAGTTTAATATCCACAACGCGCTGGCCGCGATCTGTTGCGCGGTTTCCCAGGGAGTGGGGATGGACGCGTGCCAAAGGGCGATTTCCGGAATCAAGATCGTGCCCGGGCGGATGGAAAAAGCCGGCGACTCGCCGCGGGTGTTTGTTGATTTCGCGTTCACTCCAAACGCGCTGGAAAAAGTTTATTCGGCCCTTGAGCGCGATTGCCGGGGGAAAAACGGGAAGCTTGTTTGTTTGCTGGGCGCGTGCGGCGGCGGCCGCGACAAGTGGAAACGGCCGATTTTGGGGCAAATCGCGGCCAAACATTGCGGTGAGATCATTTTGACCAACGAAGACCCTTATGACGAAGATCCGCGAAAAATTATCGATATGGTCAAAGACGGAGCGGTTGGGGCCGGTTTTAAGGGCGATATTCACGAAATTATGGATCGCCGGGAAGCGATCAGAAAAGCGCTTGAATTGACCGGGGCCGACGATGTGGCGATACTCACCGGCAAGGGAAGCATGCCGTGGACTTTTCTCGCCAATGGCGAAAAAATCCCGTGGAACGAAAAAGAAATCGTGGCCGAGGAGCTGGCAAAATTGCGCGAATATCTTGAGTCGCGAAACCATTGAATTCAAATACTCTGGAGACTAAGACCCCAAATACAAAGCGTTTCGCAACGCAAGACAATTTAAAAAGGGTCGGACACCTCAAATTTGGAGGGTCCGACCCTTTTTTAAAATACGAATCGCGAAAAGCGTTTTTTTGTTGGAATTTCCGTTGAAAAAACTTGCAAGAATTCCAATAATTTAACCTTGGTTTACCCTTGACAAATTCGCAGGATTGGAATACAATAGGTGGGTCACGATGAATTTGCGGGTTTTGCGCTTATGGGTCAATTTAAAGGGTAATTTAACAGTTTTCTGCGAAGCGCAAATACCCTAACCGCGGCATAGAAAGGCATCTGTGCGCCAGATTTAATTTATGTGTATTTGCTTGAAGTGTCCCGCGTGGAGCAAAAGTTTGCTCATTTTCACTCTTGGTTTTTCCAGTTTATGGCTGGCCCTCCGGTTCAACGGCGCGTTAGCCATGGAAACAGCCGCGGTTTTGGAACAATCGAACAAAGCCATGGTTTCCGGCAAAGCTCTCGAATTGATTTTTTCCGGAGTAATGATTTCGCAAGCCAATCCGTTGGAACTTAGGAACAACTCGGATGTTTGCTCCAAAGAAAACGGTTTGAGCTTTTCAAAAACCGCGATTCGCAAGATTAGAGTGGTTTTGACGGCTTATTCCAGCACCGAGGCGCAAACCGACAGCACGCCGTTTATCACGGCCAACGGCACCTATGTCCACGATGGAGTGGTTGCCAACAACGGCCTTCCGTTCGGCACCAAGATCCGAATTCCGGAATTGTACGGCAACAAAGAATTTTCGGTGGAGGATCGGATGCATTGGCGCATGGGGGATTACCGGTTTGATATCTGGTTCCCGTCCTATGAACAAGCCAAAAACTTCGGCGTGAGGTACGCCTATGTGGAAGTTCTGGAAAAATAATTTTATCAATAAAAAACCGTCCCGAGTTTATCAAAGGGCGGTTTTTTTGTTTTTGTGCCCGGGGTGGGACTTGAACCCACATGAGTTACCTCGCAACATTTTAAGTGTTGTGCGTGTGCCAATTTCGCCACCCGGGCGATTAAGAATGAGGCCGGTATGAGAATCGCACTCATGTATAACAGTTTTGCAGACTGTCGCCTTACTACTTGGCTAACCGGCCGTATTTCGTTTTTAGAAGTTCTTTTTGTTGGTGTGTTTTTAAAAACATCTCTTGGTTCATTGCTTCGCTTCGCGAATTGAATTCGCGATATTCCAACAATTCCCACGGTTTATATGCTTTTGTTGATTTTACTTTTCCCTGATTGTGCAAGCTTATTCTATTTTGTAAGTTGGCCGTACTTCCGATATAAATGTCATTATTTTTTAAACTTAGCAAAATATAGGTGTAATATTTCATAGCTTTTTGTATGGCTATGTACTGGTTGTGTTGTTGAGAATCGCACTCATGTATAACAGTTTTGTCTGGCTACGCCAGATCTCGCGGAGCGATGACAGACTGTCGCCTTACTACTTGGCTAACCGGCCGTATTTCGTTTTTAGAAGTTCTTTTTGTTGGTGTGTTTTTAAAAACATCTCTTGGTTCATTGCTTCGCTTCGCGAATTGAATTCGCGATATTCCAACAATTCCCACGGTTTATATGCTTTTGTTGCTGTCGCCTTACTACTTGGCTAACCGGCCATAATAATTATAATATCTTGAATTACGAAACGCTTTGTATCCGGGGTCTATCCCTTGCGTAATCGCAAGGGTTAGACCCCTTCAATGGTATTTGAATTTAATTGTTTCGCAATCCAAAGTATAATAGTAAAATTTAATACAAATTCGGCGAAATTTCAATGGTTATCCTCGCGGCCGCTTAAAATTCCAAAACGCGCGGTTATTTATCTTTGGTTTTCAGCCCCTCCAGAATGGTTTCAACTTGCTGGGCTTGCGCCGGGTTGGCGTCGGGCATGAAGATGATTTTCGGCACCGGGCGCATACGCAATTTTTTATTCAGCGCGCTTTGGAAAAACCGGGCGTTTCTTTCCATGCTGGCGACAATCTTCGTCCTTTCGCGGTCGGGGAGCACGCTGACATAAACCTTGGCTTCCTGCAAATTGCCGCTAGCTTTGACTTTGGTTATGGTGATCAGCGTTTCCCGGCTTACGGAAAAATCCCGGGCGATCATTTCGGCCAGAATATCTTGGATCAAGGCTTCAATTTTTTCAATCCGGTGGTCCACTTCAATAAATTTTCAATTTTCAATTTCCGATTTTCATTGAATTTTCAATGAAAATTCTTTGATTAGAAATTTAATAGAAATTATAAATTAGAAATTAGAAATTCTTTTCTTGGGTGTAGAAGACCAAATAGTCGCCTTCCTGAATTTTTTCCTGGCCTTCGTAGAGAATACCCACTTCTTCGCCCTTGCGGGCTTCGGCGATATCTTTTTTATTTTTTTGCAGATTGATCAACCGGCCCTGTCCGACCGAAGATTCGCCCCGGAAAACCTCGATCTTGACGCTTTTTTTCACTTCGCCTTCGACAATTTTACCGCCCACGATCTGGCGGCTTTTTTCCGCCCAGAAGCTCAACAAAACCTTCAATTTGCCGATGTCCTTGCGTTCAATTTGCGGCACCTTCATTCTTTCCATATACGCGCGCAGCCATTCGATCATCTCGTAGATTATTTCAAAGTTCATCACCCTGATTTTCTCCCGCTCGGCCATTATTTTGGCGTCATTGCCGGTTTTCACTTTGAAGCCGATGATAACCGCGCCGCTTGAACGCGCCATTTTTACATCATTGAGATTTATCTCGCCCGCGCCGGTGCTTAATATGTCAAAAGCGGTTTCGGTTTGGGGGATTTGGCCGATGGTTTCTTTCAACACCTCCAGCGATCCCAGAACATCGGCCTTGAGCACGATGTTGATGATTTTTTGCCCTTCTTTTTTTGCGGCCGGAATTTTATCCGCCGCGGCCTTCGCGATCCGGCCAAGCTCGGTTTTAACGAAGTTTTGCGCCGCTTCCATATCGGCCATCGCCTGAAAGGATTCGCCGATCACGGGTACGGTTTCAAACCCGATCGCCATTGCCGGCTGAGAGGGGAAGAGGGTGTCAATTTTTTTGCCGCGCGAATCCTCAAGGCTTTTTATTTTTCCAAAAGCGGTCGCGGTGGCGATAACCGTTCCCGGTTTTAAAACGCCGTCCTGAAGCAGGATGCTGGCGCTGGGGCCGCGGCGATGATCAAGCGAAGATTCGATAATTATGCCGCGGGCGGGTGAGTCCGGATCGGCCTGCAGGTTTTCCATCTCGGCGACCAAGATTACCATTTCCAACAGTTCATCGATGCCTTTGCCCGATTTGGCCGAAACTCCGATCGCGGGAACGCCGCCGCCCCAGTCTTCGACCGTGATGTCTTCTTTTTGCAATTCGCGCTTGACTTTTTCCGGGTTGGCTCCGGGGAGGTCGATTTTATTCATCGCCACGATCATCGGAATAGAGGCTTTTTTGATGGCGGCGATCGCTTCTTTGGTTTGGGGTTTCAGCCCTTCTTCGGCCGCGACCACGAGAATCGCGATATCCGCGATTCTCGATCCGCGCAAGCGCATTTGTGAAAACGCCTCGTGGCCGGGGGTGTCGATGAAGGTGATTTTTTTTCCTTTGAAATCCGCCACCGACGCGCCGATGTGCTGGGTGATGCCGCCGGATTCTTTGTCGGCCACGCGAGTCTCGCGGATGTAATCCAAAATCGAGGTCTTGCCGTGATCGACATGGCCCATAACCACTACCACGGGCGGGCGAGTTATCAAGTTGGTTTTAGTTTTGGGAGTCATTAAAATAATTTTCAATTGCCAATTTTCAATTTCCAATAAATGTTTCAAATTCCAATGTTTCAAATAAAATACAAACAAGTATCCCGTTTGGCTCATTGATGGTTTGAAAATTCAATGAAAATTAGAAATTGAAAATTGAAAATTTGTTATTTTTGTTTCTGTGCGATTTCGATGGCTTGTTTTTCCTCTTCGGTGAGTTTGAATTCGGAAGTTCCCTGTTTGATCGGTTTGCCGTAGACGCGGTTGGCTTCGCGCGAGAACAGGCTGGTGACGACCGCGCCATTGTCGTTGCCGTCGAGTATGGCCAGCGAAAAGCTTTGATTGCCCCCAAAGCCTTCGAAAGGGTTGAATCTTACCATCCCGATTTTGTTCACATTGGCCACGCTGTCTTTCTTCAAGGTTTCCATTTCCATCTTGACCTGTTTATATTCTTCTTTCAGGCTTTTGAATTGCGCCAAAATTTCATCAATATTTTGCGGCTCTTGAGTTTGTTTTTTGGAGAAAAGTGACATGGTAATTCGTAATGCAATGCGCGCTTAGCGCGCTGTTTTAATCCTTCAAAGAGGCGGGACGCTTAGCGTCCCAATTGCAACCGCTTGGCGTTGCGGTGGGAGGAGGAGTCGAACCTCCGATACCCTTGCGGGCATAACGGTTTTCGAAACCGTCCCATTCGGCCACTCTGGCATCCCACCAACCCGCCAGAGGCGGGGAAGTTCTAAGCACAAATATCGAAATCCGAAACAAAATACAAAAATCAAAATAAAAAAACAACCGATTGCGAAATGGGCAACAGGTTATTCATAGCATTTTTAAAGCCGGAAAGCAATTCCAACGGTTGCGATCGCTCGCCGGGATGCGTGGAGAGCCTGTCTCTCGCGTTAACGGAAATCCTGTTTTCGGCGAAACGCCATCGGCCGCCGCGCAACAAAAAATCGGGGTTGTCCCGAAAATTGTTTTACCGGTGGGCGATAAGGGACTCGAACCCCTGGCCTACTCAGTGTAAATGAGTCGCTCTACCAGCTGAGCTAATCGCCCGAAAATGCGGTAATTTGCGCGTGCAATTTGTAGTTTGAGAAAATTTTCCGGTGAAAATTTTGTGCCCGGGGCGAGACTTGAACTCGCACGGGGTTGAGCCCACTAGCACCTCAAGCTAGCTCGTATACCAATTTCGACACCCGGGCAAATCCCGTTTTAGCGGGATGGCTGATAGTTCGCGGTCACTGCTTCGCGCAAAACCGATTTAAAGCAAGAAGCTTTTTAGGCTTCTTGCTTTGATTCCTTGGCGGGTTTGGTTTCCGCGCGCTTTATGCGGGATCTTTTGCCTTTGGCGGTGCGCATATAATAAATTTTGGCGCGGCGGACTTTGCCGATCTTGATCACCTCAATCTTGTCGATGATCGGCGAGTGGAGCGGGAATATCTTTTCCACGCCCACGCCCGAAGCGATTTTGCGCACCGTGATGGCCGCGCCGGTTTCGTTTCCGTGTTTGCGGCACATTACCAGGCCTTCGAACATTTGGATTTTATCCTTATCCTTGTCTTTATATTTTTGGTAGACGCGCACCGTGTCTCCCGCTTTTATCACCGGCAAATTTTGCGATTTGCCGAGTTGTGCGAATTCTGCGATTTGCTTTTCCATAATGTTGTTTGTTCTAAAATTGGATTTTGGTCTGACAAGTGATTACTTTAAACTAAAATTGCTTAAAAGTCAAAGGGTGGGCAGTACAGGATTTGAACCTGTGACCCCTACTATGTCAAAGTAGTGCGCTACCCCTGCGCCAACTGCCCGTATTGATTTTATCTGTGCGCGTGGATGGATTCGAACCATCTACCTATGACTTATAAGGTCATTGCTCTAACCGAGTGAGCTACACGCGCGTAGCAACCGGTGGGGCGATTGCTTATTTTTTTACAATTCCGATAAGTGTTTCGTATTCTTCTTTTTCGATGGTTTCTTTTTCGATCAGTTTTTGAGCGATTTTTTCCAGAATATCGCGCTTTTCCGCCAGGGTCTTTCGCGCCAACTCCTGGCTTTCGTTGATTATTTTGGCCACTTCTTCGTCAATCTTGGCCGCCACCTGTTCGGAATAATTGCGCTGGCCTTCGAATTCCCGGCCCAGAAACGCCAATTCTTCTTTTTCGCCGAAAACAATCGATCCCAGCGGCGACATCCCGTATTCTTTTACCATTTTTCGGGCGATTTTTGAAGCGACTTTCAAGTCATTGGACGCGCCCGTCGATGATTGCCCGAAAATTATGATTTCGGCGGTCAAACCGCCCAAAAGCATGGCGATTTCGGCGATAAAATCATTTTTGGTGCGCAATTTCTTTTCTTCGGTCGGAGTTTTTAAAGTGTAGCCGGCGGCCATTCCGCGCGAAATGATGGAAATTTTGCGCACCGGTTCGGCTCCGGGCAGGGAAGATGAAACCAGCGCGTGGCCGGATTCGTGGTACGCGGCGATTTTTTTCTCGTCTTTTGAAAGCAAATGGCTTCTTTTTTCCGGTCCCAGCATCACTTTTTCGATCGATTCCAGGAATTCGGTTTGGAATATTTCGGTTTTGTCGCGCTTTGCCGCCAGCAAGGCCGCTTCATTAACCACATTGGCCAGGTCCGCGCCGGAAAAACCCGGAGTGCGTTCGGCAACCTCGCGCAGTTTGACATCTTTGGCCAAAGGCTTTTGGCGGCAGTGGATATTTAAAACCGCTTCGCGGTCGTTGGCGTCGGGCAGGTCCAAAACGATGCGGCGGTCAAACCGTCCGGGGCGCAATAACGCCGGATCCAGATATTCGGGCCGGTTGGTGGCGCCCATAACAATAATGCCTTCGCCGCTTTCGATGCCGTCCATTTCCGCCAATATCTGGTTTAAAGTTTGTTCGCGTTCTTCGTGCCCGCCGGTCAAACCCACGCCGCGCACTTTGCCGATGGAGTCGATTTCGTCGATGAAAATGATCGCTCGTTTTACTTTGTGCGCTTGTTCAAACAAGCTGCGCACGCGGCTGGCGCCCACGCCCACGAAAAGTTCGATGAATTCCGAACCGGAAATCGAGAAGAACGGCACATTGGCTTCATTGGCGATGGCTTTGGCCAGCAAGGTTTTGCCGGTGCCGGGCAATCCCATCAATAAAACTCCGCGCGGGATTTTCGCGCCCATTTTCAGATATTTTTCCGGGTTTTTCAAAAAGTCGATGATTTCGTTCAATTCTTCTTTGGCCTCTTTCAATCCGGCGACATCGTTGAAGGTGGTTTTTTCTTTCGGGTTGCCGCCGCCCAGTATTCTGGTTTTGGCTTTGGTGAAATCAAAAGCCTGCATGGCGTTGCCTTTTGCCTGGCGGAATATCAGCATCAGGATAATGACAAAAACCAGCAGGGGCAGAACGCTGCCCAATAAAAGCGGAGCCAGCCATGTCCAAATACTTGTATCTTGTTTTGATTCAAAGTTTATCTTTTCCAGGCTTGCTTTGTCGGCGCCCAGATTAACCAAGGTTTGCGAGAGCGAGGAATCGATTTCTTTTTCCGCGGTCGCCGGGGGAGTGTCGTCGTTGTAGGTTATCGCCAGGGTATTGTCGGTAACCGCGACATCTTTCACTTTTGACTGGTTGATGTCCAAAACCAATTGGGAAAGGGATATTTGTTTGGGGTCTTCGGTTTTCGGCGAAGACAACGAAAACAGCCCGGCGATAAGCGCCAGAAACACGACTACGAGCGCGAAATTTTTGAAGAAACCAGTCATTGGAAATTCGATATTCGGATTTTATTTTTCTCCGTTTTCTTCTTTCAAGGAGAGGAACACTTTGCCGTTGCTGATTTCGATGATCTTGGCTTTGGTTTTGCCGCCGATCTTGAAGTTTTCCGAGAGATTCTGGGCGAGTTTTTCCGGAATTTGCGCCACCGGAATCAGGCCTTCGATGTTTTCCGCGCCGAAACGCACAAAGATGCCGAATTCCATCACGCCGGTGACATCGCCTTCGATTTCCTGGCCGATTTGGTATTTCTTCAGTCGTTCTTCGCGCATTTCGATCTCGGCCATTTTTTCCGACAGGATAATCTCGCCGGTTTTGGGTTTGAGGTTTAAAATCCGCACCGAAAGGTCGGTACCCACGAATTTTTGAAGTTCTTTCAATATCTTGTCCGGATCGCCGCCCATAACTTTGGGGTAATGCGCGCTGGCCAGCTGGGATACGGGCAAAAACGCCGGCAGTCCGGCAACTTTGGCGATCAAACCGCCTTTGTTGGCGCCCATGATCTTGATTGTGACCGGAGTGCGGTTTTCCAAGCTGTCTTTCAATTCGTCCCAAACCAATTTGCGCGTGGCGCCGCTGACCGATAATTCAATGTATCCGTCTTCGTTTTCCAGGCTGGAAATCTTTGCCGAAATGGAATCGCCTTCGTTGATATCCTTCAGGCGGTCTTTGATTTCGTAAAATTCCTTGCCGTAAACGATGCCGGTGCCGATCGCGCCCAAGTCCACGAAAAGGGACGAACGCTCCTGGACGATAACCGTTCCTTTAACAATTTCTCCGACCTTCGGAGGATTAATTGAAGCAACAGGAGCGATGCTGCTTTTAGGTGTTTCTTTTGTCATAATTGAAACTCTACAACAAATCCCTTTATTTTTCAAGAGGCTGTATTGTAGGGTTTGTTGCCGAATTGGCTTCAACCGCAATTTCCATTTTTCGGCGGCAAAGAATTCATCATTCGTTGCCGGATTTAGCTTAAATATGCCTCCTCATTCTTCATTCTTTTCGCTCGAAAACTGAAAATTTCGTTCTGAAGCTAATTCGGCAACAGACCCTTGTAAAGCGCCTTGTTTGGCAATCGTCTAAAAATCGTATATAATGAGTATATATTTAATTATGATATTTCATGTTTAACCCAAAATATAATATTTCGCCCAAGCTTTTGGAGGATATCAAGCGGATTTCCGTTCTTGTGGCGCAACTTAACGGCCGCCATTTTTCGCAAGCGGTGCGGGCAAAGTTTGAGCAAATTGCCCGGGAAGTGTCGGCGCACGCGTCAACCAGCATTGAAGGCAATCCGTTGCCGTTAACCGAAGTGAAAAGAATTTTGAAATCCCGGCCGGAGCATATCCGCGACACCGAAAAGGAAGTGCTTAATTATAATGAAGCTCTTGGCTATATCAACGGAATGTTTTTATCGGGCGGCGCGAGATTTGATTTGAATTTGATTTTAAAGATACAAAAAATCGTTACTAACGGCCTTGCGGTGGATTTTCATTCGGGAAAATTGCGGCAAGGGGCGGTTTTCGTTAATGATCCGATCGCGCGAAAGATGATATATTTGCCGCCCGACCATCAAGATGTTGCCGGTTTGATGGATGATTTGTTGGCGTTTATCAATGGCAACGCGAAAAAAATCGATCCGCTGATTTTGGCCGGCATTTTTCATAAAGCATTCGTTATTATTCATCCATTTATCGATGGCAATGGCCGCACCGCGCGGTTGGCGACAAAAATTTTGCTGGCAAATTTGGGATTGGACACTTTCAATCTTTTCAGTTTCGAAAATTATTACAACGGCAATGTTTCAAGATATTTTCAATTTGTCGGCGAAAAAGGCAATTATTACGACATTAAAGACGCGATTGATTACACTTTGTGGCTGGAATATTTTTGCGATGGGATCATCGATGAATTGATAAGAGTGGGCGATGAATTGCAAACTTCGGCGATTACGCCCGAAAGCATATTGAAGCCGCATCATCAAATTATTTTGAATTACATCAAGCAAAACGGGCACATAACGGATGCGATTTATTCCGGTTTGACGGCCCGGTCAAAACCGTCGCGCATCAACGATTTCAACAAGCTGATCAAGCTCGGCAGGATCGAGCGCGTCGGCAAAAGCCGGTCCACTATTTACAAGTTAAATTAGTCGAAGTATGTTTGGATTCGGAGGCGAAAAGACAATCGCGCTCTTTTTTATAACCAATCCGTATCGCGCGGCAAAGGGTTTTAAATATTGGGGGAATTTGCTACATTTAGATTGTAGCAAAATCATATGGAACAAAATTTTAATCGGCGGGAGGAAAGAATCGTTAAATTTTGGCGGGAGTTTAAAATTTTTGAAAAATCCGTGGCGCGCGCACCCAAGAAACGCCGGGATTTTGTGTTTTACGAAGGGCCGCCCACGGCCAACGCGCGGCCGGGGATACATCATTTGGAAACGCGCGTATTCAAGGATATGGTCTGCCGCTACAAGACCATGGCGGGGTTTCGGGTTGAGCGCCGCGCCGGATGGGACACGCACGGGTTGCCGGTGGAATTGCAGATCGAGAAGAAATTAAATCTTCACAACAAAAAAGAGATTGAACAATACGGCATCAAGGAATTCAACAAACAATGCCGCGATTCGGTTTTTGAGCAGATCAAGGAATGGCGCGCGCTGACCGAGCGCGTCGGTTATTGGCTGGATATGGATAACGCCTATATCACTTACGATTCCAAATATATGGAGTCGGTGTGGTTTATTTTGAAAACCGCTTGGGAAAAGAAATTGATGTTCCAGGATTACAAAGTGGTGCCGTATTGCCCGCGTTGCGGCACGGCGCTTTCCAGCCACGAAGTGGCGCAAGGTTATAAAAAAGTCAAAGAACTTTCCATATTCGTGAAATTCCGGGTGGTCAATCCCGAAATCAAAGACACTTCGCTTTTGGTTTGGACCACCACGCCCTGGACATTGCCGGCCAATGTGGCCGCGGCGGTCAATCCCAAAATGGATTATGTGAAAGCCAAGCCGAAGGATGCCGCCGCCGGATTTTTGATTTTGGCGAAAAGCCGGTTTGGAGTTTTGGGCGAAAATTATGAAATCGTCGAGGAAATGAAGGGCGATAAATTGGCGGGCTTGCGCTATCAGGCGGTTTATCCGGTGCCCGACGAATCGAAAAAAACGATTTACAAAGTGATCGCCGCGAATTTCGTTTCTTTGGAGGACGGTTCGGGAATCGTGCACATCGCGCCGGCGTTCGGCGCCGAGGATATGGAAGCGATCCGTTCGCAGAACAAAAAATTGCGCGCCGAAAATTTGCCGGAGTTTCCGGTGGTGATGAATGTGGGCGAAGACGGCGCGTTTACTTTTGACAGCGCCAAGTGGGCGGGGATGTTTGTCAAAGACGCCGATTCGCCGATCATCAAAGATTTGGAAGAACGCGGATTGCTGTTTAAATCCGAACTTTACGAGCATGATTATCCGTTTTGCTGGCGCTGTAAAACGCCGTTGTTGTATTACGCCAAAAAGAGCTGGTTTATCGAAATGACCAGGCTGCGGGACGATTTGATCAAAAACAACCAAACGATTAACTGGGTGCCGGGCTATCTGAAGGACGGGCGTTTCGGAGAATGGCTGCGCGAAGTCAAGGATTGGGCGATTTCCCGCGACCGTTATTGGGGCACGCCTCTGCCGGCATGGAAGTGCGAATGCGGCCATACTCAAATAATGGGTTCGATTCGCGATCTGCTGGACTGCCGTTATTCAAACAATCGATATATTATTTTTCGGCACGGCCATTCGGCGCGGCAGGTAAAAAAGATTTCCAGTTCGTGGCCCGAGCCCGAACCGCTGCCGCTCACCGAACAGGGGAAAAAGAAAGTCGGCGCCAACGCCAAGAAATTGGCCAAGGGGAAAATCGATCTGATCATTTCTTCGGATTTGCTGCGGGCGAAAGAAACCGCTCAAATAATTTCCCAAGCCACGGGCGCCAAAATCGTTTATGACAAGCGGTTGCGCGAACTCAATGTGGGCGCGTTGAACGGCCAGGACCCGAAACTGTTTTGGGATTTCATCAATGCCGAGCCCGATTGTTTGAATGCCAAACCGCGAAGAGGAGAAAGTTTGATCGCGCTGCGCCGCCGGGTTTATGAATTTATTTCCGATATCGACAAGAAATATGAAAACAAAACCATTGTTTTCGTGTCGCACGAAATGCCCCTGACAATTTTGGAATGGACGCTGGAAGGGATGGAACTGGGAACAATTGTCAACGGCCGCCATTCCGGAAAAATTAAAAAAATCGACACCGGCGCTTTTCGGCCGATCGATTATAAAGAATTGCCCTTTAACGATCGGATGGAACTTGATTTGCATCGGCCTTATATCGATCAAGTGACGCCGATCTGTCCGGAATGCAACGCCAAAATGCGGCGCACGCCCGAAGTGCTTGACTGCTGGCTTGATTCGGGTTCAATGCCTTTCGCGCAGATAGGCTGGCCGCGGGGCAAAAATCAATCAAAAAATAAACCGCCAAAATTATTCCCCGCGGATTTTATTTCCGAAGCGATTGATCAGACGCGCGGCTGGTTTTACACTTTGCTCTCGGTATCCGCGGTTTTGGGATTCGGCGCGTCCTATAAAAATGTGGTTTCGCTGGGGCATGTTTTGGATGAAAAGGGCGAAAAGATGTCCAAATCCAAAGGCAATGTGATCGATCCGCGGGAAATGATCGAGAAATATTGCGCCGACGCGGTGCGCTGGTATTTCTACACGGTTAACGATCCGGGCGATCCAAAACTTTACAACGAAAAAGATTTGGATCAGGCGGTTAAAAAGTTTTTGCTGACATTCTGGAATTGCCATATTTTCCTCCAGACTTACGCGCCCGGGATCAAAGCGCCCAAAACCGTCGCCCCGGCGCATGTGCTGGACCGGTGGATTGTTTCACGGCTGAATGAAACAATAATGCTTGTCGGCGGCCTTCTTGAGAAATACGATATCGCTCCCGCGGCGCGGGCGCTTGAATCGTTTGCGATCAATGATCTGTCGTTGTGGTATGTGAGGCGGTCGCGCCGGCGTTTGCAGCAGCCGGTAAATCCGGCCGAGTTGAAACAGGCGGCCAAGATATTCGCCCATGTGCTGGCGAATTTGGCCAAAATCACCGCGCCGTTTACGCCATTTTTGAGCGAGGAAATCCATCAGAAATTAAGCGGCAATGATTTTGCCAAACCCAAATCGGTGCATTTGGAAGAATGGCCCCAAGTTTCGGAAAAATTAATCGACAAAAACCTTGGCGTACAAATGGCGCGGGTGCGCGAGTTGGTGGCCGCGGCTTTGGCCGAGCGCGCCAAGCGGGGCGTCAAGGTGCGCCAGCCGCTGGCAAAAATGATCGTTGCCGGAAAACCGCTGGATGAAGAATTGATCGGTTTGCTGGCGGGCGAAGTGAATGTGAAAGCAATCGAATTCAATCCGGAATCAAAGACGCCGATGGAATTCGACTGGACGATCACCCCCGCGCTGGAAGAGGAGGGCAATGTGCGGGAAACAATGCGCCAGATACAGGAATTGCGTAAAACCGCCAAGTTTACGCCCGGCGACAAGATCGTCATTTATGTCCAAGCGGAGGGAGAATTGAAGCTCGCGATCGAGAAAAATCAATCAATGATGGCCAAGGAAACCAAAGCCGTCGGGATCGAATTCGGAAAGCCGGCCAAGCCGGCCGCGCAAATCGAAGCCAAGGTCGGCGGCCGGCCGCTATGGATCGGCATTAAAAAATGTTAAACTAAAATAAAGAAATCCAAATATCGAATATCGAATATCGAAATTCAAAACAATATCGAAATTTGAATTTTCAAATATCAGAAACGAAGTTTCGTTTTTGTTTTGAACATTCTAATTTTGAAAATTAGAATTTGTTTCGGATTTCGTGCTTCGTGCTTCGAATTTTGAATGTTTGAACTTTTAATTTGGTCGGTTATATTTATTGTCGCGGCGGCCGCCTTGATTAAAGCGGCGGATTGGCTCGCGGCCGGCGCGCAAAGGCTCGCGGCCGGCGGCAGGGAGCCGGATCTCGCGGCGGCTTCGATTGCTTTGGCGTTGCCCGAATTGGCGCTGGCGCTGGCGGCGGTGACTTTGGGATTGCCCGAATTGGTGGTTCCGCTGGCGGTTGGCTCGACAATCGCCAATATTTTGCTGGTGGCGGGCGCGAGCGTTATGGCGGCCAAGGGTTTGCCGGTCAAGAAGGAATATATTGATTTGGACGCGCCGTTGCTGGCCGCGGCCGCGGCGATCTTTTTTACGGTTGCTTGCGACGGCGAAGTGAATCGGTTCGAGGGATTGTTGATGGCGGTGATATTTTTTGTTTATACGATTTATATTTTTTCCCGGAGCAACCGGACCGGTTTGACCCCGCGCGACATCATTACTCCCGCGGCGATAGCTTCAAGCGGCCAAAAATTGGTTGAGGCGGTGGGCGCGCGCTTTGACCGGGGATTTGAAATGATTAAAAACGCGTCCCGGCAAAATTTTTTCAAAGCTCTGTTTTTATCGCTGGCCGGCGCGGGATTGCTGGTCTTCGCGGCGAATGTCGCGATTAAGTCGCTGATAAGCGTTGCCGCGATCATTCAGATTTTTCCGGCAATGCTGGCGATGACGGTTTTGGCCGCGGCGACATCCTTGCCCGAACTTTTTTCAAGTTTGGCGACAATCCGGCGCAAGCGCTACGAAATGTCGCTGGGCAATGTTTTTGCCAGCAATACCGTGAATTTGCTTTTGGTGTGCGGTGTCGCGGCGATGTTTTTGCCCTTGCCTTTCGAGGGCGCGGCGTTAACGGTCGGTTTGCCGTTTTTGGCAATTTCGGTCGGTTTGCTGATAATCTCCTCGTTTTCGCGCAAAATCAACTTTGGCGAAGGCATAATGTTTTTGTTCCTGTATTTCCTGTTTATCGTGAAAATTTTTAATTTATTTTAAAAAGATGAATGAATCATATTCAAGCAAATTAAATTTCGGTTTAAGCGGCCAGTCAAAATCGGATAAAGTTTTAGGCAAGGGCGCGATTGACGAAGCCAATCCCCTTCGGAGCGAAGAGATAAAAGAAAAAGTTCGGCCGGGTTCTTCTTTATCCAACAATTCAATATTCAATCGCCGCGGTTCCATGGCGGCGGGTGACGCGGCCGCGACGGGCGGAAATGGTTTGGGAATCGGGCGACAGAGCGATCTTGACCGCGTTATATCCCGCGCGCGGGAAAACGCGGCGTTAAAGGCCGCAAAAATGGAAGCGGCCAAAAAAGCCGAAAAGGCGGAATCTTTAAAAGATAATTTAAAGAAATCGGGTGTTTTTACTGGAGGGGATTTCAACTCTACGGGAATAAAAAAAATAGGATCGGCGGTGGGCGAGAATTGGAAGAATGCCCTTCCTAATTCTTCCGTGGGTACAGGAGAAAAAACCAAAAAAACATTTGGAAGGATGTTTGGTGTCTCCAGTTCGGATGCGCGGGTGAAAAAAGATTTGTTGATAAAAATGGGTAAAGCGATAGAAGCGGGAAGGCGCGACGATCCGTCTTTGAAAGGATGGAGCGAAGAAGAAAAAAAATATGTTTTTAACAGTTCTGAAAGAAGGCGCGGCATATTGGGAGGCATTGGCGGCGCGCTGGGAGGAGAACACGCGAAGAGATGGAAAAATAATTAATTTATGGAATGTTCACGCATTATCGGACGCAGGGAGTGATTATTAAAAAAATCGATCGGGGTGAGGCGGATCAGCTTCTGGTTGTTTACACCAAAGATTTTGGCCGGGTCGAGGTGACGGCGCGGGGGATTCGCAAGATCACTTCCAAATTGCGTCCGGCGGTCGAATTCGCTTCCGTTGCCGAGATTGAATTTATCCAGGGGAAAACTTGCAAAACATTGACTGATGCGTTAATTATGAATTTATTGGCGGATTCGCGGAAAGATTTGCGAAAATCAGCCGCTTTGCGCCGGATATGCGGTTTTGCGGAAGAAACAATCAAGGATCGGCAAGAAGATTCGCGGATATGGGGATTGTTGCGTTCGGCGCTGTTTTTCGTTGAATCCGCCGATGCCGGATGCGCCGCGGCGATTTGCCACTATTTCGTTTGGCATTTGTTGGATGTGGCCGGTTGGCGGCCCGATTTTGGAGGCGAAGCTCGCTTTGACGGGCGGCCGGAGCCAAACGAGCGAAGCATCGGGGTTCAAACCTTGGCGCTGGCGAAATTTTTTTGCGATGCCAATATCGAGCGCGGCAGTTTGATGCGGCTGACCGACCGGCAAAACGATTTGTTGCTGGCGGCGGCGCGCAACCATTTGGCGGCGGTTACCAAATAAAAATAATTAAAAATTAAAAAATCAAAGATCAAAATGACAGTGCAAAATGTTAAAATGTCTGTATTTATAATTTTGTAATTTTACATTGTCATTTTTCATTTTGATATTTACATTTTAAATTAAATTCGATGAGTAAATTTTTAAAAATATTAATCGTTTTTACTTTGGTTCTGGCGGCCGTGGGCTATGGTTTTTGGCGCAAAAACATTTACTCCAAAGAGGAGTTGAAACTGGAAATGATGGGGCCCAAAGAAGCCCAGTTGGGGCAGGAAGTCGAATATGTGGTTAAATACAAAAACAACGGCCAGTTTCGGCTGGAAAATCCCACGCTGATGTTTGTCGCGCCGGATTTTTCGATAAAAGACAACAAAATATACACCCAGGAAGTGATCGATTCGAACAAACTCGGCGGCGCGATTTATCCGGGAGAGGAAAGAAGTTTCTCTTTCAAGGTGAGGCTCGTCGGCAAAGCGGGCGATGCCAAAGTGGCCAAAGCCACGCTTTCGTACCAGCCCAAAAATTTGACCGCGCGCTACGAATCAACCACCACTTCGACCACGGTGATGCAGGAGGTGCCGTTAAATCTGGATATGGATCTTTCGTCAACGGTGGAGGCCAACAAAGATTTTCATTTCAAAATCAATTATTTTTCAAATGTTGACTGGCTGTTGACCGATTTGCGGGTCAATATCGATTATCCGTCGGGATACGCTTTCTCGCAATCGACTCCCAAGTCGCTGGACAAGAATGAATGGAGCGTGCCGGTGCTCAACAAGAACCAATCCGGAACCATTGATGTGACCGGCCAGCTTTCGGGAAATTTGGGCGAAGGCAAAGTTTTCCGGGCGCGGATCGGGATGTGGAAAGACGGCCAGTATGTGCCGTTAAAAGAAATTGAGAGAGGCGCCAAGATCGTTAAACCCACGGTCGGTTTGAGGCAAACTATCAACGGCGAGGCCGATTACACGGCCAAGCCCGGCGAATGGCTTCATTACGAAGTTTATTACCGCAATATAAGCGACAGCGAACTTTACAACTTGGTGATGGTGGACAAGCTGGACGGCGATTTGTATGATTTTTCCACCATCAAATCCGATACCGGAAATTTTCAGTCGGGAGACAATTCCATCGTTTTTGATTGGAAGCAGAACAATCAACTGGCCTATTTGGCGGTTATGGACGAAGGTAAGGTCGAGTTTTGGATAAAATTGAAAGACGATTTGAGCCATTTGAGCCAGCCGGAACTGGATAACAAAGTGATGATCGGGCCGGCGCGGGAGGATTTTATCACCAAGATCAGTTCCAAATTGGAGCTGGCGCAGAGAGTTTTTTTCGGCGACGAGATATTCGGGAATTCAGGACCGTTCCCTCCGCAAGTCGGGTTGCCGACGACCTATACGGTTACTTGGCAGGCGAAAAATTATTATTCCGATGTGAGGAATGTTATTGTCAAAGCGGTTTTGCCTCCGGAAACGCAATTCAACGGCGGCAAAGTGTTCCCGGAGAACCAAGTGGGCAAGCTTGTTTATAATGAAGGCGCTCGGGAGTTGGCGTGGAATATCGGCGATATGACCGCGGGACAGGGATTGATTTCCAATCCGCTGAATATCTCATTTCAGGTTACGGTGACACCGATGAGCTCGCAGGCTTTGGGCAAGGCGGGGATCATCGGCGAAGCGATGATCATCGGCGACGACAGCTGGACCGACACCACATTGGAATCGAAAGTTCCGGCGGTGGATACCGCCTCGATTTCCGACCCGGGGATGTCCGAAGACAGAGGGACGGTGCAACCCAAGAACTAATTTAAAGTTGAAAAATCAAAGATCAAAATTAAGGAATGGTATATTGTTGAATTTCAAAAAACTCAACTCCGAAATTTTTTATTTTGATATTTAAATTTTTCATTTGGATTATGGATTACTTGCAAAATATAATTTCATTGGCCAAGCGGCGCGGATTTGTGTTTCCGTCCTCGGAAATATACGGGGGTTTTGCCGCGGTTTATGACTACGGCCATTATGGCACGCTTTTGAAAAACAACATTCGCGACGCGTGGTGGCGGCATATGGTGCAGTTGCGCGACGATGTCGTGGGTTTGGACAGCGCGATTTTTATGCATCCGACGACATGGCTCGCGTCCGGGCATGTGGACAGTTTCGACGATCCGCAAGTCGATTGCAAAAAATGCAAAGCCCGCTGGCGCGCCGATCATATTTTAGAGCAATTCGGCGTGTCGGCCGACAAACAGCCGCTGGAATTTCTCAATGCCGAATTGGACAAACTGCGGAGCGAAAAAAAACTCAAATGCGCCAATTGCGGGTCGACGGATTTAACCGCGGCAAAAAGATTTTCATTGATGGTCAAGTCGAATCTGGGATCTCCCACCGACGCGTTGAGCGAAGAAAATGTGGTTTATTTGCGGCCGGAAACCTGCGGCGGCATTTATTTGGAATATAAAAACACTGTTGACACGGCGCGGGTGAAGCTGCCGTTTGGCATCGCGCAAATCGGCAAGGCGTTCCGCAACGAGATCGTGGCGCGGCAGTTTATTTTCCGCACGCGCGAGTTTGAACAGATGGAGATGCAGTATTTTTTGCATCCGTCGATGATGAAAGAAAAATATGACGATTGGAAACAAACTCGTTGGAGCTGGTATTTAAATTATGGGATGGATGAAGGCGATATCCGCTGGTACAAGCACGAAAAATTGGCGCATTATGCCAGCGAGGCATACGACATTGAATATAATTTTAAAGCGCTGGGCGGATACAAGGAAGTGGAGGGTATCCACGCGCGCGGCGATTGGGATTTGAGCCAGCATTCCAAATTTTCCGGCGCTGATTTGAGTTATGCCGATCCTCAAAGCGGCGAAAAATTCATTCCCCACATTATGGAAACTTCCGTGGGTTTGAACCGGCTGTTTTTTATGTTTTTGGACAAAGCCTATACCGAAGAGGAAGTTAACGGAGAAACGCGCGTAGTTCTTAAATTCGACAAACGGCTCGCGCCGATTAAAGTTGCCGTGTTTCCGTTGTTGAAGAACAAACCCGAGCTTGTCGCCAAAGCGCGTGAAATTTATGAAGCGTTGCGCGAGGAATTTATGTGCGAGTTTGACGACTCCGGCAATATCGGCAAACGCTATCGCCGCCAGGACGAGATTGGCACGCCCTATTGTGTAACCGTGGATTTTGATTCGCTTGCCGGCGACGATGCCACGGTGCGCGATCGCGACACCATGGCGCAGGCGCGCGTTAAGACGAATTTGCTTGCCGATTATATCAAGCGCGGGTTATATTCGGAATAAAGAAAGGTTAATTTGTGCCGCGGGAAACCGGATTCGGCGAAGTCGGGTTTTGCGTGACCGCGGGGCGAGGGCGGATGTTCGAGCTTTTTGCCAAGTTAAAACCATGCAAGGACGGTTTTACCCTGATCGAACTTCTGGTGGTGATTTCCATCATCGGCACGCTGTCGGGGATGGTGCTGGTGGCGATGGGAGGTGTTCGGGCGCAGGCGCGGGACGCGCGGCGGGTGAGTGATATCACCCAAATCCGCAAGGCGCTGGAATTATATTATGCCGATAATAACCAATATCCGTCTTCGGGCGGAACCGGTGCGGTACAACCCAATACCGGATGGTCAAACAGCCGGGATGAAGTTTGGCATTCGCTTTCTTTGACGAATTCATTGGCCTATCAATTAAAACCTTATCTTTCTTTACCTCAGGATCCTTTAAATAGCGGGTCGAATTGGCAAACATATTATTATTCTTATTATTCAAGAAGTTATGGATGCGACCGCCAATGGTATATGCTTGTGTATAAGCTTGAAAAAATGCCGATGCAAAGCCCGGGAATAACCGCGTGCAATGGCACAACATTCAATTATTCAGGCACAATCACAGTCGGAATGCGCCAGAATAATTTTTAAAAATATGAACTCAAATCAAAATAAAGGCATTGATTTCAGTGATTATACCGCCAAGCCGCAAGTCGGGATTGCCGCTCCGCCGGATTTGGACCGGGGCGCGAAAAAGAAAAAAATTCAAATCGTTATTATTGTCGTGTGCCTGATTTTGACCGCTGTATTTTGGGGGTATTATTTTTACCGGCAGAATGCCAAAAATCAAACCGTTAATTACGATGTTTCCGGGGGGATGATTCCTGAATAAAGTATAATGCCGGATTTTTTTGCCAAGTTAAAAACAAACAAGAATGGTTTTACTTTAATCGAACTTTTGGTGGTAATTTCCATCATCGGTGTGTTATCGGGGATGGTGTTGGTGGCGATGGGAGGTACCCGGGCGCAAGCGCGCGACGCGCGGCGGATGAGCGATATGCGGCAGATTGTGCTGGCGCTTCAGATGTATCACGCCAAATATGAAAGATTTCCCGCGATTTCCGGCGACGCGTGTTGCGATGGCTGGGACCAGGGGCCGTGCAACGACGGCAATAACAATTCGTTCATCGGCGCGCTGGAAACCGAAGGATTGCTGGCGACTCCGGTTGATCCGGCGGGCGGCTCCGGAACCGGTTGCTACGGCTATCGTTATTATGTATATCCTGCGGGATATACGGGTTGCGACTTGGCGCGCGGGAATTTCTTTGTCTTGGGAATTACCGATATGGAAACCAGCGTTGGGCGGCATCCGGCAAGCCCGGGGTGGAATTGCCCGAGCCGGAACTGGCAGAATGAATTTGAGTGGGTTGCCGGCGCGTTTGAAAAATAAGCGTAAAAATTTTAAAGTAATACATTTGTTAATTATTCGGCGGTAAATTATATGTATAAAAAAACAACATTGCCCAACGGGTTGAGGCTGATCACGGTAAATTCCGCGAACACCGATACGGTAACGGTTTTGACGCTGGTGGGTACGGGTTCCAAATACGAAACCAAAGAGATCAGCGGTATCTCCCATTTTCTGGAGCATTTGCAATTCAAGGGCACCAAAAAGCGCTTGACGGAAATGGCTGTTTTTTCGGAAATTGACGGGCTGGGCGGCGTTGCCAACGCGTTTACTTCGCAGGAGATGACCGGTTATTACGCCAAGGTGCAAAGCAAAAAATTTGAAGCGGCGTTTGATTTGGTGGCCGATATTTTTCTCAATTCCACTCTGCCCGCGCCCGAGATCGAAAAAGAACGGGGCACGATTATCGAAGAGTTGAATATGTTCTACGACCATCCGATGCGCTATATTTGGACGGTTTGGAATGGCGCGCTTTACGGCGATCAGCCGGCCGGATGGGATATCGGCGGCACGATTGAAACGGTAAATCAAATCAGCCGCGATCAGCTTTTGGATTATCGCGACAAAAACTACGCGGCGAAAAACACGATTATTTGCGTTTCCGGCAACTTTGACGCCGTTGGCGCCGAAATCCTGGCAAAAAAATATTTCGGAGATTTTTCCGCCAAAGATCCGGCAAAAAAAATGCCGGTTCGCGAGAGCCAAAGCTCGCCCAATGTTTTGATCTATAAAAAAGATACCAACCAAACGCAGATCGCGCTGGGCGCGCGGGCGTTTGATTATTCCTATCCCAAGCGCTACGCGCTGGAATTGTTGGAAACGATTTTGGGAGGAATGTTTTCCTCGCGGTTGGCCGAAGAGGTGAGGTTTAAGCGGGGGCTGGTTTATGATGTGCACACCGAGCTGGCGATGGACTCCGATTCCGGATCATTGGCGGCAACGGCCAATTTGGACAGCGCGCGCCTTGACGAAGGAATCAAAGTGATTTCAAGCGAGTTTAAAAAAATCAGGGAGGTGAAAGTGTCCGCCGATGAATTGCGCAAAGCCAAAGACCACTATATCGGCAAAAGCTCGATTGTTTTGGAATCGTCCCATGCCAAGGGATTGTTCTATGGCGAGCAAGAATTGCTGGAAGGCCGGATATTGGAGCCCGAAGAAATCTATGAGAAAATAAAGCAAGTGACCGTTGATGATATTCAAGAGGCGGCGCGCGATATTTTCAAACCCGAAAAGTTAAATCTGGCGGTGATCGGACCCTACGACGGCAAATCAAGGTTTCAAAAATTGCTCGATAACGCTTTATAAAAATTATGTTTGGCATTGGCGAAAATAACCGGGCAGTCGATATTTCCTGGAGCGCGATCTTTAAGGCGGCTTTGGCTTTGGCCGTCGGTTACGCGATATATCTGGCGCGGGAAGTCTTGCTCTTGGCGCTTTTCGGGTTGATTATTTCCGTGCTTTTCAACCCCGCGATAGATTTTTTGTTGCGGCTGAAAATTCCAAGGACCGCGGCGACTTTGTCGGTTTATTTTTTGGTTCTGGGAGTGTTGGGGACGATGATATATCTCGCCGCGCCGTTTTTTATGATTGAAACCCAGCAGTTGGGCCAGTTGTTCCCGGTCTATTTCCAAAAAATCGCGCCGTTTTTGTCGGGATTGGGGTTCGTGATTTTTCAGAGCATGGACGCGTTCGTCGCCGCCGTCAGGGATTGGTTTGTCGGCGCGTCGTCAAGCATCGTCGGTTCGCTGGCGTCGGTGTTTGGCGGCATATTGGTGACTTTCACGGTTTTTACCATCGCGATTTTCTTCTCGCTGGAGGGAAAAGGAATTGAAAAATTCATAATGCTGGCGGTACCTAAAAAACACGAAAAAACCGCTTTGAGCTGGTGGGAAAAAGCGCAGGTGAAAATTTCGGGATGGTTCGCGGTGCGTTTGGCGGGAATGATATTCGTCGGTTCGTTCACCGCGCTTGCTTGTTGGGCGCTCGGAGTTCGCTATCCGATATTTATGGGTTTTATCGCGGGAGCGGCCGATATTATTCCTTTCGTCGGGCCGCTGGTCGCCGCCGCGGTGATCGCGCTGGCGGCGCTGATCGATTCATGGCAGAAAGCGGCGCTGGCCGTGGGAATTTTCGCGCTTATCCAGCAACTTGAAAACAATTTGATGATTCCGCTGTTGACCAAGAAATTTATGGAATTTCCCGCGATTCTGGTTTTGATTTCGATTTTGGTGGGCGACGCGCTTTGGGGTTTGGCGGGCGCGATTCTTGCGATTCCGCTGTTCGGGCTTTTATATGATTTTACCCGCGATTACCTGATGAGAAACAAAAAATTAAGCGAATAATTTCGGCCGCCGTATTTAAGTTAAGTTGCGTTTAATGAAAATTATGACGGGAATTTTATACATCGCGGCGACGCCGATCGGCAATTTGGGCGATATAACGGTTCGGGCGGTTGAAGCGCTGAAAAGCGCGGATTTGATATTGTGCGAAGACACGCGCGTGACCAAAGTTTTGCTTGATAATTATGAAATCGCAAAGCCGATGTTGAGTTACCACCAGCATTCGGACGCGGAAAAGACCGGCGAAATTTTAAAATTGCTCAAGGATGGAAAAAACTTGGCGTTGGTCTCCGACGCCGGTACGCCCGGTATCAGCGACCCGGGCAACCGGCTGGTGGAAGCGGCGGTGGAAGAATTCGGCGATAGCGTTAAAATCATTCCCGTTCCGGGCGCGAATGCCGCGATCGCGGCGTTGAGCGTTTCCGGTTTCGCCACGGACAAATTTATGTTTGCCGGTTTCCCGCCGGCGAAAAACAAACGCAAAAAATACTTTGAAGACCTGCTGGCAAACGAATTCACCGCGGTGTTCTACGAATCCAATTTCCGAATTTTAAAAACCCTGTCCGAAATCGACGAATTGAATCCCGACAAAACCCGTCGCATTGTTGTTTGCCGCGAACTGACCAAAACCTTTGAAACCATCTATCGCGGCACGATCGCCGAAGTGATCGCCAAAATCAAAAAAGACCCTTTGAAGGGCGAATTTGTCGCGGTACTTGAAGGGAGGCGTTAATTTTGATAAGGTTTTATTTATTATGGCTTCAAGATATTATATCACCACCACTTTGCCCTATGTGAACGCCAAACCGCACATTGGTTTCGCGCTGGAGATCATTCAGGCGGATGTTTTGGCGCGATGGCATCGCTCGCAAGGAGCAGAGGTGTTTTTCAATACCGGTACCGACGAGCATGGCGCTAAAATTTATCAACGCGCCGCCGAGCTTGGAAAAACCCCGCAGGCGTATTGCGATGATTCCGCGCGGCCGTTTTTGGCGTTAAAAGAAAAACTTGATTTGTCGTTTGATAATTTCATCCGTACCACCGACGCGCATCATATCGCGGCGGCGCGGGAGTTTTGGAAGCGATGCGACAAGAACGGCGATATTTACAAAAAAACCTATCGCGCCAAATATTGCGTGGGTTGCGAATTGGAAATTACCGATTCGCAACTGGTCAACGGCCGGTGTCCGATCCATCCCAATAAAGAAATTGAAATTATTGAAGAAGAAAATTATTTTTTCCGGTTTTCAAAATATGAAAAACCGCTTTTGGATTTTTATGAAAAAAATCCGGATTTTGTTTTGCCGGCGGGCCGTTTTAACGAGATCAAGAATTTTGTCGCCGGTGGATTGCGGGATTTTTCCATTTCGCGCGTCAAAGAAAAAATGCCTTGGGGAATCGCGGTTCCGGGCGATGAAAACCAGGTGATGTATGTGTGGTTTGACGCGCTGGCGAATTATATTTCTTGTTTGGGCTGGCCCGAAAATGAAAAGAAGTTCGCGGATTTTTGGGGGACAAAAGAAAATCGCAATGCCATCCAAGTGGCCGGCAAGGATAATTTGCGCCAGCAAGCCGCGATGTGGCAGGCGATGCTGATGTCAGCCGGGTTGCCTAATTCCAAACAGGTGTTCATCCACGGGTTTATCACCGCCAACGGCCAGAAAATGTCAAAATCATTGGGCAATGTGATCGATCCGGCGGAACTGGTGGATAAATACGGAACCGACGCGACGCGCTACTTTATGTTGCGCGAATTACCGCCCGACGAAGATGGCGATTTTTCCTATGAAAAATTTGAAGAACGCTATAACGCGGATTTGGCCAAAGGCATTGGCAATCTGGCCGCGCGCGTGACGGTAATCGCTCAAAAAATCGGCGCGCCAATGTCTGTGGAAACCGCGCTCAATCCGGAAGTGAAGGCCGAAATTGATATCGCGAAAAACGCGGTTGCCGCCGCGCTGGCGGAATATAAATTCAACGAAGCTTTGGCCGCGGTCTGGAAAGCGATCAATTTTGGCGACAAATACATAGAAAAAACCCAGCCGTGGAAAACCAAAGACACCGCGGCCGTGGGTGATTTGCTGTTCGCGCTTTCGCAAATCGAAAAAATGCTTGCGCCGTTCATCCCACAAACCGCGCAAAAAATCAAAAAACTGCTGGCGGGCGAAGCAACCGGCATTTTATTTCCGCGGTTGGAAGAGTGAGTTTGCGTCTTCAGTTTTCTTTTGGCAGATTGGGAATATAAATTCAATGGCAAAATTAACCGCGAAAGAAAAAGAAAAAATAATGAAACTGCGGTCTCAATTTCCGCGACAGCTCAATATCTCCGTCCACTGTTGCGAGGAGGGGGGTTGCGGCGCGGATAAATGATTCTCCGGGTTGTATAACTGAAGGAAATACTTTTTCAGAATTGATTGAAATGGTAAACGATTGTCTTTATACTTATTTTGGAATACCGTTAAAATATCTTGGGTTTATGCCGACCTATTTGCCGCGGATATAGAAATTTGCTAAAAAATGCAATCACTCACTGGGAAGTAAAATAGCGAATTTGGAGGTCAATCCTCGGCTTGCGAGAGGTTTGACCTCCAAATTCGCGCCAGCCCTTACCGCAAATTCGTTGAGGATTGACCTCAAAATGCAAGTTCTCGAGGTCAAACCTTAACAAATTTGCTCCCCAGTGAGGGGTTACAAAAAAATATCTTGACGCCAAAGAATAAATTTTGTATATATTTAAACATAATCGAGATTATATTCAAATATAACTTTTTCAAGGTGAACAATCCGGCCGCGTTAAACAATCCAAACTTTAACTTTTTCTTTAGCCCCTCTCGGAGTTCGGGAATTTTTCGTTTGCGCGGTTGATTTGAATTGTTGATAACGCTCAAAGCAAATGGCAAATTCTCGGACAACGAGATTTTTTGTTTTTATAAACGCTTGTTGCCTTATAGATCGTTTAAAATTTGGAGAATCGCTATGGAAATTGGAAAATTCCCGAACGCCATCAGGATGATGGCAGGTATAGAAGAAAATGAAACCGCGATAAACCGGCTTGGGGTTTTTGTTTTGTCGAACCCCGATATCTACAAAGAAATAGCTGGTTTATTCCGCGAAAAATGTATCGGCCTTTTCCGTGAAAATTATTGCTGTGCGGAAAAGTGGACTCTTCAAGGGGTAAGTGGGTACGGCAGCTTCATTTCTTTCGGGGTGGGCGAGAGAATAAAGAGGCAAGAGAAGCTTATTGATGAAGAGCTCAATGATTTTCTATGCCAGAAGAGAAAGTCCGGCGAAAAAGATTTGGCTGTTTATTATTGCACAAACGGCAATAAAGAACGCCATATTATTATCACGACAATAACATGCCCGCAGGTTTAATCCGCGGGCATCATTTTTAAAACTATTGGCAGCTTTTTCTGTTGAAGTTTCTGTTGAAGTTTCTGTTGAAATGTCTGTTGAAATCAAATTTCAACAGAAAATTTTTGCCATGTATGGTGATTTGGACAAGATGACCAAGGTTTACCATTCTGATATGGATGATATCTTGCAAATAAGGGAAAAATATCTCTTGGAAGCCGTTGCTTTGCTTGGTAGATCATTTGATTGATTTCAATTTATCGGCTAATCATTGACGCGGGTTTGGTGTTTTGGTATTATTTAAATACAAATTTATGAATTGCCAAACATGGGAAACGAATATTGTGTTGATGGCGGCGGCACTTCTTTCTTTTAAGGAGGGTCTTTTGTTTGGCAGGGAATAACGGAAAATCAACGAACAAATCCAAAACTCTCCGAAAGGAGGGTTTTTTGTTTGTTGCAAAGCGGAACTTTTACAAATAAATATTGCGGAGTGATGCGCGTGGTCGACGGGAAAAAAGATGAACAAAGAGTTTTTTGGACTAAGACATCAAAAAAGGACGAAGATTATTTGGGCGGAAGTTGCAAGGCGAGACATCCTGTTCTTTCGGGCCAGGATTGCGCTTACGGCGATCCCCGAGATAAGCCGCCCGAAAAAACAGGGTGGGGACATTGTCCGTATTCGCGGGAAAACGAAAATAAATAAAAATGGGGCAGTCGCTTGATCGCCCTTTTGTTTTGCTGTCTTGACGGGTTTGCATCGGTTTGATATATATTAAATATAAGAATATGAAAAACCAGAATCGACAACTGAATAGCAATGGATTGTTGTTGGTCAGCCTGGTCCTTATTATTAAGGAGGGCTTTTTATTTGGCGCAAGTTAAAGAAAATAAAATTTGTTCCAAATAAAAAGCCCTTCCGCAAGAAGGGTTTTTAGTTGTTTAAAAATATAAGACCGAGGTTATCACCGAATTGCGCTGAATCAATGATCCAGCATAGTTCGGTGGTAACCATAAAAATCTTTTCCAATGGATTACCCCCCCAGAGATATGGGGGGGTTAAGAAAGGCGATGGCGATAGCTATCGTGATGGAGATAGAGATGGCGATCACAAGGATAATCCTTTTTGATCGCTTATTTTTTATGTTGAGGTTTGACCTCAACACAACCTCAACACAACCTCAACAAATTGGCTTACTTTGTGTTTTATACGACAGGCGGGCGTTTTGCTTGAAAATTGGAACATTGAAAATTAATTGAAAATTGAAAATTGAAAATTGAAAATTTGCGCTCATTGGATTAGAATATAACATTATGGAAAATACAGATTATACCATCCCCAAAGGGAAGAAGGTGGTGTTTGTGGGGCGGTTCCAGCCGTTTCATAACGGGCATCTGGAGGCGATCAAGTGGATTTTGGGTCAGACGGGCGAGGTTAGCATTGTGATCGGCAGTATGCAGGAATACGGGCAGGCCAATAATCCGCTGGATTTCAAAGAGCGGAAAGAAATTTTGGAAGCGGCGTTAAAAGAAGCCGGGATCAAAAATTACAAGATTTTTGGGTTGCCGGATTTTCGCAATAACGCGGCCTGGTCAAAAAAGTTGTTGGAGGTCGCCGGACTTGACGCCGGCCGGGCGGTTTTAGTTTCTTTAAATGACTGGGCGCGGGAGAGCGCGCGCGAGATTGGCATCGAAATCGCGGATCATCCAATGTTTTTCGATAACTTGTCGGCCACGCAAGTGCGGCAAACCGTTGCCGCGGGTTTTGAATGGGATAAATTGGCGCCGGTCGCGGTTGCTCGCCATTTAAAAAATAACGGCGGGCTGAAAAGGATCGCCGACAGCCAAGTATTGCCCGAAGATAGAATAATCGGCTTCATTAAAGATAAAATGGCCGTGGCCGGATTGGAACGGTTGGTTTTGGGCGTTTCAGGCGGGATTGATTCGGCGGTAACCGCCGCGCTGTTGCAAAAGGCGTTCAAGAAAAAAATAACATTCGTCTGGATGCCGTTCGTGCGCAAGTGCCCGTTTGGGAAAAATGTGGCGCGTCTGGAAGAGGCGTTCAAGATCAAGGTTGAAAAAATCTATCTGGACAAGATGATCCAAACTTTCGTCAAGGCCTTGCCCAACGGCGGCAATTTGGTCTATGGCAATTTAAAGCCGCGGATTCGCATGGCCACGCTTTATTATTTCGCCAATTTAAGAAAGGGGATGGTGGTGGGTACCACCAATCGCACGGAGCTGGAAATCGGTTATTTCACCAAGTACGGCGACGGCGGCGTGGATATCGAGCCGATCGCCGATCTTTACAAGAGCGAGATATATGATATGGCCAAACGGTTGAAAATTCCTTCCGAGATCATCGAAGCCGCGCCCACGGCCGCGTTATGGCCGGGGCAGACCGATGAAAAAGAGCTTGGCTTGAGTTATTTTCAATTGGATACGGTGTTGAAGCTGTTGAGTCAGGGATTTCTTCCCGAAGAGGTTTGCCGCCTCACGAATACCGACGCTAAAAAGATGCGAAAGATCCTTGATCGGAAAAAGAATAACGCGCACAAGCTGGCGATGCCTCCGGTGTGCGTATTGAAAAGCGAATAACATTATTTTGCGGGGGTCTAACCCCTGCGATTACACAGGGGATAGACCCCAAAAATAGAAATTATGGATATTATCAATATTCTTTTGGTTGTCGGCGGCTTGGCGATTTTTGAGATCGTCAACAGTATCGATAACGCCATTATCAATGCCCATGTTTTGAAAACGATGAGCGTCAAATGGCGCAAGATTTTTCTGTTTTGGGGATTGATATTCGCGGTGTTTGTGATCCGCGGGGTTTTGCCGTTTTTGATCGTATGGATCACGGTGCCCGGGATTTCGATCGTTGAAGCTTTCCAAGCGATGTTTTCCGGCGCGCCGGAAGTCGTCGAGGCGATAAACGCGGGCAAACCGCTGATTTTGATGGGGGCCGGAGTTTTTCTTTTGCTTTTATATCTTCACTGGCTGTTCCTTGAAGAAAAATTGCCGCTGTTCGTGGTCGACAAACTGATCAAGCCGCATTTTGGAATATGGTTTTTCGCGTGCGCGGCGGTTTTGCTTACCGCTTTGCTTTATTTTGCCAAAGCCAACCCTTTATTGATGCTTTCGGCGGCGATTGGCAACGCGATGTTTTTTATTCTCTACGGGTTCCGCGAGCAAGCCGAAAAGGGAAGCGAACGATTGCTGGCCGGCGGCGGCGGGATGGGCGATCTTTCCAAATTCTTATATCTGGAAGTTTTGGACGCGTCATTTTCTTTTGACGGAGTTTTGGGAGCGTTCGCGTTCACGACATCGATTCCATTGATATTGATCGGCAACGGCGTTGGCGCGTTTGTGGTGCGGGAAATGACCATCAGAAGCATTGATAAGGTGGCCAATTACAAATTCCTGAAGAACGGCGCGATGACATCAATCGGGATATTGGGAGCGATCATAATTTTTGAGAGTTTCTCCGAGAGTTTGAAATTGGGTTTTGACATCCCCGACGCGGCCGCGCCGTTGATAACTTTCGCGCTGGTGGGCGTGGCATTTTGGGAATCCCATAAGTTATTAAAGAAAGAAAATCATGCCGCGGCTGGTTGACACTCACGCGCATTTGAATCTGGAGGTCTTTGACGGCGATCGCTGGCAGGTGATCGAAAATTCCTTGAGCGAGGGGGTTTTTATGATCAATGTCGGAGTCAACTACGCTTCGTCTTTGCGCGCGGTGGAAATCGCCGAAGATTCCGGCAAAGGGGTTTGGGCGGCGATCGGCTTGCATCCGGAAAATATCGACGACGATTTCCACCCCGATATCAAAGATTTCCGGCGGCCCGAAGACATCAAGGAACCGGCGTTTGATGCCAAACTTTATCGTAAGCTGGCGCGATCATCCCAAAAAATTGTTGCCATCGGCGAGATCGGTTTGGATTATTTGCATTTGCCCAAAGACCAAATTAAAGCGCCGCGCGTCCGCGACAAGCAGGCGGATATTTTCAAACGACAACTGGCGCTGGCCCGCGAACTTGATTTGCCCGCGATTATCCATACGCGCATCGCGCATAAGGACACGATCGGGATTTTGCGCGAATTCGCGGAATCGGAGGGAAGCGTTAAAGGCGTGATCCATTGTTTCACCGGCAACGCCAAAGAAGCGCGTCAGTATTATGATTTGGGATTGCATTTCGGATTGAACGGCATTATTTTCAAGCTCGATTTGAATGAGGTGATCGCAAAAATGCCTTTGGACCGGATTTTGCTGGAAACCGATTGTCCGTTTCTGTCCCCTTCGCGTGAAATCAAACGCAACGAACCGAAATATGTTTTGAATATCGCCGAGCGCGTGGCGCAAATTCGCAACGATTCGGTTGAAACCATCATCGAAGCCGCTACGGTAAACGCGAAAAAACTGTTTGGTATCGGTTGATTTTATTTTGATTTAAGCTATTATTGGAATTGTTCGAAAATTGATAATTGGAAATTGGAAATTCGCCGCGTTAGGCGGTTTTCGGAGGGATCGCATAGTGGCATTGCAAGAGGTTGCTAACCTCTGACGGTCTTAAAGCCGTCCGTGGGTTCGAATCCCGCTCCCTCCGCTTTCACCCGCCGTAGCTTTATGCGCTGGCGGGTTTTGCTTGAATCTACCGCGGGCGATAGCGGATAAGCCCGCTCATAAAAATAGAACTGCCGAGGAATAAGTGATGATGCGCAAAAAAGACTAAAGACTGGTTCTGACGGGATCGTGTTTTTGTTGGGTCTTGTTTAATCTTAATTGAGCGTAGCGAAATCAAGATTAAACAAGCACTCTTGTTGAATCTTACATAATCTTATATAGTTAAAATAGAAGATTAATTTTTTTATTTACTTTTAATTGCGAAATCATTATTTATTCAAAAAATGGAAAATAAATTTAATGTTCGTTTGGAGAATTTGCCGGCGGAGATTTGGCGGATGGTGAGCGAAATTGACGAGTACAAGGGCCGGTGGATTGCCGGGGCGCAGTTGAACCCGCAGGTGCTGGGACGCTTGAAACGGTCGGTTCTGATTACTTCCACCGGCGCTTCCACGCGGATTGAGGGCTCCAAGCTCTCCGACGAAGATATTGAAAAAATGATGCGAGGGATAGATATTCAAAAATTTGCCGATCGCGACAAGCAGGAAGCGCGAGGATATTATGAATTGTTAGAGAATGTTTTTAATTCTTGGCAATCGCTTAACTTTTCGGAAAACACCATCAAACATTTTCATAAGGAGCTTTTGAAGTATGTGGCCAAGGATGAGGGGCATCGAGGAGAATATAAAAAACAAGACAATAAAGTGATTATGGTTAACGGTGCCGGGCAGTCGGTTGGCGTTTTATTTGATACTACTTCGGTTCATTTGACGCCCAAGGAAATGCAGGAGCTGGCGGAGTGGGCACAGGTTGCGTTTAAAGAAAAGAAATATCATCCGCTTTTAATAATCGCGAATTTTATTGTTGAATTTTTGGCAATTCATCCATTCCAAGATGGAAATGGCCGGCTTTCCCGTGTTCTTACCAATTTATTGCTTTTGAAAAGCAATTATCAATACGCGCCCTATGTTTCTCACGAGAAACTTATTGAGGATAACAAACCGGAATATTATCTGTCGTTGCGGAAAAGCCAAAAAACATTTTTGTCTGCCAATGATTTAGCTATGGAGGATAAGACGCCAAAAGAGGATATTGCTTCTTGGTTGGAGTTTTTCTTGGGAATTATTTTGAAGCAATCGCGGATGGCGATTGATTTGCTTTCAAGGGAGAATATCGAAAAATTGCTCTCGCCCAAACAACTTAAAGTTTGGGAATATTTTCAGCAGGCAAACGAAGCGACGCCGGCTCAAATCGCCGCCGCCACCGGTATCGCTCGCCCCACGCTGAACCAATCGCTCGATAAACTTCTGCGTCTGAAAAAAATTGAACGCCTGGGCCAGGGCCGCGCCACTCGCTATCGCAAAATATAGTGAGCCGCGCAACGGGGTACAGATCATCCGGCCGGGTATTTATTAATAATCTTGGATTGCGAAACCCTTCAAAGCATTTGGATTTAATGGTTTCGTAATTCAAAGTAATAAACATTTAATTTGAGAGTGTAGAAAAACTATTTTCGGAACGAAATTTTCAGATTTCGAGCGAGAAAAATGAGGAAGGAGAAGGCATACTTGACTTAAAGTCTGCCGCCGACTGACGAATTTTTCGTAGCCGAAAGATGGAAATTGCAGTTGAAATATAGTTTTTCTACACTCTCAATTTAACTTTGGCTCGTTCATCTGCTTTGATAAAGTATCGTCCAAAACCATGATGGCTTTAATCCATTTCCTTGAAACTTAAACGCATTGAGGATAATATCCAAAACCTTGCGAACCCTATTTCTATTTTCAAGTGAAAGATTGTCAAATTTAGCCATATTTTTTCATTACTTTTTTATACCCGACTGGTTGAGGCAATCTTAATGGTTCCGTCGATTTATTTCAAGATTAAAGCAAATCAACCTTGACAATGACCAATAATTTGGTTAGGCTTTGGTCAGAAAAATTTTTGGAGGTATATTAGTGCCTTTTGTAGAAAATTCACAACAAGCAACCAAGGAAAGGGTTATGGAAGGAAGTATCAGCGATACCGCGATGGAGCTTATGAACAGACTTCACCTGCTTGGAAATGGAAGCACAGAAGAAGAACTTTCTTGGCTTTGCACCGCAATCAATAGTAAATACAATGAAGGTGACATAGAGAGTATTTACGGATTGCCGGATATTCTGCTCGCAAAAGTCATAGAGCATAATGATGGTAAACTTCTATCGTGCGCGGCAATTATTGCCAAGGCACTCCATTTGCCAGTCTTCGAAGCAAAAAAGGCTATTGAAGCATTAGAGGAATAAATTTATTTTAATTTATTTTCTTTTTTTTATACGCTTATTGGTCTAACAATTTCTTATTCATCAGGGACTTCCTTTTTTATCGTTTTATCTTATCGGGACGAGATTAAGTCTTTCCAGTTCTATACCGACTGTTTTCCAATCTACCGTTCTAAACTCATTCACTAACGCCCGCCTTCACCCCGCCGCCGCTTTATGCGAAAGCGGGCTTTGTTTTCAGAGGGTCTAACCCTCTGAAACCTTCTGAATTTTAAGTGAGGCGGTTTTGCTTTCGCGAAATCGTTTTTTATTCTAAAATGGAAAAATGGAAAATAATTTGAAAGATATAAAAGGGTTGTCTTCCCGGGAAGTTGAGGAAAGATTGAAAACCGATGGTTATAATGAAATACCGGCGCAGGGGAAGCGCGGATTTTTTGCGATATTCGTTGAGGTTTTGAAAGAGCCGATGCTTTTGATTTTGGTGGCCGCGGGAGCGATCTATTTCTTTTTGGGCGAGCCGCGGGACGCATTGATGCTTTCCGTTTTTGTGGTGTTTATCGTGGGGATAACTTTTTACCAGCAGCGCAAAACCGAGCGCGCTTTGGAGTCGTTGCGCGATCTTTCCAGTCCGCGCGCGCTGGTGATTCGCGACGGGGCGCCGCGCCGCATTGCCGGAAGAGAAGTGGTGGTCGGCGATATTTTGGTTTTGCGCGAAGGCGACCGGGTGGCCGCCGATAGCGCGGTTTTGGAGTCGGTAAATCTGATGGTTGACGAGTCGTTGTTGACCGGAGAATCGCTGGCGGTGGCCAAATCAATTTGGGACGGCAAAGAAGATGCCGCGGCGCATCGCCCGGGGGGTGACAGCCAGCCGTTTATTTATTCGGGGACATTGATTACCCGCGGCCACGGCTTGGCGCGGGCGCTGGCGATCGGCGCGGCGACGGAAATGGGCAAGATCGGCAAATCGCTTCAGGGGATTAAAGAAGGGGAAACTCTTTTGAGCAAGGAAACCGGGCGTTTGGCCAGGATATTCGGGATTATCGGATTGTCATTGTGTTTTCTGGCGGTGGTATTCCGATATCTTTCCAGCAATGAACTGCTTCAAAGCATTTTGTATGGCTTGACCATCGGAATGTCGATGTTGCCCGAAGAATTTCCGGTGGTGATGCTGGTGTTTTTGGCGCTGGGCGCGTGGCGTATTTCCAAGCGCAAAGTTTTAACGCGCAACGCGTCCGCGATCGAAGCGCTGGGCGCGGCCAATATTTTGTGCGTTGATAAAACCGGCACATTGACGCTAAACCAAATGCGGTTGCAGCAGTTATCGTCGGGCGTTGCCAACATCGATCTTGCCGAATATGAGAGCGGCGAAAAAGATTTGCCCGACCATTTTAAAAAATTGCTGGAATACGCGATGCTGGCGAGCCAGTCGGACCCTTTTGATCCGCTGGAAAAAGAAATAAAAAGGACGGGAGATTCATTTCTGTTCTCGGTTAATCGTTTGCAAGAATCATGGAAGCTGGTTAAGGAATATCCGTTTGCCGGAAATCTTTTGGCGCTTTCCCATGTTTGGGAGCCGGGTGACGGCGATCGTTATGTGGTGGCGGCCAAGGGCGCGCCTGAATCAATTATCGATCTTTGCCATTTAAGCGCCGCCAAGAAGGCGGCGGTTGAAGAACGGATGAAGCCGCTGCTTGAAAAAGGATTGAGATTGATTGCCGTGGCGGCGGCGAGCGCGGAAAAAACAAAATTGCCGGATTGCGGCCAGCATGATTTTGATTTTGAGTTCGTGGGGTTGCTTGGATTTTGCGATCCGATCCGGCCGTCGGCGGCGCGCGCGATAAAAGAATGTTATGACGCGGGAATCCGCGTGTGTATGATCACCGGAGATTATCCGGGAACGGCGCAGCACGCGGCGCGCGCGGTCGGGCTTAAAAATCCGGATGAATATTTGACCGGCGACGATCTTGGCAGTTTCAGCCATGAACAGTTGCATAAGCGTTTGAAAACAGTGAATATTTTCGCGCGCGTGGCACCCGAACAAAAAATGCTGATCATCAACGCGTTTAAGGAAGGCGGAGTTGTTATCGCGATGACCGGGGACGGCGTGAACGACGCGCCGGCATTGAAATCCGCCAATGTGGGCATTGCCATGGCCGAGCGGGGAACCGATGTGGCGCGCGAAGCCGCGGATTTGGTTTTGTTAAACGATGATTTCGCGTCGATCGTGGCTGCGGTGCGGATGGGCCGGATGGTTTTCGACAACATTAAAAAAGCGATCAGCTATATTTTCGCCGTGCACATTCCAATCGCGGGAATGTCGTTTTTGCCCGTGGCGCTGGGAATGCCGGTGGTTTTTTATCCGGCGCATATCGCGTTTTTGGAATTGGTGATTGATCCGGCGTGTTCGGTGGCGTTTGAAGCCGAACCCGAAGATGAAAATGTAATGAGCCGGCCGCCGCGAAAATTGGACGAGCCGCTGTTCGGCAGAAAAGAGATTTTGAGAAGTTTGATGCAAGGCTTGGGAGTGTTGGCCGCGGTATTTTTGGTTTTTCTTTTCGCCATCTGGTCGGGCCGGAGCGAAGGGCAAACGCGCGCGCTGGCGTTTTTAACCATCGTTATCGCCAATTTGTCATTAATCATTGCCAATCTTTCTTCCGGCAATCCGTTCAAGGTTTTTGCCAATGGCAACAAAGCGTTTCGATTCATATTCCTCGCCACTTTAATCACGCTGACTTTGGTATTGTGCGTTCCGGCGTTGCGAAGCATTTTCCATTTTGATCCGATCGCCGCTTCCGATATTATTCCGGCAATCGCCGCCGGCGTTTTGGGCGCTTTCTGGTTGGCGCCGTTGAAAATATTTTTTAAACGAAAATCTTGATTTTTAGCGTTTAAAATGGTTTAGTAAGGATGAAATGTTTTGTCGGCGCAAAGCCGCGGCAAGACGAGGAGGGTTGGCTGAGTGGCCTATAGCGCTGGTCTTGAAAACCAGTTGGGGGCAACCCCTCGGAGGTTCGAATCCTCCACCCTCCGCCATGACGATGTCAGCCTGTTTGCCTACGACGGATGCCGCGATCCGAATATTTTAGGAAAAATCGCTCTTTGGGCGATTTCTTAGTATAATCAAATTAAATATTTATGGGTAATGTATTAAAAAACAACCCAAAAGCATACTTGCAGATAATAACATTCGCAATCTTGCTTTTTGTTTTTTATAAACTGGGCTTCCCATCGTATTTTATTGTTGGGATGGGGATTTTTATTTTACTGCTCATTTTGTTAAAGGGAAAACTTTTTAATAAGATTGATTCTTTTTTGACCGCCAGATTGCCTTTTCTTTCCAAGCAAAGCCCGCGCGTTAAAAAGCTGATTATCGCGATTGCTTTTGTTATCGCGTATATTTTTTTGAAACAAATCGCCTTTTTTGTTTTGTCGCGGTTCGGGGTTGATGTTCAAAAAATAATAATGGATGGCGTTAATAATAATTGAAAAAGGTAATTGGAAAAATACCATGGCGGATTTTATTAAAACAATTTAGAATACCATCGTAATAAAATATTTATTCACGGCTAGCTTTGATTTTATGAATAAAGAGATTATAACAACAAAAATAGCGATTTTCCGAAAAAAAGAGATACGCAAAATCATTCATAATAACGAGTGGTATTTTTCAGTTTCTGATGTAATCGAGGCATTAACCGATACTGTCGATGTCAGAGATTACATAAAAAAAATGAGAAAGCGTGATGTTAAGTTGGATGATTACTGGGGGACAAATTGTCCCCTGCTTGGAATGATTGCGAAAGATGGCAGAAAAAGGAAAATTACCAGTGCGAATACAGAAGGAATTTTTCGTATTATCCAGTCAATCCCGTCTCCAAAAGCCGAACCATTCAAGCGTTGGCTGGCAAAAGTGGGATATGAAAGAGTGCGGGAAATTGAAGATCCGGAATTGGCAACCAAGAGAACGAGGGCGCTTTATAAACTCAAAGGGTATTCTGAAAGTTGGATAGAAAAACGAATGCGCGGAATTGCCATTCGCGAAGAATTGACGGATGAATGGCAAAAATGCGGCGTAAAAGAGCAAAAAGAATATGAGATTTTGACCGCCGAGATTTCCAAAGCCACTTTCGGCATGACTCCGAGTGAATATAAAAAGCTGAAGGGGCTAAAAAGACAGAATTTACGCGACCACATGAATGATCTGGAATTGATTTTTAATATGCTTGGTGAGCGGGTGACAACAGAAATATCGCAACAAGAAAATCCGGATACTTTTGTAAAAAATAAAAAAGTGGCAAAAAGAGGCGGTGGTATTGCCGGAAATGCCCGCAAACAAACAGAAAGAGAATTGGGCAGGCCGATTATATCAAAAGAAAACTATTTGCAAAAACCAGAAGAAAAGAAAAGGTTGAAATAAGAATCGATGCTTTGCCGAATTTAAATGGTCGCCAATAAATAATGATTTTTGTAAAAAATTAGTTTGCGAACAAGGGAAAATTTAGGTGGCAGGTATCGATTCCAATAAATTTCATTTATAATTCACTTAATAATAAACTTATAAAAAAAGTTGGTTCCGCGAATTGCGAACCCGTTACCGGCAAATCATTGACCTGGCAAATCACCGGAGCGGTGTTTTTATTATTGGCGTATTGTTAATTTACAAAAATATTAAAAAGCAAAAAATATGAACAAACAATATGGATGAAAAAGTAAAACAATACATAGATAAACAAAAATCTCCGCAAAAAGAGATTATTATGGCTGTCCGAAGAATATTTTTTAAAACCTTGAAAAATTGCGGGGAAAAATTTGGTTGGGGTGTAATTGTCCTATGCGGGGGCAAGTTTTATATTGCGGCCATGGAAAGCAGGGTGCATGTCGGTTTTTCCATCCTTGGCTTAGACAAGGAAGAAATTAAATTTTTGGAAGGAGGGGGCAAAACAATGAGACATATTAAAATTCCGGATTTAGCCAGCATTGACGAAGAAAAATTAAAAAAATTAATTAAATTGGTCGATAAAAATGCCAAGTGTGTTGAGTGTTGAAATTATTATTAATATAATTAAACTATGAATAAATTTTGTGGAAGCTGCGGAATGCCATTAACTAAAAAAGAAGATTTTGCGCAAGGAGACGAAAATTCAAATTTTTGCCTGTATTGCGCCAATGCGGACGGTAGCGTTAAAACTTGCAAAGAGATTTTTGAAGGCGGTGTTCAATTTTTTCTGAGTCAAATCGGCGGCGACCGAAAAATGGCGGAAAAAATTACCCGTAAAAATATAAGCGGATTGCCGTATTGGCAGAACAAAGATTGCCCGATTCTTCAGGGAGAAATGGCAACCGATGAAGAATTTGCCGAAGTAATGAAGAAATTGGGGTAAATGGAGGTTTGAATTTTAACCGCCGCGCAATTCGGAATGTTTTAAAGAAAAATCGCTCTTTGGGCGATTTTTTAGTACAATCAAGTTAAATGCGAATATATCCTATAAAAGATAAAGCATTTAACCAATCTAAATGGCGGATTTGATAAATTATAAAAACATTATGAGAAAAATCATTTTGGGAGCGGGGGTTCTGCTGGTTATCGGCGGGGCGGTTTATTTTGCCGGCAATTTGCCAAAATCGGAAAAAGAGCCGGACGCGGCGGCGGATTCGCGGTGCGTTCAAATATGCGATGAGGCAAAATCAATCTGCCCTTCTTTGACGCAATCCGCCGATTGCGCGGCCGAATGCGCCGGTTGGAGCGAGGAAGTGAAAAATAAAGTTGCCGCGGCCGGAACTTGCCAGGATTTATCCGGCATTCCCGAGCTGGTGTCGGTGTTAATTCCGGAAATGAACGCTCCCGAGCCGATAAATCCGAGCAATGATTGCGAGGCGGCGTGCGGCAGTTATGTTTCAAAATGTTTGAGCTTGGTGCCCAATGCCACCCCGGCATTGTTTGAAGAGGGGCAGTCGTCTTGCATGGACGAATGCGCCGGCTGGAACGCGGCAAAAGTGGAATGTATGATTTCCGCTTTTGATTGCGAGGCAATGACTGATGTTTGCGGGTTATAACCAAACTTATGGATAAAAAACTTTTAATCGGTTTGGGAGGGATTGCCGCGGCCGGGCTTATCGGCGGCGGAGTATATTTGGCGAGCAATGAATTTGATTTTCTCAAACAATCGGACGCGGAAGTGGAAGAAGAGCGCCGCCAAACCGCCCAAAAAATCGACAATCTCTATTTTGAAGAATTGAAAAACACGGAGCGATATTCTTTTTGCGTCGGCAAAGAAAAAATCACCGGCACCTACAAAAGCACGATTATGGGCGGCGAGCGAGGCGAGGTGAACTATTCTTCGGATGACATCAGCTTGTTTGACAAAGAGCAGAACAGGATTTATGTCTTGGGGCGGACGATTGATTATCAATATAACGGAGAGGCGCGATATGATGTTGCCCCCGGGGTTGGCACGGTCAAGATCAAAGAAAGCGGGCAAACAACCGAATATTACCAAAAAAACACCGCGCCTCTCCGCTTGGATTATTCGGCCAACACGCTTTTTCCCGCGCCCGAACGCAAACAAAAAGATTGGGTGGCGATTAATACTGATATGTTTGGCGCGGTGATGAGCGCGTCGGGAGAAAGAAATGAGAACGACCGGGGAGACGCCAAAACATTTTGTTTGCCGGTGAATTTGAATTCCCGATTTTTAGCCAGCGGTTTTTCGGCGGATTCCGCCAGGGTCATTTATAACGGCGATTGCGACACTCCGGCAGTCAACGACGGGGTGAGTTTTTCCGGCCGCTATAACTACACTTGCGATTTTATTGATTACGGGCAAGCGTTTGTTTTGATGGAAGATTATCGCGCCAAAGAATCCGCGTCCGCGCGCGCCCAAGACGCGTCTTTGGCGGAACAATTGGAAATGCAAGCCGAAGACGAGGAAAGCCGCCCCTCCGATGAGGAAATGCGCCAACGGCTTGAAGAATTGAAGCGCGAGATGCAAGCCGATGTGTCGGCGCAATAGAAACAAAACAGTAATCATTGGAACCCGTTTATTGAGTTTTGTATTTTAAGGGTCTATCCCCTGCGACTTCTCTTGAGGCTTTTGCGAATGGCGATGTTTATTTTGGATTCATTAGCAATCACAGCCAACTCTGTAAAAAATAAGATTATGTAATGAAACTATATAAAAATTGCGGATTTCGACAAACTATATATAGTTTGTCATTGGACAATTATAACGGGACGGGTTAGCCTTAAATAAAGGTCATAATTTAAAAATAATTAAAATTTAAAAACAAAAATATGAAAGGTTTTTCAATCAATATAGAAGACGCGGCAAAAGAAAATGAAAATTTTCGCAAGGTGCTTTATACCGGCAAATTCAGCCAGCTGGTGGTGATGAACCTAAAACCCGGCGAAGAAATCGGCGCGGAGGTTCACGAAACGCATGATCAATTTTTTCGCTTTGAAAAAGGGGAAGGCAAGGTAATAATTGATGATAACGAATACGCGGTGGAAGATGATTTTGCCGTGATCGTGCCCGCGGGCGCCAATCACAATGTGGTCAACACCGGCGGTGAGGATTTGAAACTCTACACGATTTATTCTCCCGCCGAACATCGCGAAGGAGTGGTTCATGCCACCAAAGAAGAAGCGGTGGCCGACGATGAACACTTTGATGGCGTCACTACCGAATAATTTCATTGTTCCATATCGCGATATTGGCGATTTGCCGGATTTTTTGGCGCAGGGCGTCCAAAATATCTTCGGTGGCGATTTGACCGGTTTTTATCTCACCGGTTCTTTGTCTTACGGCGATTTTGAACCGGGGCGCAGCGACATTGATTTGGCCGCGGTTTTGGAAAAACCGGCGCAACCCGATCAAATCGACAAAATCAGAAAATTGCATCAGGCGGCCGAACAAAAATTTAATCAATGGGCGGGAAGAATCGAATGTTCTTATGTTCCGCGATCGATGCTGGCCGAGGTTTTGCCGCCGAAAGAGCCGCGGCCATACTTTGGCGCCGGTATTTTTTATCCCGCCGCGCCTTACGGCAACGAATGGCTTATCAACCGGCATTTTCTTTACCAAAACGGGATCGCGCTTTTGGGGCCGGATTTTAGAACGCTGGCGGCGCCGGTGGCAACGGCGGATTTAAGAGAGGCGTGCGTTCGGGATTTGCGCGAAGAGTGGGCGCCCAAAATCAACGACGAGAATTTCTTGAATAACAGCCATTGCCAATCGTATGTTGTTTTGAATTTATGCCGGATTCTTTATGCCGTTGCCAACGGCGAAGCGGTTTCCAAAAAAGCCGCGGCCGAATGGGCAAAATCCGAATATCCGCAATGGAAAGATTTGGTAGAAACCGCCGAAAGCTGGGGTTATGGAATAGAAATGGAACGCCAAAATGAAACAATCGGGTTTATAAAATTTGCCGTCGCCAAAGCGAATCCGTTGAATAGCGGCAGTTCTTGACAATATTGAGTGGTGATATACAATGTAATTATATTGTATATATTATAATCAAAACCAATATGAGCGAGGTAATTAATTTTCGAGTTGATAAAAAAGTGAAAAGCGAAGCGCAAGCGATTGCCAAAAAAATGGGGCTTAATTTGAGCGATGTAATGAATCTTTTATTGCGCCAGATAGTTCGCGATAAAACGATTGAAATTAGACCAAGAGAATTGACTAAAAAAGTGAAATTGGCGGTGCATGTGCCGGTGGCGCACGCCGATGTTGTGCGCCGGGCGCTGGGGGTGGCGGGCGCGGGGAGGATCGGGAATTATGGTTTTTGCTCGTTTTCATGCCGGGGAACGGGGCGGTTTTGGGGAAACGAAAAATCCCATCCGGCCATCGGCAAGGCAGGCAAGCTGGAAACCGCCCAAGAAGAACGGATCGAAGTCACGGTGCCGCGCGCGATTTTGCAAGAAGTGATCGCGAAGATGAAATCCGTCCACCCTTACGAAGAACCCACATTCGATATTTACCCGATTGAAAACTGATTATGAACGGAATTAATCAACCAAATCAAAAAATTGATAAAAAAGGAATGTTTTGCGAATGGGAGCGAATGGTTTTACAGTATTCATTTGTTGGCGGTGGAAAAATTTGCCAAGGAGCTTTTGGGAAAATTGCCCAAGGCGGATAAAGAATTGGTGATGCTGGGGGTTTGGTTGCACGATTTGCAACGGGTGCGTGGAATAAAAGGTGATCATGTGAAAATTGGCGCGACAGAAGCGGGCAAGACCATGGAACAAATTGGATATGGGCAAGAAGCGATTGAGCGCGTTAAGGAAACAATTTTGGCGCATAGCTACGATGGCAAAGTCCGGCCCAAAACATTGGAAGGCAAGATTTTGGCGACCGCGGACGCGATGTCGCACTTTACCAATGATTTTTATTTGGAAATTGCGGTTATGGGTCGGCGTGATGTAAAAGGTTTCAAAAAATGGGCTTTGGAAAAAATAGAACGCGATTATCACAAAAAAATATTTTTCCCTTTTGCCAAAAAAATTGTCGCCAAACACTATCGTGCTTTGAAAGAATTTCTAACGATGGGAGGATGAGGTTTGTTTTCCGCTTTGTGATGAAAATATAGGATAACTTTTAATTACGAAACCGTTGAATTCAAATACTTTTAAAGGGGTCTAACCCCTGCGATTACACAGGGGATAGACCCCAAAATACAAAGCGTTTCGTAATTTAAGGAAATAAATTGGATATGGCGCAACAAACAAAAATCAAGGCGATACTTTTTGATTTTCACGGGGTGCTGGTTTTTCGGAAAAAAGATTACCGGCCGGATTCTGTGGCTGACGGGATTGATTCGATGATCGGCGATTGCGTTAATGACGCGGAATTCAAGGCGCGGGCGATGGGAAAATATGGATTGAACGAAAAAGAATTCCAATCGGTTTTGGATCGGATTGTCGACAAATATGAAAAATTTGCGGAATTATGGGAATTGTTGCCTCAATTGAGGAAAAAATACAAATTGGCGATAATCAACAACGGGACTTTTTTGACAGTGCCAAAATTTGACGCCAAATTTTCGATTTACGGCAGTTTTGATCTTTTCGTGTCGTCGGCGCTGGAAGGCGTGAAAAAACCGGATGCCAGAATTTTTTTGCCGACCGCGCAAAAATTGGGCGTTGTTCCCGAAGAGTGTTTGTTTATGGATGACACGAAAATAAATATCAAAGGCGCGGCGGCGGTTGGTATGGAAACGATATGGTGGGAGAACAAGGAAACCGGTTTCGAGAAATTTTTGGAAACCATAGGGGTTGACAAATTATTGTAATAAATTACAATGATTATTGTATATAATTACAATAATACCGATCCTATGATTTCTTTCAAATCGCAGATCGCGGTTAAAGTGTTGGGATATTTCTTTTTAAACCCCGAAAGCCGCCGTTATATCAACGAATTGGCGGATTTGCTGGCAGTTGATCCGGGGAATTTGTCGCGTAAATTAATTGAATTGGAAAAAGAAAAAATTATGGCCAGCGACCGGCGGGGAAACCAAAGATACTATTTTTTAAACAAGGATTATCCTTTGCTGCGGGAAGTAAAAAAAATGTTTGATGTCGATTTTGGATTGCCGCGCATCATTGAAAAAAAACTTGGGAAATTAAAAGGATTGGATCATGCTTATATTTACGGTTCTTGGGCCAAAAACGCGATGGATAAGGAAAGCGATATTGATCTTTTGCTGGTTGGCTCCCATTCTTCGTTGGAAGCCAAGAGGCGTTTGTTGCCTTTGCAAAAAGAAATTGGACGGGAAATCAGCGTGGTTGATATGGGCCAAAAGGAATTTAAACAAGCGATGGTCGAAGGCGATCCGTTTATTAAAAACATATTTTCGGATAAAATAATTGAATTGGCGACAAAGTAAATGTTTGAGCGTTTTAAATTCACCGCCGTACAGATCGCGAATTACCGCCGGTCGGCCGAACGCGATTTGGCAATCGCCCGCAAATCGGATATCTCCGAGGTTGCTTTCCGGTTTTCTTATGACGCGTTGTTGAAACTGGCCACTGCGATTTGCGCGTACAAATCTTTACGGGTGAAGGCGCGGCAGGGCCATCATATCGAGTTAATCAAGAAATTGGCGGAAATCATCGGCGATTCGGAAATCGAAGTTTTGGGAAACCAAATGCGGGCCAAACGGAATTGGGATTTGTATGGCGGCGGCGCGCTGATCTCAAAAAAAGAGGCCAAAGAATATTCCGATTGGATTGCCTTAATATTCGTCAAAGCCCAAGAATATTTTGATGGCAAAAACCAAAGGTTGGGATTATAAGATACGGTCGTTGTTGAAAGCGGGATTTTTTTGATATACTATTGATTAACTTGAATATCACTCAACCCTAAAATAAAGCTAAATTTAAGGGTTCGGCTATTCAACTTAATTAGAGAGGGTCAATAATAAAAAACATGAGTTTTTTGTTGTTCAAATAAACACAAACAAATAACTAAAAACAAATGGATATTGAACAAGTTAAAATTTGCCAGAGTTGCGGCATGCCGATGGAATCCGCGGAAGATTTCGGTCTCAATGCCGATGGAAGTAAAAACAAGGAGTACTGCCAATTTTGCTGGCAGGACGGTGAGTTTACCGCGAAAGTTGAATTGCCGGAATTTATTGACGCGCAAGTCAAGATCGCGGTGGAAAAAATGGGAATGGATGAATCCGAGGCCCGCGCCGTGGCCGAGACGACTTTGCCCGAGCTTGATCGCTGGCGCGCCATTTAGAATTTTTTTTAAAAAATAAATATATGAAGACAATATTTAAGGTTTTGGTTTTTGTTTTGGCGGTAATGTTGTTGGGGGCGTTGGCGATATTTTTCGCGCCCGGGAAAAACGCGCCGGTGGTTGAAGCGCCCGAACAAACGGGAAACGGCGGCGGCGATGCGGCCGCCGATGAAATTTATTGCAATCAATATGATCCCCAAGATTGCCCGCAAAAATGCGTTATTTGCCCGCCATGCGAGGTTTGCAGTTCAATCCAATGCCGCGCCAAAGCGTCTTGCGCGGCAATGGGTTTTGACGAAAATTGGTACAAGGAAAATGTAGCACCCGTTGAAAAACCGGCGCCGGATGGCGGCGGGCAAGCGCCGAATGCCGGCATGGCCAATCCGGCGTCGGTTTATTGTATCGATCAAGGCGGCAAACTGGAAATTCGCGAAGGCGGCGGCGGGCAATACGGCGTTTGCGTGATGCCCGATGCCACCGAATGCGACGAATGGGAATTTTTCCGCACGCAAAAATGCGGCGGAAGCGCCGGCGGCGATAATGGTTCGGCCGGCCAAACTTGCGGTCGGGAAAATTGCCACGGTTTGGAAATTGTTTGCGGGTCCAATCCGGCCGAAATTTGCACCATGGAATATCGATTGGGCGACAAATGTCTGCGTTATGTGAATTGCGGCATTGTTGACGGCGTTTGCCAAGAAATTAAGAACGCGGCGTTTGACGCGTGCAAAGTCTGCGTCCAAAAATGCGAAACCGATTTTGCCAACGACCCGCAAAAATCTTTTGATTGCGAAAGCAACTGCGAATAGAAAAATATGGAATATATCGACAGAATATATGGAAAAACGGAGATTAACGATCCGGCGGTATTGGAATTGGTCGGCTGCCCGACAATCCAGCGGTTGAAAAAGATCGACCAGGCCGGATACTTCACGCCTTTCTACCCGGGAACCGAACAAAGCCGGTTTGAACATTCGGTGGGGGTTTATTTGTTGTTGAAAAATTACGGTGCGCCAATCGAAGAACAGATTGCCGGACTGATCCACGACGCGTCGCATTCGGCGTTTTCGCATTGCGTGGATTATGTTTTGGCTGCGGGATCGGAATCCGAGCAAAGCCATCAGGATAATGTTTTCGATGAGTTCGTGCGGCGGTCGGAAATTCTGTCGATACTGAAAAAATATTCAATCGATCCGGAATATATTCTTGACCAAACCAATTTCCCGCTTGAAGAAACCGATTTGCCCGATCTTTGCGCGGACCGCATCGATTATTCCTTGCGCACCGCGCGGGTTTTCGGTGAAATCGAAAGCGCGGATTATTTTTTGGAGAATCTGGAAGCGGAAAAGCAAAAATGGGTTTTTAAAGACTTTGAAAGCGCCAAAGGTTTCGCGAAGATGTTTTTTAAAATGAACGCGAGGTATTATTCCGGTCTGTTTTCCGCGGTAATGTTCCGCGCGGTGGGCGATTATCTGCGTTACGCGCTGGAAAAGGGATATATCAACGAGGCCGATTTGTATTCCACGGATGAGGAAGCGCTGGCCAAGATCGCGCGGTTCCACGACAAGGACGGGGAATTGTCAAAATTGTTCGACCGGATGAACAATAAAATCGGATTCAGAAACGATCCCGCCGACTATGATGTCTTAGTCGCTTGCAAGTCGCGCGCGGTCGATCCGCTGTTTCGCGCGGATGGCATAATCAAAAGAGTTTCGGAAGCCGATGGCGAATGGAAAAAGATATTGGAAGCCGAATCCAAGCCCAAAATATATTTCATCAAATTCGACAAATGAAATGTTCTGATTGACATAAACTTTGGCATGGGGTAAATTAAAGTTAATCTTAAGATAAACTTTATGGAAACAAAAAATCAAATAATCGGCCTTAAAGAATTGCGCGAAAATACGGATTTTTATATTAACGCCGTTAAAAATGGCGGGTCTTTCGTCGTGGTCAGGAAGTCAAAGCCAGTTTTCAGAATATCCTCCGCGGATGAAGACGAGGGTTTATGGGAAACGGCGATTGATTTTACCAAAATCAAAAAGGGTGGTGTTCATATTGATGAAATTTTATCTCGCTTATAAATATGGTGGATAAAATTCGGAAAGCTTTGGATAAATTATCGTCCAAAGAAAGAAAAGCCATTGATGGGTTGCTGGTTAAGATGAAGAATGGGCAATTTGACGGTTTGGATTGGAAAAAATTGAAAGGACGGGATGGCATTTACAGGGTTCGGAAAGGCGAAATTCGAATAATTTACCGATTGGATGCAAGCGGCGGTATTGTTGTATTGGAAATTGGCAGAAGAAATAACAAGACCTATAATTTTTAATTAAAAAACATTTACGATTGGAATCTGTTTGTAAATTGAAATTTATGCAAGATATTCTGATTCAAGCGCTTACGCTGGCGTATGGAAGCACCGGGATTGTCGGGGTGGCGGCTTATTGGCCGACGATAAAAGACCTTTGGCGCGGGAAACCGAGCGCCAATGTGTCGTCTTATTTTATCTGGGTGGCGACAAACGGCATTACTTGGTTGTACGGATTGTTGATCTTGAAAGATGCTCCGTTCATTTTTGTTTCAAGTTTATATTTGTTTGCCAACGGACTCACATTATTTATGCGGTTAAGATTAAGAAAAAAGTAATTTATTATGGCCAAGAAGAAATTTTACGCGTATAAAGCGGGGGACGAAAAAGGCGTCACGGACAATTGGAACGAGTGCGCCGAGATTGTGGGCGGGCAATCGGGAGCGAGATACAAGTCGTTTGAAAGCGAAGGCGAGGCGCGGCGATGGCTGGACGCGGGCGCGGATTACGCGATCAAGCACATTGCTCTTGAGCCGGGGATTTATTTTGACGCGGGCACGGGCGGCGGCAACGGCGTGGAAATCAGCGTTACCGACAGCCGGGGGCACGGCTTGCTTCATCGGGTTTTGCCCGAAGACGAATTGAGCGCGCGCGGCCATTATCTGCTTGAACGCGGCCGGACGAACAATTTCGGCGAGCTTTTGGCGTGCAAATACGCGTTGCAAATCGCGCTGGAAACCGGGATGGAAAAAATTTTTGGCGACAGCAAATTGGTGCTGGATTTTTGGTCCAAGGGACATATTAAAAAAGAAATGGACGGCGAGACAATCGCGCTGGCTAACGAAGTCGCCAAATTGCGGCGGAAATTTGAACGGCTCGGCGGCCAAATCGGGCGAATTTCGGGCGGCGCCAACCCCGCGGATCTGGGATTTCATAGGGGGTAATTGGCAAAGGTTAAAAATTAACCGGAAATGATCGGATTTTGACCGAAGCGCGGCGGGTACGGGTCTAAAATTTGACTTTGATCGCAAGAAGCGGTAAATTTATATCATACCCGATTCGGCGGGTGTTTTTTTGAGGGTAAATAAAACAAGGGTTAGACCCTTGTTAAAAAGATGGAAGAAATATCCGTGGCGGCGCCGGTGTTGTTCGAGATTGCCGGCATTGCCGTTACCAATACGGCGTTTTGGATCGTTTTGATTGCTATCGGGCTGGCGGTTTTTTTCGCGTCGGTGTTCGGTAAAGCCAAGATCGTGCCGGGCAAGGTTCAGAACTTTTTGGAATTCATTCTGGAAACTTTTCTTGATTTTTGCGATTCGATCACCAATTCCCGGTCGAAAACTTTGCAGATATTCCCGTTCGCGATGACTTTATTTTTATTGATTTGGGCTTCAAATCTGCTGGAATTGGCGCCGGGATTGGGAGTTTTTCCGATTTTGCGTTCGCCCAGCTCCGATCTTAATTTTACATTCGGATTGGCGGCGTTGTCGATGTTCTATGTTAATTATCTGGCGTTGAGAAATTTGGGGCTTGTACCTTATTTGGGCAAGTTTTTTAATTTTAAGAGTCCGGTGTCGCTGTTTGTGGGATTGTTGGAATTGATGGGCGAATTTACCCGCATTATTTCATTATCAATGCGGCTTTTTGGCAATTTGTTCGCCGGAGAGGTGCTGTTGATGGTGGTTTCCAGCGGAATCCATTGGGCATTGGCTTATTTCGTTCCGCTGCCGTTTTTGGGGTTGGAAGTGTTGGTGGGATTTTTGCAGGCATTCATCTTTTCTTCGTTGATTGTGGTATTTTATTCCACGGCCACGGAAGCGCATGCCTGACAAATTAAAGTTTAAAATTAAAAATATAAAGACATTTTAAATTTTACATTGTAATTTTGATTTTTGATTTTTACATTTTAAATTTATGAATATGTTGGCGCGGGCGATGGCGGTGGGATTGGAGCTGGGATTCGCAATTGCGATTCCTTTGGTGGGGTTTTTGCTTTTCGGATTGTGGCTGGACCGCAGAATTGGCACAACGCCGCTATTTATGATAGTATTCTTGCTGGCGGGGCTGGCGGTGGTTGTTATCGAAGTGAAGCAGTTAATTTTGCCGTTTCTTGAAAAAAGGTCAAAAAAGAATGATAAATTATAAATTATCATTGATAAATTAAATAAAAAAATATGGAATTAGAAGTAATGAGACAGTTGGCCGCGGCGATTGCCATCGGCGTGGGTGCCATTGGGCCCGGTTTGGGCATCGGTTTTATCGGCCGGGGAGCTATGGAAGCTATCGGCCGCAATCCGGAAGCCGCGGGCAAGATCAGTACGAATATGATTTTGGCCATCGCGTTCACGGATGCCATCGCGATTTTCGCGCTGGTGGTGGCGTTGATAATTCGCTTTGTTTAATTGTTTTGGCGGAGTTTTATGCTCCGCGGTTTGCCGGTTAATTGGCGGGCAAACCATAGAGCGTAAGAATAATTTTCAATTTTCAATTTTCAATTTTCAATAAAATTACAATGTTCCAATGTCACAAACAAAATGCGAATCCGGTATTTTGTTTGGATATTGAATTATCGGAACATTCATTGAAAATTGGAGTTTGAAAATTGAAATTTGCAAGGTTATGGAAGGTTTAGGTATTGATCCAAAAATTTTGATCGGAGATATCGCCACATTCGTTGTTTTGGCGGTGATTCTTAAAAAATACGCTTATAAGCCGTTTTTGGCGGTTTTGGAGGCGCGCCGGAAAAAAATTGAAGAAGGCGTGGCCAAATCCGAAGAAGCTGAAAAATCGCTGGCCAAGATCCGCGGTTTGTCCGAGGAAGTGAAGGCCGCCGGGGAGAAAAAAGCCAAAGAAATGATTCTTGCCGCGGAAGCCAAAGCGCAAGAAAAAGCCAAAGCGATTTTGGCGGCCGCCGAAGAAGAAAAAAAGAATGTGATCGCCAATGCCAAGATTGTCATGGAAAAGGAGCGGACGCGGGCCGAAGAGAATCGCCAAAAAGAAGCGATGGATCTCGCTTTCGCGGTTTCGGAAAAGTTTTTGGCCGAGAAGATCACCAAAGAGCAGGACAAAAAGATTATCGAGCGGCTGGCCGCGGGATTGTAGAATTTAAGCAGCGATTGCGATAGTTAAAGGATAATAATCGGGCTCGTGTTGCAAGGGTCTAACCCTCGCGATTACACGAGGGATAAACCCTTATGAACAGCAAAAAGACAATTAAAATCTGGACTATGGTGCTGATCAAAGAGTGCGCGGGAAAAACCGCGGTTGAACAGAAAAAGATCATTTTGCGCCTGAAAGAAATTTTAAAGAGCAAGAAGCGGGGATATTTGCTGCGAAGGATCGTGCGCGACGCTTTGAACGCGATGAAAAAACAGGCCAGATTTGAAATCACCATGGCACATCCGCAATCGGCGGAAGCGGTTGGCAAACTGAAGGATAAACTGGCAAGCCGATTTGGCGGCGATGAGGACGCGGATGTGGATATTAATCCGGCGATCATCGGCGGATTCGTCGCCCGAACCGATCGGTATCTTATTGATGCCTCGGTCAGGGGATTTTTGGAACAATTGAAAAAAACTTATCAACAAGATTAAAAATCGGAGAATCAAAATGAAAAATGTCGGTATCTTAAAATTTTAACATTTCACACGGTCATTTTTCATTTCGGTTTTTACATTTTGAACTAAATATTATTATGGATAAAATTGAACAATTCAAACGCCAGCTCGAAGAGACGGAATTGTCGCCCAAGCTTGACGAGATCGGCGAAGTGGTTGAGGTGGGCGACGGCGTGGTTAAGGCGTCGGGTTTGCGAAATGTGGAGAATTTCGAATTGGTCGAATTCGAGCGCGCGAAGGTTTTTGGTTTGGCGATGAACCTTGAGGAATACGAAACCGGCATTATTGTTTTAGGCGACGATTCGGGCATCAAGGAAGGCGATATCGTGAAGCGCACAAAGAAGACGATTTCCGTGCCGGTGGGCAAAGAATTGGTTGGCCGCGTAGTCGATCCTCTCGGCCGCCCGATCGACGGCAAAGGACCGATCAACGCCAAAGAAGAATATTTGGTTGAAAGGCCCGCGCCGGGCGTCATTGATCGCCAGCCGGTGAAAACGCCGTTGCACACGGGGATTTTGGCCATCGACAGCTTGGTTCCGATCGGCCGCGGCCAGCGCGAACTGATTTTAGGCGATCGCGGCTTGGGCAAGACCGCCATCGCGGTCGATATGATTTTAAACCAGAAGAACGACAAGAATCGGCCGGTTTGTATTTATGTCGCCTGCGGCCAGAAGAAATCCAAGGTTAAGCGGATGGTGAAGATATTGGAAGATGCGGGCGCGATGGAATACACGATTGTGGTCGCGGCATTTGCCGACGATCCGGCGGCGTTGTTGTATTTGGCGCCTTACGCCGGTTGCGCGATGGGCGAGTGGTTTCGCGACAACGGCCAGGACGCGATAGCGGTTTATGATGATTTGACCAAGCAGGCTTGGGCGTGGCGCGAAATATCTTTGGTGTTGCGCCGGCCGCCGGGAAGGGAGGCGTATCCGGGAGATATTTTTTATTTGCATTCGCGCTTGCTTGAGCGCGCGGCGCGGATGTCCGCGGCGAAAGGCGGCGGTTCGCTGACCGCGTTGCCGATCGTGGAAACGCAGGCCGGCGATATTTCCGGGTATATTCCCACCAATGTCATTTCGATTACCGACGGCCAGATATTTTTGAGTCCGGCGCTGTTCTACAAGGGTCAGCGGCCGGCGATCGATGTGGGTACTTCGGTTTCCCGCGTGGGATCCAGCGCCCAGTTGCCGGCAACCAAGAAAGTGGCCGGGACTCTGAAGCTTGATTTGGCGCAATTTCAGGAATTGGAAAGGTTTTCCGAATTTACCGAAGAACTTGATCCGCAAACCCGCCAAATGCTGGAACGCGGCAAGCGCATGCGCGAACTTCTAAAACAGGCCGATCTGCAGCCGTTGCCGTTTGAAAAGGAAACGGCGATCATTTTTGCGGGAGTAAAAGGTTTTTTGGATGATATGCCTCTTGAGCGGTTGGCGCAATTTAAGATTGATTTGATCGCTCGCATCGAGGACGATTCCCCTGAAATTTTGAAAACTATCCGCGAAACCGAAAAACTTGAATCCGCCATCGAAGCCAAGCTTGAGGAAGTGATCAAGAATGTCAAGAAGACAAAATCGGAAAGTAAATAATTATTATGGAATTAAAGGAGATCCGCCTAAAAATCCAATCGGTTTCCAACATCTGGAAGCTGACCAGCGCTCTTGAAACTTTGTCGGCGCTGAAAATGAAAAAATCCCAGAAATTCGCTTTGCTGTCGCGGCCGTTTGCCCAAAAGGTGGGGCGGCTGGTGCGCCGGCTGGAACCGATGTTGAGAGACAGTGTTTCGCTGCGCAAAAGAAAATTGCGGACGGCGCTGGCGGTGGTGATCGCCAGCGACCGGGGTTTTTGCGGATCGTTTAACCAGAATATTTTAAAGACTGCCCAAATTGAAATTGAAAAACTTGAAAAGAAATCGGATGTCGCGGTTTTTCCGATCGGAAAGAAGGCGGTGGCTTTTTTCAAAAAGCGCGGCCGGAATTTCGATCAAAGTATGACCGGTATCGGGGATTACGGATCGCTGGAGGAAATAAAACCGGTTTCCGATTTCATAATCAGATCCTACATCGAAAACAAGTACCAGCGGGTTTACCTTGTATGGACCGACTTTATTTCCACATTCAACCAGAAGCCGCGGTCAATGCAGCTTTTGCCCCTGGAATGGAACGAACTTAAGGAATTCGCGCAGGAAAGCGACAAGGAAGCGATGGACACCGAAACCTTGATCGAGCCGTCGCCGCAAACGCTGGTGAAAGAAATTATTCCCCAACTGGTGGAATATTTGATTTACCAGTGCATTTTGGAAAGCAACGCTTCGGAACATTCGGCGAGGATGACGGCGATGCGCAACGCTTCGGATAATGCCCATGAGCGGGTCGGCGAATTGACTTTGGATTATAACAAGGCGCGCCAGGAACAGATTACCAATGAGGTCTGCGAAATTTCTTCGGCGAAAGAAGTGTTGGGTTAAATCAAAATGTAAAAATCAAAATGAAAAATGACAATGTAAAATTAAAAAATGAAAGGCTAAAAATTTTAACATTTTAAACCGTCATTTTTAATTTTGATATTTAAATTTTAAATTTATAACATGGCAAAAATAATTCAGATAATCGGTCCGGTGGTGGATGTGGAATTCGAGGAGAACAAACTTCCGTCGCTTGGTAACGCGTTGAAAGTGGCCGGCAAAAATCTTATTCTGGAGGTCCAGCAGTATGTGGGCGGCGGCGGCGTGCGCTGTTTGGCTATGGGCCCGACCGAAGGGTTGAGGCGCGGCGAGGAGGTAACGGATACGGGAAGCCCGATCACGGTTCCGACCGGAAAGGCGGCGTTGGGCCGGCTCTTTAATGTGTTGGGCGAACCGATCGATGAGATGGGCGCGGTGGTTAGCGAAAAACGCTATTCTGTTTTTAAGGAAGCCCCGAATTACTCCCAGCAAAAAGGCGAAGTGGAAATTTTGGAAACCGGGGTGAAAGCAATCGATCTTCTGTGCCCGATTCCGAAAGGCGGCAAGATCGGCCTTTTCGGCGGCGCGGGCGTGGGCAAAACGGTATTGATCCAAGAGCTTATCCGGAATATCGCCAAAGTGCACAAGGGCGTGTCGGTGTTCGCGGGCGTGGGCGAACGGACGCGCGAAGGCAACGACATTTATATTGAAATGAAAGATTCGAAAACTTTGGATAACACGGTGCTGTACTTCGGCCAGATGTCGGATCAGCCGGGCGTGCGTTTCCGCGTGCCGTTTTCGGCCGTGGCAACTTCGGAGTATTTTCGCGACGAGGAAAAAAAGGATGTTTTGCTTTTTGTTGACAATGTGTTCCGTTTTGTGCTCGCGGGTTGCGAAGTGTCGGCTTTGATGGGCCGCATTCCTTCCCAGACCGGCTACCAGCCGACGCTGTTTACGGAAATGGGCGCGCTTGAGGAGCGTATCACTTCGAACAAGGAAGGTTCGATTACTTCGATGCAGGCGGTTTATGTGCCGGCCGATGACTATACCGACCCGGCCGTGGTGGCAATCTTTTCGCATTTGGATTCATCGCTTGTTTTGAGCCGCCAGATAGCTTCGCTGGGTCTTTTCCCGGCCGTTGATCCCCTGGTAACCACTTCATCGATATTGAATCCCCATATTGTGGGCGAGCGGCATTATCGCGTGGCTTCCGGCGTGGCCCAGATTCTTCAGCGCTACAAGGAATTGCAGGATATCATCGCGATTCTGGGCGTGGAAGAATTGGCCGATGAAGACAAGCTGGTGGTGAGCCGCGCGCGCAAAATACAAAAGTTTTTATCACAGCCTTTCTTTGTCGCCGAGGCGTTCAGCGGCAAGTCGGGCAAATATGTCAAACTGGCCGATACCATCGAGGGTTTTGAGAGGCTGATCTCCGGCGAATTTGACGACCGCAACGAATCGGATTTCTATATGAGAGGCGCCATTGATGAAGTCGTTAATAGTTAAAAATTGAAAAATCAAAATGAAAAACGACAATGTAAAATTTAAAATGCATTTCATAATTTTACATTTTGAATTGTCGTTTTGATCTTTGATATTTATATTTTCAATCAATCAAAATGAAAGTCGAAATATTAACTCCGAAAGGAATGGAATTTTCCGGCGAGGCGAAAGAACTGATTTTGCCGACGCGCGAAGGGCAGATCGCGGTGTTGCCGCGCCATGTGCCGTTGATTTCGGTTTTAAAACCCGGCAAGATGAAAATCATTACCGCCGAAAAACGGATTGACAGGGAAATTGAAGGCGGTATTTTGGAAGTGGGCAAAAACAAGGCGGTGATATTATTGAAGAAATTCTAAGAAAACTTTTATATGGGAGAAATCGCGGCTAAATTATTGTTGCAAACTTTAATGGCTAAAATAAACAAAATTAGCGCAATTGGCGTTTATCAACCTAATTATTGAATCGGCCCCGCAAGGGCTGGTTTTTTGGAAGATTATGTTTAATTTATTTCCCAAGGACGGCGTTTTTTATCAGCTTTTTGAAAAACAAACCGAAAAAATAGATGAGGCGGCGAAACTTTTGAGAAAGCTTTTGGAAGAACCGGAGAAGTTGAATGAAATTTCTTTACGGCTGAAAGAATTGGAAATTGAGGCGGACAATGTGGGCCACGAGGTAATGGATCATTTGAGGAAAAATTTCATTACTCCCATGGAAGGGGAAGACATTGATCTCTTGCGGCAAAACCTCGACGATATAATGGATTTTATCGAAAGATCGGTTAATCGCATCGGTCTTTACCGCATCCGGCCGCCGTTTCCGAAAGAGATTGCCGAATATGTCGGCGTCATCAGCGGGGCGGTGGCCGAGATTAGCGAAGGAATGAAGGAACTCAAGAACATCAAGAAATTCGGTCCGTCGCTGCAAAAGCGCTGCGAGCGCCTCAACGAATTGGAAAATGTGGGCGACGATATCAATCGCAAGGCTTTGGGCGGATTGATGGGCATACAAAGCGTTTCTTGCGACAAATTGATGGAAGTTATCAAGCTCAAGGAAATATATGAAACGCTGGAAAATGCCATTGATTGTTGCGAAAATGTGGGCAATATGTTCGAATCGATCCTGATAAAAAATCAGTAAGACATAAGACCGTTTAAACATAATGGTGCTGGAAACCGCGTTCATTGTTTTTATCATTTTTACGGCATTGGCGTTTGATTTTACCAATGGCATGCACGATGCCGCCAATTCGATTTCGACGATTGTGTCAACGAGGGTATTGCCGCCCAAACTGGCCGTTTTCTGGGCGGCGCTTTTCAATTTTATCGCGTTCGCGATTTTTGGCACGGCCGTGGCGAAAACGATCGGTTCGGGAATGATCGATATTAAAACCGTGACCCCGCAGGTGATCTTTTGCGGTTTGCTCGGCGCGATCGGATGGAATATTTTCACATGGTTGAAGGGTCTTCCCACCAGTTCGTCGCACGCTTTGATCGGCGCCTACGCGGGCGCGGCGGTGGCTAACGCCGGGATGGAAGCGATTATTCCGGGCGGCTGGACAAAGACTTTGTTGTTCATAATTATGGCGCCGGCCATCGGTTTGGCGCTGGGTTATTTTTTCAAAGTGCTTTCGTCGTGGATCGCGTATAATCATTCGCCGGCCGGCGTGAGCAAATGGTCCCGGATATTGCAGTTGTTTTCCGCCGCGCTTTACAGTTTGGGCCATGGCGGCAACGACGCCCAGAAAACTATGGGAATTATCACCGGTTTGCTTTTCGTGGGAGGTTTTGTGCCGAGTTTGGATATTCCTTTATGGGTGGTTTTGAGCGCGCATGCCGCGATCGCTTTGGGGACATTGAGCGGCGGTTGGCGTATTGTGCGAACCATGGGAACCAAAATTACCAAGTTAAAACCGATTGACGGCGTGTGCGCCGAAGGCGCCAGCGCCATCAGTATTTTTTGGGCTACGCATCTGGGCGTGCCGGTGAGCACCACTCATGTGATCACCGGAGCGATTTCGGGCGTGGGCGCCGCCCACCGTATCACCGCGGTGCGCTGGAATGTGGCGTTTAACATTGTCTGGGCATGGCTGTTTACCATTCCCGGCGCGGCTTTGATCGGCGCGATCGCGTTTTTATTATTGAAGAATTTCTGAAGGTGTCTGAAAGGACAGCTTGCTTTGAAACTTGTTTTTTGGTATCGTGGTGATGTGCTAAAGTGGAACTAATGATAAAGCTTGTTATTTTTGATTTTTTCGGCACTTTGGGTTATTATGATTCCGCCGAGCATCGGCGGGTGTTTGAAAAGCTGAAAGAATTCAATTTGCCGGTTGACGAAGAAAAAGTTGTCGCGAAGCTGTCCGAAGTTTTGCCGGATTATTTTTCGCGCGCCGAAAGCTGGCAGGGAGTCGCCGACAAGATCATTCAGAAGCTGGGCATTGTTTTGGAACTTGACCGGCGCGAAACACTGGCCGCGTTTCTGGAAAGAAAATTGGCCTGCAAGCTGTTTTGCGATGCCAAAGAGGTGTTGAATCTTCCGCAGGATAAAGCGATTTTGACTTTAAGCGCTAAATTTCTGATCGACAGCATTTCCGCATTGCGCCATTTCGCGGTGTTTACGCCGAAAACCGCGGGCGCGGCTAAACCCGAACTTAAGGCTTTTTTGGCGGTACTGGCAAAAATGAAGGTCGATCCCGAAGAAGCGGTGATGGTGGGCGACAGTTTGGAAAATGACATTCTGCCCGCGTTGGCGCTGGGCATCAAACCGATATTGATCGATAGAAAAGGAGAGATTGAAATTGATAATCCGGCAATCACCAAAATTTCTTCGCTGAAAGAACTGAAAAAGTGTCTTTAGTTCGTATTTCGTTTTTAATTTTGATATTTGATATTTGAAAATTGGTTATTGAAAATTGCGCGTAATCGCGCCTTGGGCCCGTAGTACAGTGGTACCACGCGGCATTCGCATTGCCGAGACGCGAGTCCGATTCTCGCCGGGTCCACATTTCTGTTTCGGAGGGTAAATTTTCGCCCGCCCCGCCTTCGGCGGGGTTTTGTTTTGCCAATTTTTCGAGGGAAATCCACGGCATTTTCAATTCCACGGCGAGGGTTTGGTTTTGAATTCGGCGGTTCGATCCGATCTTTTCAAGAAATGCGCGCATTTCTTGAAAATCATTACCCAGAGCTAATTTTTCCGCTTGGTTTGCCTCTAAAACCCACTTTCGCGCGAGTTCGAGCCAACGATTGCCTTTTCGCTCAAAATCGGACAATTTTTCTTCAAAATCTTTTCTTTCGGCCATCAATTTGTTCTTTCGCTCCTGATATTCGGACAATCCCAAGCCGCCGTCCAGATAAGCGTCAGTCAGGCGGTTGATTTTTGCTTTTAAGGCCAAAAGCTGGCTTTGGAGATTTTGAGCGAAAAGTTCCGATGGTTGCTGGTTTTCGTTTTCCCATTGGTTCAATCTCTCCAGATATTTTTCGCGCCATTCATCGGGCAAAGAAATTTTTTGAACACAGCTCTTAACCTGTTCGGCCAATTCTTCCTCCCGCAAAAAGCGGTGCTGTCCGCAAGTTATCGTTTTGCTTTTGTGAGTGCAACGATAATAAATATATATCTTGCCGCTCTTTTTGGTTTTTCTTTCTGCGGTGATTGAATAGCCGCAATCTCCGCAAGCGGCAAAATTAAGGAAATAAAAGCCTTTGTTTCCGCGCTTTTTGCGGGGTTTGCCGTTATCAGCCAAAGCCTGCTGGATTTGATCAAAAAGTTTTTTTGAAATCATCGGCTTGTGCGATCCTTGATGTATTTCTCCGCGATAGCGGAAGTATCCGTAATAAAAGGGATTTTCAAGAATATGGCGGACGGAAGCTATATGCAAACGATTCCCGTTATGGCTGGTTAAACCAGCGGAAAACATTTTTTTCTGCATTGCCGTCAATGTATATTTTCCGGTAGCAAAAGCCTCCAAGCATTCTTTAACCTTTTTAAAAGTTTTTATATCAGGTTCAATGGTTCTTAACTTGGGTTCATTAAAATATCCCAAAGGGGCTTTTGCCGACAGTTCACCGCGCCGTATTTTTTGCCTTATGCCGCGCAAAATATTTTCTCGAAGATTATCTGTATAATATTTAGCCTGCCCAAAAGCCACGGAAAGCATAAATTTTCCTTGCGGCGTTGGCTCAAACCAAAAAGTAGGGAAGCGCAAAGCAACGATCTTGCCAATATCCACAAGATAAATGATCCGCCCGCCGTCAATGGAATTGCGGGCTAAACGGTCGGGGTGCCAAGCCAAAATGCCAACGCCGTTCGTTTTCTCGATCTTTGCGATCATCTCCCCGAACTTCTCGCGACCCGGAATCTTCGCGCTTTTGGCTTCGGTGATTTCTTCGACAATCTCAAAACCTTCTTTTCGAGCATATTCCCGTAGCTCGCAAAGCTGTGCCTCAATACTCATTATTTGATGATCTTCGTCTTCGGTAGATTTTCGGGCGTAGAGGTAAAATTTAAGATTGGACATAGGTTTTTAATGTGATAAACTGTATTTTAATAATGTTTTCACCCTGTCGGTCTTGCCGCAGGGAACAACTTAAGGGGGTGGTTTGGTAGGGGGATATCCCCCTACCATCACGCGCGAAAGCGCGTCCGTGTTACAATAAGCCAATATGGAGCAAGAAAAGCGGGATATCTGGCGTTGGTACCACAATGTTTCCGAATGTTATTACCACATCCAGATTACGGTCAAATATCGCAAAGCATTACTGAACGAAAAGGTGATTGCCGCAATTGTCGAGAGCCTGAAAGGATTTATGGAACGGTACGCCATTGAGATCAGCCATGTGGGATTCGACCAAGACCACGCCCATATTCTGGCAAGATTCCTGCCGAAGTATTCCGGCGGCCAGGTTATCAAAATAATAAAAAGCATTACCGCGCGCGAGGTGTTCCGGCAAGTTCCCGAAATTAAAAAAGAACTCTGGGGTGGAGAGTTCTGGACAGACGGCTATTATATCGCTACGATCAGCGCACGCGGTAATAGGAAAGTTATTGAGCGATACATTCAAAACCAAGGCAGACCAAAAGATGTGAGCCAGTTACGATTGTTTGAATTGTAGCTGCGAACGCCCTGCGGTCTTGCCGCAGGGTCATTTACAGCAGAAATAAAGTTGTCTATTATCAATTAAAATTCTACTACTTTAACTTAGTATATGTCAAACCTTGCCGAAAATTTAAGGCGGCTTAGAAAAGCCAAAGACTTAACCCAAGAAAAGCTGGCGCGGCTTGCCGATCTTACCAATAACACAATAATTAAAATTGAAGCTGGTAAAAACCAAAATCCAACGCTCGACACTCTCAAAAATATCGCCAAAGTTCTTGAGGTTAGCGTTGATGAATTAATAAAATAATTAAAAACTATGGACAATTTAATGCAAAATTTCGGCGATAGAGGCGAAAAAATATTGAAAGAAAATATTGTCAATAACGAGGAAAAAATATTTGTAAAACTACAAGGTTCATTCGGGGAAGGATTAGTAATCACAGACAAAAGACTTTATGTTTTAAAATGGGGATTTATGACAGGGAATCTTATAGGCGGAAGATGTAATGTTTTTGAGTTTGGCAATATTACAGGCATAGAGATTAAAAAAGGTTGGACTGGCACTTTTGAAGTATTAACGCCAGCGACTCAAAACACTCAAAAAAGTTATTGGGGCAAGGACAATAATAGTGCGATTAAAAGTGATAATATTGTTACTTTCCAACAGGATAAATTTAATCTTTTCCAAGAAGCTACAAAAATTGGCAGAGAAATGATAAGCAATTTTCATTCAAAAGGAAGTGTTAAAACCACTGATTATTCGGAATTAGAAAAATTAGCAGAGCTTAAAGAAAAAGGTATAATTACGCAAGAAGAATTTAATGCCAAGAAAAAATCTATTCTTGGGTTATAAATTAAAATAAAAAAATATGATGGACTCTTTATTTCGGATTTTATTTTATGTTTCATTTGTTTGTCTAATAATCGGCCTAATTAAACCAACCATTTTTTCGCGCTTCATAAAAGGAGGATCAACGAGAAAAAAAGTTCTGATAATTTTCGGAATTATGGCACTCGTTTTTGCTTTTTTGTTTGGGGTAACGACTGATACATCGAAAAATAATCAAGCGACGGAAAATACACAAAATACTTCCCAAACCGAAGTCAAAGAATCAAATATTGATGGATTGTCGCCAAAATTAGAGAAAATTGAAAATATAGAAGAAAGAACGGCGGCTATAAAAAAAGTAAAAACATCGGCAGATCAAGAGATGCTGGCAAGAATGGGATCGCTTATATCATTCATAGATGTTTATAAAAATCCTAAGGGCGAAGGAGCAATAGTTTGGATGGGGAGCATAGCGCGTCCTAATAGTGGCTTTATATATTTAATTTCGGATAGTTCTGTTTATGCAGTCAATGGAGATGCTTCTGTTTTGTCGCCTGATATACCATCATCTAAAAATCTCGCGTTTGAAGATTTAAAGGAAATAGGAGAAATGAGATCTTTGGATTATAAAATGCTCTTAGAGGCGTGTTTAAAAGACGTAGAAACATTAAAAGAAAACGGATTGGTTGAAAAAACAATCAAAGAGGCAGAAGATAAGTGTTATTTAAAATACGAAAAATAACCTTATAAAATCAGTAAAATTCAAAACCAAACCCTCGCCGTCGCATTGAAAGAGCCGTGGATTTCCCTCGAAAAATTGGCAAAACAAAACCCCGCCGAAGGCGGGGCGGGCGAAAATTTACCCTCCGAAACAGAAATGTGGTCTTTACTGAAAGAAGTTTGCACTTTCTACCAGCAAAATCCTGAATAGTTTGAGAATACCAAAACCCAGTCCAAAATGCCAGCTTCTGACCCCCGACTAAGCTCACTTCACCCTGTTTTGGAGTACCAACCCAGGGCTTCGCTCGCAAACCGGCAGCCGGCTTGGGAATCGGGCTTGGCACAACGCATTTTAGCCGAAAAGATGGGGGGTGAAGGGAAAAGAATTTTAAAATTATTTATTAAAATTTTAGCATTAAAATTATGGACACTGTATTAGCTTTTTTCTTAATTTTTCTTTCACTCGTTATTGGATTTGTCGTGCGCCATCTACTACCTTCATATTTTTCAGAGAAAGGGAAAAATTTAGCTACAAAAGAAGATATATCTGAAATCACTAAAAAGATAGAGGAAGTAAAAATGGAATTTTCCAGCAAATCTCATACCTTAATAAAGAAAAGAGAGAGCTATGAAAAAATATGCAATGGTATGCAGGTATTTGTCGTCGGTCAACCGCAAGATCAAGCCAAAAAGAATGAAATGCTGGAGGCATATTCTACGGCTTGGTTATGGGCAAATGATGATGTTCTGAAAAAATTAAATGAACATATTAATTTCCAATTGAAAAATAGCAGTTGCCCGGGATCGGTAGATCAAGCAGGCCTTAAAGAAAGTTATATAAAATGTATTTTGGAAATGAGAAAAGATTCAGGCTACAGTAATACAAATCAAAAATTATCTGATTTCCAATTCATTTCTTTTAAACCATAAGTCGAACGCTTTACTTTTTGTTAGAATTTGATAGTCTGGCAATTAGCAATTTAAGTATGAGGTGAGATTATATGACGGAAGAGAGGAGCGGCCTTAGAAACACATACCAAGAAGTTAAAGACGAAGATCGTCTTGAGCGTGGCTTAGAAAAAATAATTGACGGCCATTTGCTTATACAGCGGGAATTTCCCAATCCCGACCATCCAGAATCATCCTGCAAAGAGGTAGTTGTAATCTTTGAAACAAACCGCGGAATCCCTGTTGCGGTACAGGTAAAACTGGTAGAAAAATACCAAAAAGCGGGATGGCAACTAAAATTTGGCAAAGACTGGAGATCGGGCGGCCCTTGGGTAATCTGCAACTACTTGGAAAGCGATAATCGAAGGATGGCCAATACAAAGAAAATAATGGAAGGTGTTGGCCATAGAATGTCGCCGTGGGAAAAAGAGCAAGGAGGGCACAAATGTAAATGTACGGAGCTAGGTTGTGAGCTTGAGATATTTTTTAGAAAAGATCAGAGACCTGACCAATGGATATACTGGTGTGGCAGTTCTCCGGTGCAACGGCTTTTGAAGTGTCCCTGTACCGAAGAGGATACCATCGCCAACTTATAAGGAGAGGATTAAATTATAGACCTTTAGTCCTTTTTTATTTACCAAAAAACTCGTCATTCTAGAATGACGACTAAATGTCGAGTTAATGCCAACTTTTTGGCTCGAATTTTGCCTATTTTTTGGCGATATTTCAGCTACCCAAACTCTGCATTCCTTAGAATGCAGAGTGAATGCAGACTTTTTGCCCCTGTTTTGGAATGAATCCGGCCGTTCGGATTGGCAGCCGGCAGACCTGCCCAAAGGCACAGGCTATGATTTAACAACAGCAAGGCGTTGTTTTGCCAAGGTATGACCACAAACCAGTGTATTACCGCCAAAACAACGCCGTAGAAAAGGGCTCAAGCCTTGGCCTTACCGCTTGGGAATCGGGCTTAAAAACTTGTCATTTATAGAATGCCAACTCAATGCCAACCAAATGACAAGTTTTTAACTGCACAACGCACACCTTCACCCCCCATCTTTTCGGCTAAAATGCGTTGTGCCAAGCCCGATTCCCAAGCCGGCTGCCGGTTTGCGAGCGAAGCCCTGGGTTGGTACTCCAAAACAGGGCGAAGTGAGCTTAGTCGGGGGTCAGAAGCTGGCATTTTGGACTGGGTTTTGGTATTCTTAAACTATTCAGGATTTTGCTGGTAGAAAGTGCAAACTTCTTTCAGTAAAGACCACCCATAAGATAATTTGAAGATTGCACAGGTTAAACCTGTGCGATTGCGTATATGGCCGAGTTTAAATTTGAAATAATAAAACAGGATAAAAATTCGCGCGCGCGCGCCGGGGTGATCCATACGCGCCGGGGAGATATTGAAACGCCTTATTTTGTGCCGGTGGGGACTTTGGCGTCGGTGCGCGGTTTGGATTCATCCGACCTTGGAATGTTGGGCGCGCAATGCGCGCTGATCAACACTTACCATTTGCATTTAAAGCCGGGCGACGAAACGATCAAGAAATTGGGCGGAACTCATAAATTTATGAATTTTGATTTGCCCTTGTTTTCGGATTCGGGCGGCTTTCAGGCGTTCTCGCTGGGATTGGCGCGCGAGCACAACATCGGCAAGATCGGCGTTTTCCCGGAAGAAACCGCGAACAGTGAACTTCTCGGAAATTTTAAAAGGGTCCGACCCTTTTTAAAAGGGTCCGACCCTTTTAAAAAAAATCTGGTACGAATCACCGGCGGGGGTATTGAATTCCGATCAATCTATGACGGATCGCGGCATTTTTTCGATGCCAAGAAATCGATGGAAATACAATCAAATTTGGACAGCGATATCATTATGGCGTTTGACGAATGCACCTCGCCGCTTTCGGATTATGATTATACCAAGATCGCGATGGCGCGGACTCACGATTGGGCCGAGCAATCGCTGGAATACCACAATAAAGACCAGGCAATCTACGGCATAATCCAAGGCGGTTATTTCAAGGATTTGCGCGATATTAGCGCGAAATTTATCAATGATCTGCCTTTTGACGGGATTGCCATCGGCGGGTCGCTGGGAAAAACAAAAGCGGATATGCACGAAATTATTGATTGGGTGATTCCGCAATTGGATGTCCGGCCGCGCCATCTTTTGGGAATTGGAGAGATTGATGATATTTTTAAATCCGTGGAACAAGGAATCGACACTTTTGATTGCGTGGCGGCCACGCGCAACGCGCGGCGCGGCTGTTTGTTTGTATTGCCCGAATCGGGCGGAAGTTTGGCCAACAAATTCCGCCTCAACATTTCCGGCGCGAAATATAAAAACGACAGCGATCCGATTGACGCAAACTGCCATTGCCCGGTATGCGAAAATTACTCCCGCGCCTATTTGCGTCATTTGCACAACGCGCGCGAATTAAGTTATTTTCGCCTGGCGACGATCCATAATTTGTGGTTTATGCTTCGCCTGATGGAAAAAATCCGGGAAAGCATAGAAAACGGCAGATTCGCGGAACTGAAAAAAGAATGGTTGGGATAATGGACAAAATCAATAATTTTTGGTATGAATAATTTGTTTGAGGTGCGGTCGGGTTGATTTTTATCAGAAATTCATTAACCTATCGCTTATCGCTATTTGTCGCCGAGTTAGCCAAGTCGGTCACGGCGGATGACTGAAAATCATCAAATCTCGGTTCGATTCCGGGACTCGGCACCACGATTTCACTTTCCGGCACTTTGCCGGGCATGGAACTATTCTTGATAAGATTTTGCTTGCTCCTCTCCGGATTACCTCCGAGGGGCGGCGTTCGCGAATGTGCCACCGGGATCGGATTTTGGTTCCGCGTTTTTGGTTTGACGAACACCTCGGAGGTGATAGAATATCAATATAGATTGATATATGGAAACTCCCAAATGCTGCAAAGGCAAAAAGAAAACAAAGGAGATCGCTGGCGTTGCGGTCATTTTAAAATTGCTGGCCGAAGAAAACCGGCTGAAAACCCTTTGCATACTCCAAAACGGCGAATATTGCGCCTGCCAGATCATAAAGCACCTTGGCCTGCCTCAAAACCTGGTGTCGCACCATTTAAACAAGCTAAAAGAATCTGGCTTGATCCAAGGCCGCAAAGAGGGGGTCTGGATTCATTATTCGCTAACCGAGAAAGGCCAGCGCATAACCAAAGCCGTGCTTGAATTAAATTAGACTATGATAAAACTTTTAATCGAATGGAAGCATTTAAGCGTGAGCGGCAAAACTTGCCAGCGTTGTTCTGATACCGGCAAAAACATTATCCAGGTTTTGGAAGATTTAAAAAACGACTTGCAATTTAAAGAAATCAGTTTTGAATTTGTAGAAAAAGAGCTTTCAGCAAAAGAGATCAAACACTCCAACGAAGTGCTTTTCAACGGCCTGCCCATCGAAAGCCTTATATCCAACTCCAAGGCAGGGGAAAGCGATTGCCAATCTTGCGCCGATCTGGTGGGCCAGCCGGTAAAATGCCGCACAGTATGTTGCGAAGGGAAAACTCTGGAAGCAATTCCAAAAGAAGTAATCAAAGAGGCCATATTAAATTGGCTTAAGCAAAGCGATAATTTAAAAATCATGGAAAACAAAATCACTAAAATCGAAGTCATCGGTTCCGGCTGTGCCAACTGCAAGAAGTTGCACGAATTGGCGATAGCCGCGGCTAAAGAATTGAATATCAATGTTGAAATTGAATATTCCAATGATATTCAAAAAGCTCTTGCAATGGGCGTAATGCAATTTCCGGTGCTGGCGGTAAACGGCAAGGTCGTGCTTACCGGCCAGGCGGATCTGAAAAAGGTTAAGGACGCGTTAAGCAAAGAGGATAAAACCGACAACCAGTCTGGTTGCTGCCCCTGCGGCGGCGATTGCGGTTGTCTTTAATTAAGGCTTTATGGATATTTTTTACCCCATTCAAGCGTTTGCCGACCTGGCGGTAAACAACTGGCTTGGCATAACCAATGAATATTGGGCCAAGGCTTTAAACTTTTTTATTTACGACACTATAAAGATCGGCTTGCTTTTAGTGGCCATCAATTATTTGATGGCCATAGTGCGTTACTATTTTCCGGTAGAAAAAGTCAGGGATATTCTATCCAGCCGCAAGTGGTACGGTTTTGATTACCTGCTGGCCGCTTTGCTGGGAACGATCACGCCGTTTTGCTCCTGTTCTTCTATCCCGCTGTTTATCGGTTTTGTAAGTGCGGGCATACCTTTGGGCGTAACTTTTGCCTTTTTGATCGCTTCGCCATTGGTAAACGAAGCTTCGCTTTTTATCTTTCCTTCAATTTTTGGGCTGAAAATGGCATTGATGTATAACGCTCTGGGCATAATTGTAAGCGTTTTGGCCGGAATGGCGATTCAGCGATTGCGCATGGACAAAAATGTAAACCCCGAATTTTTAAGATTCAAAACTCAAAAGCGGGCGATTGAAGAAAACGGCGGCCAATCGATATCGATCAAAAAAAAGCTTTTGATCTGGTGGCGGGACGGAATAGGTGTTTCAAAAAGCATTTTTCCCTATGTTTTGCTGGGTGTCGGCATCGGCGCGCTGATCCATGGTTTCATTCCGCGCGATTTTGTGGAAAACAGCTTGGCGGTTCGGCAATGGTGGGCGGTGCCTTTGGCGACGATCCTTGGTTTGCCGCTCTACGCCAACTCGGTGAGCGTGATTCCGGTGATTGAGGCTTTGACGCAAAAGGGCGTGCCGCTTGGCACTTCGCTTGCTTTCATGACCGCCACCGTTACCTTATCCATTCCCGGCCTTTTGATACTCAAAAAAGCGATGAATTGGAAATTGTTGTCGGCTTTCGCGGTTGTTGCCACCATCGGCATTATGGCCATCGGTTATTTTTTCAACTGGATTCAGCCTTAAAAACAAGAAATGAGAAAAACAATCTATATCTTCTTAATAATTTTGGGCATTGGCGGAGTTTTGGGGTTGATGTCGGCAATACCCAAAAAAGACGCGGCCGGCGAACAATCGGCGAATTTTGATTCTGCGTCTAACCTCCAAAAAAACACCGGCAATATGTCGATTGCGGTCGCGCCCGCCCAAAAAGTGGAAGTTTTTCTGTTCCACCGTACGCAAAGATGTGCCACCTGTATTGCCATCGGCAAGTTAAGCGGCCAAACGGTTGAAGAAGAATTTGCCCCGGAAATTTTAAAAGGCAAAGTGGTATTCCTGGAGGTTAATGTCGATGAACCGCAAAACAAAGCTTTAGCCGAGAAATTCCAAGCCCGCGGTTCATCTTTGTTTATCAATGTTGTCAGGGGAGGAAGCGATAACATCCAAGAAGATATGGAGGTATGGCGGTTGACCAATGACCCGCAAGCTTTTAAAAATTATCTGGCAGGCAAGATCAACAGACTGCTGGGCAAACAATGATGGAATTTTTAAACGCATTTATGGATAATAGCTCGATTTCTGCCGTTACTGCCATCCTCTTGGGCGTCTTAACTTCGATCAGCCCTTGCCCGTTGGCAACCAATATCGCGGCCATTGCCTACCTTTCCAAAAATCTAAAAACTATCAGAGGCACTCTGTCCAATGGCATATACTATGCCCTGGGTCGGGCGGCTAGCTATACTTTGCTGGCCATTTTAATTTATTACGGATTATCGGCTTTTCAAGTTTCTAAATCCGTCCAGGAGTGGGGCGAAAAGCTTTTGGGCCCTTTGCTTTTGTTTATCGGCTTGGCAATGTTTGATGTGATAAAAATCAAGTTTCCCTCCGGCAACGGCCAACTGGAAAAAATAAAGTTTTGGCTGGCGGGAAAGGGAAGCCGGGGAGCCTTCCTCTTGGGCGCGATATTTGCCCTGGCCTTTTGTCCTTACAGCGCGGTACTCTTCTTTGGCGCGCTTATTCCACTGGTGCTAAAATCTTCCGGCGGCCTGCTTTTACCTTCTTTATTCGCCCTAGGTACCGGCTTGCCGGTTATTATTTTTGCCTTCTTAATCGCTTTTAGCGCGCAAAAGATCGGGGCAATGTTTAAAGTAATGCAAAGAATCGAAAAGATTATGCGCTATGCTGTAGCCATAACTTTTATTTCAGTCGGCATATATTATCTGCGTTTTGCGTTTCATGCCAATGGTTGACCATTAAAACTCGCGAAATATTTTTATAAAGGGTTCGACCCTTTGGATTATGTCTCGGGAATACTTGGGACGGGCGATAAGACTAGACCTTTGAAATGAGAAAACACCCCGAATGCTTTCTTGCCAGGGGCTAACCCCTGCGATTACACAGGGGATAGACCCTTAAAATACAAACCCCAGTGAGGGGTTACGCCGCGCGCTATTGACATTGAAAAATTTGAAGAGTATGATTAAGGCAGTCCGATGAAAATCGGACATTAGTTTTAATTAAAATGTAAAAATCAAAAATCAAAATGACAATGCGAAATTTAAAATTAGATAATTTTTAAATTTGTTCAATTTTTAATTGTCATTTTTCATTTTAATTTTTAAATTTTACATTTACTATCGTGGATCTAAAATCATTCGCGTCGGCGGTTAACCAGTTGGCGCAAGAAAAGGGGCTGGCGCCGGAAAAAATAATTGAAAGCATTGAAACCGCGCTGGCGGCGGCTTACAAAAAAGAATACGGCGAAAAAAGCCAGATAATCAAAGCCAAGCTTGATCCCAAAACCGGTCACGCGGATTTTTGGCAAGTGAAAACAGCAATGGATGATTCGATGATCTTTTCCGAGGAGGAATTGGAGGAGATGAAGACGGCGGCGAGCGAAGGCGGGGAAACTTATTCGAAGGAAAAAATCGGGGAAGCAAAATCCGTTCCCTTTGTCGAAGGCTCCGGCGAGCCGACGGAGAAGGTGAAGTTCAACCCGGAAAAACATATCATGATCGATGACGCAAAAAAGGACAATCCCGGAATTGCCGTCGGAGAAGAAATAATCATTCAATTGGAGGAAAAACAAGATTTTGGCCGGATCGCGGCGCAGACCGCCAAGCAGGTGATCATCCAAAAAATTCGCGAGGCGGAAAAGGAAACAATTTTCGCCGATTTCAAACTTAAGGAGGGCGAAATAATTTCGGGCGTGGTGCAAAGAATCGAAGGCCGGTCGGCGTTTATGGATATTGGCAAGACCACGGGCGTTTTGAACCGCGAAGAGCAGGTGCCGGGCGAATTTTACCGTCCCGGACAAAGGCTGAAGGCGTTTGTGCTCAAAGTGGAACAAACTTCCAAGGGACCGATTATCTTTTTATCGCGCGCTTATCCAAAGTTTGTTTCCAAGTTGTTTGAATTGGAAGTTCCCGAGATCGGTTCCGGACAGGTGTTGGTTAAATCGATCGCGCGGGAAGCCGGATCGCGGACAAAGATCGCGGTGGCGTCAACGATGGAAGGAATCGACCCGATCGGCGCGGCGGTGGGACAGCGCGGTACGCGCGTGACCGCGGTGATCAATGAATTGGGCGGCGAAAAAATCGACATTATCGAATATTCGGATGATCCGCAAAGATATATTATCAACGCTTTGTCGCCGGCGAAGATTATGGAGGTGAGGGTCTTGCCCAAGAATAAAGCATTGGCGGTGGTTCCCGACGATCAGTTGTCGCTGGCAATCGGCAAAGACGGCCAGAATGTTCGTTTGGCGGCAAAGCTGACCGGTTGGAAGATTGATGTGCGCAGTCCGGAGAATTTGAGCGAAGCATTAGCGCAGGCCGAGGAAGACGCTGAAGAAATCGTTATTGCCGACCGAACAGAAGAGAAAAACGAATCGGCTAAAACCGCGGTTTTGGAAATCGCCAAGGACGGAGAAAAAGATAAAGAAACAAAGAAAGCAAAAACCAAAAAACCCGCGCCGGAAGCTAAAAAGGAGAAAAAAGCCGCGAAGCCGGCCAAGAAAACAGCCGCGAAAGCAAAAAAAGCGAAAAAGGAATAATTTGCAACAGAAACGCAATTGATCAAAAAAATGAATAAAATTATTGTTACAAAATTACCCAAATCAAAAGTTGAAATCGCGGTTGAAGTTCCCGCCGAAGAATTCGCGATATTTTTCGATAAAGCTTTGGCTGAAATCGCCAAAGAGGCGGAGATCAGCGGTTTTCGGAAGGGCGCCGCGCCCAAGGAAATGGTGAAGAACAGAACGGGGGCGGCGAAAATTATGGATCGCGCCGCGAGTTTGGCCATCGAGGCGACTTTCCCGGCGGCGATTATTGAAAACAAACTGGAACCGCTGGGTTATCCGGAGGTCAGTATCACCAAATTGGCCGAGGGCAATCCTTTGGAATACAAAGCGGTTGTCGCGGTTTATCCGCACGCCGAATTGCCCGATTACAAACAGATTGCCGCGGGATTCAAATTGGAAGAAGTCAAAGTGACCGATGAGGACATCAAAAGGTTGAAATCGGAGAAAGAGCGGCATTTGCGCGAGCATTTGCGCGAGGATGCGCTTGAGGCGGTGGCGCAAAAAACCGCGATTGAGATTCCCGATATTTTGATTGAACGGGAAACCGAAAAGATGATGCGCCAGCTCAAAGAAAAAACGCCCCAAGTGCTGAATATGAGTTTTGACGAATACTTGAAAAAATTGGGCAAGACCGAAGACCAGCTGCGGGAAGGTATTGCCAAAGACAATGAGCGGAAAATAAAAAATTATCTGATTTTGCAGGAAATCTCCAAGCGCGAGAATATCGCGGCCAGCGACGGGGAAGTGGAGTCCGCGGTGGTTAAGGCTCTGGCCGACGAAGCCGCTTCCGCCGAGCCGGGAACCGCGGCGCGAAAGGAAGGGAACGGCGATGAAGACGCCAAGCCGGTTGTTGACGAGCAAATCAGGGAATATTATCGCGAAAACATCAAGACCGAGAAAACTTTCCAGTTTCTTGAAAGCAATTTCAAGAAATCCTAATTAAAAATGTAAAAATCAAAAATCAAAATGACAATGTAAAATGTTAAAATTATTTAACTTGGCATTTTACAATTTTTAATTGTCATTTTCCATTTTGATTTTTCATTTTTACATTAATTATGAATCTCATTCCCACCGTTATTGAAAAAACCCAATATGGCGAACGGGCCTATGATATTTACTCGCGTTTGCTCAAAGAAAGGATTGTGTTTTTGGGCGGCGCGGTTAACGATTCGGCGGCCAATTCGATTATCGCCCAATTCCTTTTTCTGGCGTCGAAAGACGAAAAAAAGGATATTCAGCTGTATATCAACAGTCCGGGCGGATCGGTGACCGCGGGGTTGGCGATTTACGACACGATGCAGTTCATCAAATGCCCGGTGGCGACGACTTGCGTGGGTATGGCCGCGTCAATGGGCGCGGTGCTGCTCGCCGCGGGCGCCAAGGGCAAGCGGTTTGCTTTGCCCAATTCCGAGATTATGCTGCACCAGGTTGCCGGCGGCGCCGAAGGCGTGGCCGCGGATATCGAGATCAACGCCCGACAGATATTAAAAATAAAGGAAGTGCTCAACGGCATTATCGCCCGGCACACGGGGCAAAAAATCGAAAAGATCACCAATGACACCGACCGGGATTATTATCTGACGGCCGCGGAAGCCAAGGACTACGGCATTATCGACGGAGTGATTAAAACCAAAGTATAGGGCGGAAATCATTGAATTATCAAAACAAAATTCGCCCAAAAGGCGAATTTTGTTTTGCGCGGTATTGTATAGTACTTGGCTTATTGTTTATAATTAAAAATATCAAAAACATTGAGTTTGCCGTTGGTACATAAAAAGGTCGAAATAAAATAAAAACATATGAAAATGTATTTAATTGCAACAATATGCGGGCTTTTAATGTGCGCCAGTTTGGTTTTTTTTGCAACAACCAGAGTATCGGCGCAGGCAATGACAGAGTCGCAACGGCTTCAATTGGAATCATTGGCCGGTTTAATCAGTAAAATGCAGAAACAGGCCGTTGATCTGCAAGATTTGGTGGACAAGGCAACCGTAAGAGAAACAAGTAGTGCCAATACGACCGCGTCTTCTGCCGCCGACGCAATTTGCGGATTGGCGGGAGAAGTGTTGAAAATGGATATTGTCGGCAGGTCGGGGATAAGCATATATACTAGCATCCGTGAATGTTGCGGGGGGTTGACCAAGCTTCCGATATATACAATAGATAATTTGGGCAATTGCAAATCCGTGGGTTCTAGCGTGGGAAATGGTTCTATGCAGACGAAAAATCCGTTAACAGGCGAATGGATTTCCGATTCAACTAATTTCTATTGGAGCAACCGTGTTTGCGCGAAAGTTGGCGATGGAGTTTGCGGGACAGGAGAAAACAAATGTAATTCTACGGATTGTAAAACTGCGACTACCGACGCGAGAGGCAATGAAACATGCTATGTTTCGAATGGCAGGAGCTATTTGAAAGGTAGCCATGCATCTTCAAGTTTTTATTATCCGTCTGGTTTTGATAGATGTTGTATCGGCAGAAGCCAGAACAATTGTACGACATTGAGTGGCGCATCGTCATGCAACGGAATCGCTTCCGTCAGGGGGTGCGATGTTGATTGCAAACCGATATTAAAGTGCGCCAGATTTGTTGCCAATGGTTCGGCCTGCAATATGAATTTAGATTGCAAATCCGGAAATTGCGCCGAAGGAGTGTGTTGCAACGATACGCAATGCGGGTGGGGACCTGGTTATGGGGGGGCAACTCTGGAATGCGTTAATGTCGGAGAGCAAAGATCCAGTGATTTATTTAGCGGAACTTGTATATTTTCGGATGAATATGGAACTGGAGTTTGGGTAGCCAATTAGATAACTTGGCAGGTGCTTTGCAAAAGAAAGGGTACCGCCCTTTCTTTTGTTATGCGGAGCTCTGTCTGCGGAGCTCTTTTCAAAAAAAGCGGATGTGTTATAATTTATTTAGGTTAGCAAAGTTTGCGTTTAAGCGTTTTTTTAGCACAAATCCATAACCGCATCGCGTCCGCTTTAATTCGCGAAAGCGCGACGTTGTCTGACTCCAATGTTTAAACCAATCACAATTAAGAAAATCTTTTTAACAGCGTTTTTCTTGGCGGTTGCGATTAGCATTTGGCAAGGACAAAATGGCATTTCCGTGTTTGCCGCTGATCCGCAGAGTTGTAGCGGTTGGGGGGATTATCGGGATGCTTGTCCATCGGGAACAAGTTGCAACAACTATGTCTGTTGCCCTCCGGGGTATTGCGGCTGGGGTAACGGGTTTGATTTTTCACGGGCTTGCGTTGCCAACGGCCAAACAATGGGGACTCATCGAAACAAAGCGATTTGCCGTAGCGGAGATTGGAAAACGCAATTGTACGGTTATGGATGCGAGCGCGAGGGTTACGAATGTGACAGCGGTACATGTCATGACGAGGGGTGGGATTTTCATTATTGCCGTGATTTTGAAGCCGTTGATCGGGGAGTTTCACAAAGTTGCGCCGACGGCGAAACCTGTCCCTCGGGTACGAGTTGTTATTATACGCAGCCCGGTAATCCCACAATTTGTTGTCCGCCGGGTTATGGTGCTTATGGCGGCGGGAACTTTGCCAAGACGTGCTTGGCTGCCGGCGAGATCCGGCAAAATATCTGGGCGCAGCAAAAGTTTAACGGCAGTACTTTTGTGATGCATGACACCGGAAGCTGGGGATGCCATGTACATGGCGTCTGCCCGGCGGGAACTAGTTGCCAGTTTATTAACGATGAATATCATTGCCTAGGTTCCGTTCCGATGCCCGCATCTTATTTCGCTAACGATAATTATATTTCTGGAATATATCCGGCGGGAACCTGCAAAAGCTGCTTGGCGCAGGGAAAAAATTGCGGCATTGTTTCGGATAGATGTGGCGGTTATATTTATTGCGGCGAGTGTGCGGCGGGATCGCAGAGTTGTGTTGATAATGTATGCACTACGGCTGGCGTGTGCGCGGGCGACAACAATGTGTCCGGCTGGGCGTGGTCGGAAAATATCGGCTGGGTAAGTTTTAACTGCGCGGATATAAACGCAAGTACGGGCGGCGGTAGTCCCAGCCCGGAGTTAGGGTTGGTTAGAATAGATTCTATATTAGGAATTACTCAACAGGTGGCGATGTCGGATAATGGCCAGTATCAAATTGTGTCAGGGGATTGGGAGTATAAGGAAGGGGAACAAAAGTGGACATTTTACACATCCAACGATTATGGTAAAACATGGATTAGGCAGGTTGATAATGCAGGTGCTTATCTGGTTTATGGCGATGCCGCGATATCGGATGACGGCCAATTCCAGATAGTGGTTGCCGGTAGTCGAGGGGTATCTTACGGTGAAATGTATATTTCCACCGATGGCGGTGAATCTTGGTCTAAAAACGCAAGTTATAGCAATATACCATGGTCATCGGTGGCGATGTCGGGAGACGGTAATTATTTAATCGCAACCAGTTATGATGGTTTTTATGTCTCGCTTGATCAAGGATTGACATGGTCGAATTGTATGCCTATAGGCAGTTGGTCTGGAGCGGCTTTATCAAGCAACGGCAAGTATCAAATTGTTACGGACGAGCATTTTCTTGGTTATAGATATTCTTCTGATTACAGCAGCGGGACTAAAGGTGGTTGCGGATTTGTTACCGGTGATTTTATTTTGGGACCGATAGAAGATTATATAGGAGATCGATCGGTGGCGATGTCGGATAGTGGCCAATACATTACTGTCGCGATGAATTCATCTACGAATAATTCCGATTATCTCTATGTTTCGTCAAATAACGGAGTTAGTTTCGAGAAAAAGGGGTTGGAAATAGGGTGGGATTCTGTGGCGATGGAAGATGATGGCAAACATCAAATAGCGGTTGGCGGACCAAGCGATAGGGAGTGGGGAAGTCGGGAAATATATGATTCGTTTGATTATGGCAATACTTGGACGAAAAGATCGGATGGCGCGATACCGTCCGGAACGAGAGTTGATGTCGCCGTATCCGCAGACGGAAGTTGTGAATTATATGCGTCAGGTAGATTATACAAAGTTGGGTGTGATGGTGCGGGCGGCGGGTCTGGGGCCGAAATATCTAACATTGATTATGGGGTGGATATTGACGAAGACACGGGTTATATGTCAGGCTATGCCTGGTCGGAGAATATCGGCTGGATATCCTTTAATGAATCGGATATCGCCGGATGTCCTTCGGGTGTTTGCAAGGCAAAAATGGCGACTGTGCCTTCCGACGGAAAATATGCGATAACCGGCTGGGCGCGGGTTTTATCGGTGAAAAACGAGCCGGCGAATAACGGCGGCTGGGAGGGATGGATAAAGCTTGACGGAACCTATATAGATTCCGTTGGCGATTTCCATGAATTCGCGTGGTCGGATATGGTTTTGGGGTGGTTGAGTTTTAACAGCGCCGATTGCGACGGCACCAGATGTACCGCGGTTGGATCATACAAGGTTCATGTTGATCTGCCGCCGAAAGCGAAAATAAGTTGTGGCGGAGATTGTCAAGGAGGGCTTTGCGACAGCGATCCGGTTTCGGAATGGGTGATGTACCAGCCGATCGGCTGTCCGGCCTGCCAATTTAGGGTTAAAAGCACTGAATTGTCAAGCGGAAACATAGCGTGCACGAATTGGAAATTGATAAATGCGAGCACCAATGCGGTGGAGTGGCAATCCAATGTCAGCGATCTGACTTTCCCGGTGGGCGTGCCGGTCGGACATTTTAGATTGCAGCTGACGGTGAGCGATGACAACAGTAATTCCGATTGCACCGCGGGAAGTTCTTCGACCGATACCCATTTGATATGGATAAAGCGCGAAGTTCAAGCGGGTTTTATGTGTTCGTTTGAAAGTCCGTATCCGACCGAAGATGTTCCCGAACCCGATCCGAATTGGATGGATTGCAACAGCAGCGCTTTCAAGAAATTGGCAAAAAACCAAACGGTGTATGTAACCGACGATCCGGCGAAAAGCATCCATTCGACGAAATCGGAAGGCGCGGGCAACATATCTTCGCGAAAGTGGACATTTACGATTGACGGGGCGGCTTCAAGCACCATCGGCACGACCGCCAGTTTCAACGCGGGAAAAACCAATAAGATCGATCTTAAAGTGACAGATGACAATCTTCCCGGGCAGGAAGGCTTCGGGCGGCAGGGCTGCATGTCGATTTCGGCCAATGCCAAATCGTTGCCCAAATGGCAGGAAGTCAGTCCGGTGGGGATGATCTGGAATTATTTGGTTGCCAGTATCTCAAAAGTTTTCGCCACTCTGTAGGGAAGAGAAGCGGTTTTCATTGAGCTGATTATAAATACCTCGCGAACCGATACGCGACAACGCAAAAGATTGTCCGCGGGCAGTTTTTGATTTGAAAAAGAACGGTTGTCGGTTTGCGGCGGCAAGAATATGGATGTAATTATGATAATTGAGTTTGTGTTCGTGTTGGCAACCGGCGCCACCATCGGGTATTATTCGCGCCAGGCGCTTGCCAAGAAACGCGCCGGCACCATCGAAAAAAACATTGCCGGAAAATTGGCCAAGGCTAAAATTGAAGCGCAAAAAATTGATCAGGAAGCGCAAACAAAGGCGCAAAAACTTTTGGAAGCGTCGCGTCAGGAAATAATTTTGCGCCAGCGGGAAATCGGCAAGACCGAGACATCGATTTTGAAACGGGAAAGCGTGTTGGAGCAGAAGATTGCCGAATTCGAAGTTGAAGAAAAGGAATTCCAGGAAAAAGTTAAAAAATTAAAATCGTTAAAAGAAACGCTTGACGAATTAAACAAGCAGGCGGTGGAAAATCTTGAGCGCACGGCCGGATTGACGAAAGTTGACGCCCATAATGAGCTTTTGGATACTTTGGAAAAAGAATACGCCAAAGATTTGTTGGAAAGAACCCGCAAGCTTGAAACCGAAGGTATGGAGCCGTTCAAGAAGCGCGCCCGGGAGATTCTGGTGGGCGCGATACAGAAATTCGCGCTTTCGCAGGCGCAGGAAGTGACCACTTCGGTGGTGAGTTTGCCCAACGATGACATTAAGGGCCGGATTATCGGCAAAGAGGGGCGCAATATCAGGACTCTTGAACGATTGACCGGGGTGGAAATAATTGTCGATGAAACACCCGAAACCGTGGTGATTTCGGGATTCGACCCCACGCGCCGGCAGATTGCCAAAATTGCGTTGGAGAAATTGATCCAAGATTCGCGCATCCAGCCGGCGCGGATCGAAGAAACCGTTAAAATAGCCGAAGAAGAGATTACCACGCAAATCAAAGAAGCGGGCGAACAGGCTTGTTATGATGTCAACATTCCCGATCTTAACCCGCGGCTGGTGCAATTGCTGGGAAGATTGAAATTTCGGACCAGTTACGGCCAGAATGTTTTGCTTCATTCCGTTGAAGTTTCGCATTTGGCGGCGGCGATTGCCGCGGAAGTGGGCGCCAATGTGAAAATCGCCAAGCGGGCGGGATTGTTGCACGATATCGGCAAGTCCGTCGACCAGCAGATTGAGGGGACGCATGTCGAGATCGGCGTTAAAATTCTTGAAAAATTCAATGTTGATCCGGCCGTGATTTCGTCGGTGAGATCGCACCATGAAGATTTTCCCTATGAAAGCATCGAAGGCGTGATCGTGCAGGCCGCCGATCAAATTTCGGGAGCGCGGCCGGGGGCGAGAAAAGATACGGTGGAAAATTATTTAAAGCGTTTGGGGGAGTTGGAAGGCATTGCCACCTCGTTTGGCGGCGTGGAGAAAGCTTGGGCGCTGCAAGCCGGCCGCGAAATTAGAGTGTTTGTCCGGCCCAAGGATGTCGATGATTGGGGCGCCAAAAAAATGGCCAAGGATATCGCCAAGCGCATTGAAGAAGAATTGCGCTATCCGGGCGAAATTAAAGTCAATGTGATCCGTGAAACCCGCGTTATCGAATACGCCAAATAATCGAACCGAAAGATATTCCAAAAGGCGGCCTCGCAAGGCCGCCTTTTATTAACTGCGCAACTTGAATTTTTTTATTGAGGTTGATAAAATGAAATAATTTTGCCGGTAATTTGCAATATGCGCGGAAATAAAATCATAATTATAGTCATTGGCGTTGTTTTTGCGGTTATGGCGGCAATCGGGTTTTGGGAGTATGCCGGCGGTTTTCTTGGCGGGAATGATCAAAAACCGCAATTTCAACCGTTGCCAAAAACCGAATCCGTTGAAAATGAAAACAAAAACAGCGGTTCCATCGATCTCGTCCGTCCGCCCTTCCTTGATGAATGATCGAGAAATTAAATTAAAAAATATGAAAATGAAAAATTTTTACCAGTTATTTGCCACGGCCGCAGTTCTTGGTTTTTTCGCCGCAATGCCGCAGGTTTCAAACGCCCAAACCGCGACCACAACCTTTCCGGTCGATCAGGCCGGCATCGCTGCCTATGTGAAACTCGGCCAATTGAGTTTGGATAATTTCGAGAACGCGAAAAATAACCTGTTTGATTATGTGGAAAATGCCGGAAGCGCTTACCTGATTGGCGTCAAAAAATATCCGGTTAGCGATATTGAGATTACCAACAATACGATTGATGTCCGCCTTTATCTTGGCGCCAACGGCTGGCTGGTGGCCTATCTTCCGAAAGACCAGGAGCCGAGCCGGATCGTTAATTGGCATTCGGGCCAGCCGTTGAGCAATACGATTCTGAAGGTTGCCGTTGACGACGCGGTCCAAAAAATCGGCGCGGCCGCGGCCGGGCCCGTGAACTACTATGATTTTGTCTATCCTGGTGCCAACAAAATGACTTTTGCCCGGCAAAACCTGAGCGATACGCTCGAAGGCGCCAATTCCGATTTGTCCAAAACAATCAGCATTTTTGTTCCCGGAACTTTGTTGCAAGCAACCTATGCCATCAAGAGTTATGCCTCGGAGTGGGTGCCGAACAACGGTCCCCGCGCAGTATTGAATTTGAACAATGAACAAGTTGCCGTTTGCAACCCCGGTTCTTTTGGATACGGAACCTATCCCGGCGCTTTGTTCGCTTCGAACGCGAACAACAGCATCGAGCTGGCGCGGGGCAGCGGCATAAGGTATGTTTCGGCAGCGACCGCGCTGATCTATAAAACAAATTAACCAAAAATGTCAAAGAAACAAAAAATCTGGTTTGCGGTATTTCTGGCAATGTTCGCGGTGCCGGAAGTGCTGTGGGGATTGGTGAATACATTTTTGTTTAAAATGTCATTGTTCCCGCCGCTTCAATCAAATAAGTTGAATGCTTTAATAGTTAGTATCGAATTTGTTGGTATTTTATTCGCTACCATTATTTCTTTTCTGTTTTATACCCCCCCAAATATTTTCTTAAGGGCCACGATAAGAATTGTTTTTTTGATTTTGTTGTTGTTAACTTTTTATCTTTTATTGTTTTCTTTTAATTTTAATCCGCAAATTTGAACAATGAACAAGTTGCCGTTTGCAACCCCGGTTCTTTTGGATACGGAACCTATCCCGGCGCTTTGTTCGCTTCGAACGCGAACAACAGCATCGAGCTGGCGCGGGGCAGCGGCATAAGGTATGTTTCGGCAGCGACCGCGCTGATCTATAAAACAAATTAACCAAAAATGTCAAAGAAACAAAAAATCTGGTTTGCGGTATTTCTGGCAATGTTCGCGGTGCCGGAAGTGCTGTGGAGTCCGATAGCGAATTTTTATTATGGTGTTATCCGGGACAGCAATCCTGGCAGTTATTACCACGAATTTCGTGATAATTTTTTGACAAATGGAGATAATACAGGAAGTCTAAAACTTGTCATAGTAACTCAATTTTTAGCTTTAATGGTTGTTTTTGTTATTTTAATAAAGTCTAAATTTAGCAATAGTGTTGCTAAAATAATTGCAATCCTATTATTAAGTCTTTTAATTTTTTGCGTTGGGTTTGTCACTTTGTTTATGATGAGTTTTAATCTCCAAATAGGTTGATTATACCCATGGAATTTAATCAGAGAATCTTTTTGTTTTTGGTATCGATTTGTTTGGTTTGCCAACCAATTTTTGCGTTTGATCAGGGAAGGATTAGCGATGCGGACGAAGAATGGTCAACGGATAGCGGTCGAATAGATCAATCTATCATCGATTCTTCAGGCGCAAATTTCAATTTATTCAATGAAGCGGTGATTTGCCACGCTGATGAGGTTTGGAGCTATGAGTTTGGAACAGTACCTAATGGCATGATCGATTCTTCAGACGCAAATTTTACTTTGCCCAACGAAGCGGTGATTTGTCATGCGGATGAAATCTGGAATAATGAATTGGCTGGTGTCCAGTTAAACGACGGTTCCGCGATTCAACAGGAAATAATTACCGGCGAGCAGGAGTGGGCGGAGAGCAGGTCAATTGACAAACAAGTTGTCATCAACGCCGGCGCGCGGCTGACGATCAAGAAGGGCGTGAAAATAACTTTTCAAAACAATGGCTCGATTCTGGTCAACGGCGATTTGCTGGCCAAGGGAACCGTGAAGAATCCCATAGTTTTCAATGGTATGAACGGATACGCCGGAAGAATAATCACCGTGGGAGAATCGGGCAAGGCCGATTTCAGAAACGCGGAGATTTCCACGAGCGCGATTGACGGCGGATTGCCGCCGCGGCAAACCGCGGTTTCGGTTTCCGGCGCGGGAATCTTGGAGATGCAGGCCTGTAACATCAACGGCAACGCGGCGGGAATCGAATTAAACCGCGTGAACGGCGGCAATATAAAAATCAATCGTTCGAAGTTTTTCAACAATATCGTTGATGTTGCCAATAATGATCCCGCCGCCGCAGTCTTGCCGGATTTCAAATGGAATTGGTGGGGAGATTCCGACGGACCCAATCAATCGCGCGTTACGGGAGTTGTCGATTCCGCCAACTGGGTCGCGGAAGAAAGCTTCCGCGACCCGGTAGTGGTGGTGCCGGGAATCCTTGGTTCGTGGATGAAGGATGGCAAATATGAAATTGATCCAGTGTTGCATTCTTTCGACGACTTGATCGCGCAACTGAAAGCCGCCGGTTATGTTGATGGCGTTGATTTATTTGAATTTCCCTATGAATGGCGTCAAAGCAATATCGACAGCGCGCGATTGTTGCGCGATAAGATCAATGAAATAAAAATCGAAAATAATAATTATCCCAAGATAGATATTGTTGCTCATTCCATGGGTGGACTGGTGGCGCGGCAATATATTGAATCCGCTGATTATCAAAACGATATTGATCAATTGATTACTATAGCAACGCCAAACAATGGATCGCCCGAAGTTTATTTAATACGGGAAGCGGGAGATTTAAAGCCGGGATTATTTGAATTTTTCGAAAAAAATGTTTTTATTCACGAAGCCAAAGAAAATGGATTTCCCGATGTTTTCCCTTATGTGCGCGCTCGCATATCTTCGGTTTCGCAGATATTGCCGATTTATGATTATTTATACGAATCCGATACGGGCGCGTTGCGTCAATATCCGGTTGGCTATCCTCGAAATGATTTTTTGGAGAATTTAAACCAAGTTGAAAAAATTAAAAAAATCAACGCGATAGAATATGATAAAATTATTGCCAATCTTAACGAGAGCAATAGCACAATTACTGGATTTTTCATTGAGCCGACCCAGCAATATCCCAAATGGGAGCATGGCTATCCGGTAAATTACGATATTTTGGCTGGTTCAAGAGGTATGATTAAAGGAGCTGGCGACGGCACCGTGCCAATTGAATCAAGCCAGAGCGCCAATGTTCCTCAAGACGAAATTCTTGTTGAGAATTCGGAGCACATGCACGCTATCAGCAATAGCCGCCAAGATATAATTGAATTTTTGCTTGGTTATCGTATGCCCGCGGTTGGCGTTGAATGGAAAATGCCGAATTTAATGCTGGTACAGGTTTTTTCACCAGTGGACATTCAGGTGGTTGCGGCTGATGGCAAATGGGTTGGCAAAAACATTTCCAATTTACCGGTAACCGATAGAATTGCCGAGGCGTATTATACCGGTTATGATGCGCAAGCGGAATTTATTGCCATTCCCAATCCGAGCGGCGAATATAAAATTATTACACAAGGCACAAACACCGGCGATTATTCCGTGGAAGCAACGGTGATTTCGCAAAATAACGGAAATGGCCAAGCCCAAGAAGCAACGACCACGATTCAAGGAATGGCGGTCTTGGGGAAAGTTGATCAAATGGAAATTGAAGTGAGCGATGGAAAAGTTATCGTTAATAGCGATATTTTAGCGCCGGTGATTAAAATAAACTTGCCGGAGAATGGTAAATCATATCTTAATAACCAAATTTTGCCGATAAATTATCAGGTAAGCGACAATAAAACCGCTACGGATACAATTGAAGTCGGTATTTTTTTGGACAATGCCACAACAACCGGCAATGTTATTGATCTTGCTTTCCAAAAAACAGGCGATCACGCGTTGAAAATTGAAGCAAAAGATGAGGCGGGCAATGCAACTTCGACCGTAGCCACATTTGAAGTGTCGGCTTCAATTGATTCGATCATCGCCAATATCAATCGTTACGCGGCTATGGGTTTGGTTAACAAGGCTGAAAAATCCATTTTGAATGTTCAAACGCAATTATTGAAAACGCAATTCCGCCTTTTGGAGCGAACCAAGAACAACCCCAGACTTTCAGTCAAGGCCAAGGCTCTTGCGGTTTCTATTATTAGATCAACAATCAATTCGCATATTGACATAATGATCAAAGGAATCAAGAAAACAACCGCTAAGATAATTGATGCGAATGCCGCATTTTTGCTTATTGATAACTTGAGGTATATTAAGATAAAATAATTATAAAAAAATGATGGATGATATTGGTTTGGGCAGGGCATTGGCGAATGCGGCTTATTTGTTTCTTTTTTCTACAGCGCTTATCGGAGTATTGATTTTTTTAAAATTTGGAAAGAGGTTGTTTGCTTTTTGGTGGGTGTCGGCGATGGCCAATATTTTTGCATTTTTATATCTTTTGGGCGGGTATGGCGATTTTGTCTATATGATGCAGATAGTTGCGATGATTGCGTGGCCGATAATCAATATTGCTTGGCTATTGGATTTGATTAGAGATTATTTAAAGAACAAAAAACACAAATAAATTGAAACAAAATAATTCTCTGCCAACAAAAACCAGATTGGCTTTGATAAAAACCGCTCGAATCGCGATCAACAAGCAAATTGATTTGCTGGTAAAAGAAATAAAAATGAGCGATAAGGGAATTGACGCGAAAATTATAAAACTGCTTATTGATTCGCTGGAGAATGTTAAAATAAAATAAAATTAACAATAATAAATAAAGTATGCTGGGAATATATGAAGGTATCGGCCGCATTTTAGGTATAGCGACTTATATTTTAATCTCTCTCTTTGCTTTAATCGGCGGTTTAATTTTTTGGTATAAGAAAAAAATTTCATGGGCTTTTTGGTGGCTATCGGCGATGGCCAATATTTTTGCATTTTTATATCTTTTGGGCGGGTATGGCGATTTTGTCTATATGATGCAGATAGTTGCGATGATTGCGTGGCCGATAATCAATATTGCTTGGCTATTGGATTTGATTAGAGATTATTTAAAGAACAAAAAACACAAATAAATTGAAACAAAATAATTCTCTGCCAACAAAAACCAGATTGGCTTTGATAAAAACCGCTCGAATCGCGATCAACAAGCAAATTGATTCGCTGGTAAAAGAGATTCAAAAATCGGCGGGCAAGGGGATCAAAATCGATATCGTAAATTTGTTGGTGGATTCGTTGAAATACATTAAAATAAAACCATAGCAATTTAAAATATATGAATTTATTGGGTTTTTATCCCGACAAGGAGTCTGATTTTAAATTTACGGTTTTTCTTTTTGCGATCGCGGCAATGGTTTCGATTTTTGTTCTTATAAAAACTAAGGATAGAATAAAGGCCGGCAAAACTTTTTCGGTTTTGGGCAATCTTGCGTTGTTGCCTGCCGGTTGCGCGGGAACATTATCGATTTTCGGCATGTGGTGGCTTGGACTTTTTGCGGTTTACATCTGGCCGATAATCAACATTATGCTTTTCGTAAAAAGAAAAATTCTGGCATTATTCCTATGTTCAACGGCACTGAATGTGTTTTTTGCATATGTTTTCTTCGATAATCCTCCTTATAGGCTTGGATTGTTCAGCGGTATTCTTTGGCCCGCAACCAATATCTTGCTACTGGCTTACATTCTAATCAAAAGGAAACGGAAAGGCGGATGAGGCAGTCTCGCGCGCATTAAAACAAGTTAAGATTGGAAACCAAATGAACAAAAAAATCAAAACCACTGTAATAGCCGCGGCCATTCTGGGATTGCTGGCGTTGATATGGTTTTTCGCCGCGGACTATCTGTTCGCGTTCATTCTTTCAAAGATTTTCCCGCCCGGCCCGCCGGCGCCGACAACGCAACTGCTTCCCTGCGACGGCAATCCGGCCAGCCAAGTGGAGTTGGGGTATCCTCATATTGGCGGTTTGACCGCGGAATTTACCACTTCGGGCGGCGAAATTTATGTTGTTGCGCGAAGGTATGAACACGGAATTTTGCTCCCGAACAGAGGGGGAACCGGTATTTATGTTGGGGTTTCTACTGAATTGCCGGTTTGGGATAAGCAAAGAAGCACGATAAGTAATGTTTACCAAGAGGTAACTGCTTTGGAAAAAGGCTACGCCGCATTAACTTTGCCCGCCGGCCGTTATTGGCTTTGGTCAAGCGCGGGCGGCGATATCGTGGTCTACAGTTGCGATCCCAATGGCGTGAGCGATCCCAAGCCGGTGCGGTAGGAAATAAATTTGTTTTGGTCGGAGTTGTTGGTTTTTATTCCGAAAACAAAAAAGTAAATGATGTTTTAAGTTTTTTACAAAGAGAGGGGGTGAACCCGCTTTTAGGCGGCTTTCCAAAATAACTTCCATACCATGCCCGCATCTTTGTTCCAGATTTAAAATTTCCTCGGTCGCAATATTTTCAATGTAGCGATCGCCACACCTCAAATATTGCTCGGTCGGAAATTTGAAATCTGGGACAAATCTGCGGGTAATATATGGAAGTTATTTTGGAAAGCCGCCTTAGGCTGTTGCGGCTCTTTTTTTTGGTGTATAATCGAATAATGACGGGTATTATAAAAAAAATTAAAAATCGCGCGGAAAATTTTTCATTGCCGGCCGCCCGCGGTTTCACGCTGGTGGAGATGCTGGTGGCGATCACGATATTTTCCATGTCTATGGGCGTGGTGATGGAATTATTTCTTCATTCAATGCGTATCCAGAGAACTTTGGTGGCGCACGCCCAGCTGATCAACGAGATGTCTTACAACTTGGAACATATCAGCCGCGGCTTGAGAATGGCGAAAAAAAGCGCGGATTCGGCTTGTTTGTCGGCGCCGGGAAAAAATTTTGAAATAACCGCTTCCGGCGTCAAATTTCTGAATCCCAAATTGAACGGCGGGACTGAATGCGTGGAATATTATTTGAGCGGCCAAACTTTATTTGAAAGGCGCGATGCCGGGGTATGGTCTTTTAATTTGCCGCTGACTTCGCCGGATGTCAAGGTGTTGTCTTTTTCCGCGGCGGGATCGGGCTGGTCCCAGGAAGATTTTTTGCAGCCGCGGGTTACGGTGTATATCAAGGCGCAGAGCAAGGAAAACGAGATTTTGGAAAATCAAATCACGGTGTCGCAGCGCGATATTGATATCAATGAATAAATTCGCGACAATTCGCCGGGGCGGCCTCGGTTTGTTTACCGGCGGCGGATTATATAAATTTACCGATCCAAATTATGTTAAATTTTGGCAAAAAAATTAATTTATTTTTGGAATTCAACCGCCGCAACGGCAGAAGAGGAATCGCGATTTATCTGGCCGCGGTGGTTCTGACGATAATCCTGGCGGTTGCTTTGGGGGTGAGCTTGCTGTCGGTTTACCAGTTAAAAAGTTTGAACGAGGCCGGAGCTTCGGTAGTGGCTTTTGCCGCGGCGGAAACCGGAGTTGAATGGTCCCTTACTTCGTGGATATCGGGTAGTTATCTGGACACGACGAATTACCAGTCGGCTTGTCCTTGGGACGCTGCAACATCAAAATATATTTGCGCCCGGAACATCGCGTTGGGCGACGCCAGTTATACCGTCGACGCGTCATTATGCGGTCCGGCCAACGAGTATTTGTGCGTCAGATCGCTGGGAAGCTATCGCAATACCCAGCGGGCGATCAGAGTCCAGATGTAAATTTTGATTCTTTTGGTTGATGGCGGGGTTAATACCCCGATCGCGGACTCGAATGGAAAATATAAAATTTATTTTGCATGTCTAAACAAGAAGCTAAAGAACGGATCGCGAAATTGGCCAGACTTATCAATCATTACCGCTACGCGTATCATATACTTGACAAGCCGGAAATTTCGGATGAGGCGCTTGATTCCTTGAAAAAGGAACTTTTTGATTTGGAGGCGCTTTGGCCCGATCTTGTTTCGCCGGATTCGCCGACGCAGCGCGTGGCCGGACGGCCTCTGGCGAAGTTTACCAAATACAGCCATAAATCGCCGATGATTTCATTTAACGACGCGTTTTCCGCGCAGGATATAAACGATTGGCTTGATCGCGCCAAGCGATTGTTATCGGACGCCGAAATCAAAAAAATCGATTTTTTTTGCGAGCCGAAACTCGACGGATTGGCGATAGAGCTGATTTATGAGAATGGCAGTTTGAAAGTCGGCGCCACCCGCGGCGATGGCCGTATCGGCGAGAATGTCACTCAAAATTTGAAAACGATCGAAGCCATACCCTTGCGTTTGCGTTCCGCCGATGAGATTGTCGCCGGATTGCGCGCGAGCGGATTGAAAAAAATGGCCGCCGCCGCGGGCAACGGATTGAAAGAAGTGATTGTGCGCGGCGAGGTGGTTATCACCGCGCGCGAGTTCGACCGGATCAATAAAAAACAAATGGAGAATGGTTTGCCGCAATTTGCCAATCCCCGCAATCTGGCCGCCGGATCGATTCGCCAGCTTGATCCGAAGATTACCGCTTCCCGCCATCTGGATTCGAATTGTTACGCGCTGGTTAGCGATTACGGACAGATTACCCACGAGGAAGAGCATAAATTTTTGGAGATTGCCGGTTTTAAAACAAACAATAAATTCAGCAAGTATTGCCCGGCGTTGGCCGATGTTTTCGCTTTCCATGAATATTGGTATAAAAATCGCAAAAATCTGCCCTATGAGATTGACGGTATCGTGGTGGCGATTAACGATAATGCCATTTTTAAAAAACTGGGCGTGGCGGGCAAGGCGCCGCGGGGCGCGATCGCGTATAAATTTCCGTTGAAACAAACAACAACGATCGTGGAAGATATTTTGGTGCAGGTGGGCCGGACCGGCGCGCTGACGCCGGTGGCGGTTTTGAGTCCGGTGGCCGTGGGCGGAGTGATGATTTCCCGGGCGACTTTGCACAACGAGGATGAAATCCGCCGGCTCGGGTTGAAGATCGGCGACACGGTGGTGGTGGGCCGCGCCGGCGATGTGATTCCGGATATTTTAAAAGTTTTGCCCGAATTGCGGACCGGCCGGGAGCGCGAATTTAGAATGCCCGAAACCTGTCCGATTTGCGGCGGACGCGTCGCGAAAAAAGAAAGCGAGGCGGTTTGGCGGTGCGCCAATCTTGAATGTTTCGCCGTTCAGAAAAGAAATTTGGATCATTTTGTTTCCCGGGCGGCTTTCAATATCGACGGCATGGGTCCCAAGATTATCGAACATTTGATTGACGAGGGCTTGATTCGCGACGCGGCCGATATTTTTAATCTTAAAGAAGGCGATCTTGTTCCTTTGGAACGGTTCGCGGAAAAATCCGCTAAAAATCTGGTGGAAGCGATAAACCAAAAAAAGCGGATAACTTTGCCGCGTTTTGTTTACGCTTTGGGGATTCGCAACGCGGGCGAGCAGACCAGCCGCGCTTTAAGCGACAGCTTTGGCAGTTTTGAAAAAATTAGAACCGCTTCTTTGGAGGATTTGCGGGCAGTGGCGGACATCGGTCCGGTGGTGGCGGAATCAATTCGCGAGTGGTTTGCCAAGCCTGAAAATTTGAGATTGATCGATAAGTTTTTTGATGTCGGGATTAAAATCGAGCCGTACAAAAAGGCGGATGGCAGATTGCGAGGCTTGAGCTTTGTGATTACCGGCACGCTTGAATCAATGAGCCGCCAGAACGCCAAGGACATTGTGCGCGAATTGGGTGGCGCGGCGGCGGAGACGGTGTCAAAAAACACCGATTATCTGGTCGCGGGCGAGAATCCCGGATCAAAATTCGCCAAAGCGCGAAAATTGGGAGTGAAGATTATCGACGAAAAAGAATTTAAAAAAATAACAAGTTGACCGTTGCCGGACTTTTGCGGCCGTATTGCCATAATTTGTTTCAAATTCGTTTTTTCAATGAGCGGGCAGCGGGATTTGCACCCGCGCCGAAACCTTGGAAGGGTTTCGTGCTGCTGCTACACTATGCCCGCCTTCGGTTTGCCGAAGCGAACCTTTGGCGAGGCGAAGCCCGCCGATAGGTTCGCGAAGGCGACCTTCGCGATTGTATTTTTTTGTCGGGGCGCCCGGATTCGAACCGGGACCAAATCCTCCCAAAGGACTCATGCTGCCGTTGCACTACGCCCCGCCTTCGCTGAAGCTACGGCGGACAAGCCCGTTTCATCCTTTGGGCGATATTTCTTCTTTCTCCATTATCCTATATCGTAATTGTTTTTGCGTCAACGGCGCGTTATAATAAACAATAAAACATAGACGACGCTAACGCAATTTCACAATGAATAAAATTCTTAAAGCGGCTATCGGCCAATTGGATATTATTGGCCAGTGCGGGAAATACAATGTTCCGTTAAGGCAATGTCCGCAATTTCTTTTTTTGGTGATGGGCGGCGTGATTGTTATTGCCGTGGTTGCCACTTATCTTGTCGGCATACGCTATGGCCAGATCGATCCGGAAATGATCGCTTTGATTGTTATCGGTCTGGCCACGGTGATGCTGGTGATTTCTTTTATTATCGTGCGCAGTTTTGAGCAGTTGGCCGAGGCCAGCCGTTTGAAGACCGAATTTGTCAGTATCGTGTCGCATCAGATACGCTCGCCGCTTACCAATTTAAAATGGATTGTCGAGATATTAATGTCGGGGATATTGGGAAAAATCGAAGGCAAACAAGAAGAATATTTCCGGATACTGAAGGAAAATTTGGAAAGGATGCAAACGCTCGTCAACGATCTTTTGACGGTGTCGCGAATCGAGGCGGCCGCGTTTGTTTTAAAAAGGGAAGAATTTTCAATGGAGAATGTGGCGCGCGATCTGATCGCGGAATTTGAACCAATCGCCAAATCATCAAACATTAAAATCGGGATGAACGCCGAACCCGGATTGCCGAAAATTTACAGCGATCCGTTTCAAATTCTGCAGGTTCTGGAAAATTTGCTGTATAATGCCGTGCGCTATATGGGTTTTTCTTCCGAAAAATCCGACGGCGAAAGAAAAGTGGAAATCAAACTCTTCCGCAAGGGAGACTATATTTATTGCGAAGTGCAAGACAGCGGCATTGGCATTCCCAAAGACGATCAAAAATATATTTTCCAAAAGTTTTTCCGCGCGGAGAATGTGCGGCGCTATCAAACCAGCGGTTCGGGCTTGGGACTTTATATTTCCAAGAGCATTATCGAAAGATCGGGCGGCAAGATGGGGTTTTCCAGCCGCGAAGGGTTGGGCGCCACTTTTTGGTTTAAACTGCCGGTGGCGGAAAAGAAAAATTCCAGGCAATAAAACAATATATCTTGAATTACGAAACGCTTTGCATTTGGGGTCTATCCCTTGCTGCCCGTCCCGAGTATTCCCGAGGGATAATCGCAAGGGTTAGACCCCTTCAAAGCATTCGTATTTAATGGTTTCGCAATCCAAAGCAATATAATTCTTACGATTATGAATAAAACAATATTATTCGTTGAAGACGAATCGGTAATGCAAAAAACCGTGAGTGAATTTTTGGGCGCCAAAGGTTATGATGTTATTTCGGCGCTGGATGGCGAATTGGGCGTAAATATGGCGCGGATCCGTAAGCCGGATTTGATTCTTTTGGATATTGTTTTGCCCAAAAAAAACGGTTTTGAGGTTTTAAAAGAACTTAAAAGCGACGAGGAAACCAAATCGATTCCGGTGATCGTGCTGACCAACCTTTCGCAGATGAGCGATATCGGCAAGGTTATGGAATTGGGAGTGACGACTTATCTGGTGAAAAGCGATCAGGGATTGAAAGACATTCTGGCGGTGGTCGATAAAACGCTCGGCGGCGCGCAAAATTAAATTTGTTTTATGAAAGTCGAACCACAGCAGCTTAAAGCGTTTATGCTTGACGCCAACTTGGTGACCGTTGAGCAATTTGATGATTGCGCCCAAGAAGCCGCCGCGAAAAACAAGCGGACGGAGGATGTTTTGATTGAGCGGAATTTGATTGACGCCGAACAGCTTTTGAAGTTGAAGGCCTACATTTTGGGTATTCCTTATGTCAATTTGGAGAAAGATATTATTCCTTTTGAAGTTTTGACTCTTATTCCGGAACCGATCGCGCGGGCGAACAATGTGGCGGCGTTCCGCAGGACTGCCGATTCGCTGGAGGTGGCGATGATCGATCCCGAAGATTTGCGGATCATTGAATCGATTAAAAAAACCACCGGACTGACGGTTTTGCCGCGCTTGACCAATCTTCAGGGGATGAAGAGCGCGATAATGCAATACCAAAGGACATTGGCGGCCGAAGTGGGCGATTTGGTGGGTGAACCCGGCGAAGTCGGGGGAAACGACGAACCCGGCGAGTTTAAAATGATGGATGAAGGGGCCGGCCGCGAGCTTGGCGGCGACGGCAATGAATTGAAGAAAGCCGCTCAAGATTTGCCGGTGATCAGAATCGTCGATACGCTGGTCAAACACGCGATATTGGAACGGGCTTCGGATATTCATATCGAACCAACGGAGAAAGAAGTAATCGTGCGCTATCGCGTTGACGGAATCTTGCGCGACGCGATGACCTTGCCGAAAAATTCGACCGCCGGGATCGTGGCGCGCATTAAAGTCCTGTCCAATTTGAAGCTTGACGAATGCCGCCTGCCGCAGGATGGCCGTTTCAAAGTGGAAAGCGACCAATGGAAATATTCTTTGCGCGTTTCAACTTTACCGGTTTTTTACGGGGAAAAGATCGTAATGAGGCTGCTCTCCGAAGGTACCAAGGCGTTTCCGTTGGAGCAACTCGGTTTTCGGGGCCGGGGCTTGGAAAAGATTAAGAATTCGCTTCAGAAAACAATGGGAATGATTCTGATGACCGGTCCGACCGGATCGGGCAAAACCACGACGCTTTATTCGATGATGGATGTCTTAAACGAGCCGGGAGTGAACATTTCCACCATTGAAGACCCGATTGAATATCAAATGCCGCGGGTGAACCAAACGCAAGTGAACGCCAAGATCGGATTGACTTTCGCGTCGGGTTTGCGCACTCTTTTACGCCAAGACCCGAACATTATTATGGTGGGAGAAATTCGCGACAACGAAACCGCGGCGCTGGCGATTAACGCGGCGTTGACCGGCCATTTGGTGTTGTCCACTTTGCACACCAATACGGCCGCCGGCGCCATCCCGCGTTTGATCGATATGAAAGCCGAGCCGTTTTTAATTTCGTCCACGATCGATGTGATCATCGCCCAACGCTTGATACGGTGCTTGGGCGATTCGCGGGAAGAGTATCGCTTGAAAGAAGCCGATGTCGAACATTTGAAACACTACTGCGATATTAGCCGGATTTTGGCGATGTTGAAGGACGAAAAAATTGTTCCGGCCAAAGCAACCTGGAAAAACATTCCTTTTTGGCGGCCTAAATCCGTCAAGGATTGCCCCGACGGGTATAAAGGACGGGTTGGTATCCACGAAGTTTTATCCGTGTCGCCGAAAATCAAGGATTTGATCGTGAAAAATTCAACCGCGGACGCGGTGCAGGCGCAGGCGGTGAAAGAGGGAATGGTGACGATGTTTGAAGATGGTTTTATCAAAGCCGCGCAAGGCAAAACTTCCATTGAAGAAGTTTTGCGCGTGATTACCGAATAATGCGATGGCATTTGTAACTGTTCACTGGGGAGCAAATTTGTTGAGGTCAACGAATTTGCGGTAAGGGATGGCGCGAATTTGGAGGTCAAACCTCTCGCAAGCCGAGGATTGACCTCCAAATCCGCTATTTTTAACCTCCCGGCGAGCGGTTACTGGCATTTGATTTGCATATTTCTGTTTACCTTTGTTATAATATAAACAGAGATTTGGTTTTTTGAAAGTTGTATTGCGGCGGAGAGCGGGCGATATTGTTTTGGAAATAATTTTACCTTGTTTCCGCCACATTAAAATAATGAAGAAAAATTATCGTTTGTCCGCAATTGTTTGCGCGCTGGCGGTGTCTCTGGCGATGTGCTTTGCGGTTGCGGCGTGGAACAGCCCCGATGGCACTCCGCCCGCCGACAATGTCGCCGCGCCGATCAACACTTCAAGCGCGGCGCAAACCAAAGCCGGCGATTTAAGTTTGGGCCATAATATTAATGTTACCAGCGACAGCGCGTCCGGCCGCTTTTGCCTGGCGGGGGAATGTTGCGCCACATGGGAAGAATGTTTTGGCGGAAGCGGCGGTTGCGGTTGCGATTCTTGGATAAATGCGGGTTGCGGCGCAGGAGGATGCAACGCGGACCGAATGTACCAAACCAGGACATGCAGTCCTTCGGGATGTGATTCCGAAACCCGTTGCGCGACGGACGGGTCTTGCGGGAGCGCCCCTTGCGCGCCGGATTGCGACGGCAAGGAATGCGGCGACGACGGGTGCGGCGGCGAATGCGGTTCGTGCTCCGGCGGATTGACATGTATTGGTGGTGATTGTTTTGATTGCGCACAAGCTTGCGCTAATCAAGAAGCGACTTGCGGCTGGATATCTGCGCCTTTCGGGTGCGGCGATAATTACTGCGGCGATTGCTCGTCGGGGATATGTCATGTGAATACTTGCTGGCCATATTGCAGCGAGCTTGATTGTTTGGAGATTATTCCGGGCGGAGGGCTGGATCAATGCGTTATTGGGGAAGGAGGAGGATTTAATGATGTAATTCTCTGCTTTTAATTAAAGCATTTATAATTCAATTCTGAATTATGAAATGCCAAAAATGAGTGTATAAAGTCCGGCCTTGTTTTTATATGTGTGGATTACAGCGAGCGCGTTAGCGGCGGTAAATGCATAAACAATGTATGCTTTTCATATTGCGATAGAACTTCCGGCGATATTTTCTGTCGATGGGTGGCTGAAGATTGATAAATTGTTTTAGGGACTATTTTTACCAAAGCATTGAGTTTATTGCAATATTGCCAGCTGTTTTTGCAATTCGGCAATCAATTGAATTATCAGTTGAATCAAGAGTTCTCTAATTTGAGCGATCTTTGCCAAAATTTCCTCACGCCCCATTTGCCGGTTTTGCATTTGCATTTGTTCTTGTCTTTGCAGTTCATAAATATCATCCGTTGGTTTTTCAAATTCGTTACTTTGGTCATTCACCATTTCCCCAAAATTTTTTAATACACATTTACCGTTGGAACAAATTTTTTTGGCCGCCGAACAGTCCGTATCGTCAATCCATAAAAAATTGCTGGCACAGGCGCCATTCATGCAGAATCTCTTTATAATTTGCTTTTGCGTCCATTCATTGCGGCAACGATAATTATCAGTAGTGGTATCAACACCGCAATTTTCCGCCAATTTTTCTTTGACACCGCATGAATTATACCAATAAAGATTACCATCTTCGCATTTTTGGTTTGTTTGCGGCGCGCAATTTTCGACGCATTTTCCGTTAGAACATGTTTTTTCGGTTTTACAAACGCCGCAATTTATCGTTTTGCCGCAACCATCGCTCCATAATCCGCATTTGTAATTTCCCAAACTCGCGCAAGTTTTGGGAACGCAAACGGTGGAACATTGGTTATTGGAGCATATCTGTCCGGGCGGACAATCCGCCGGCACCGACCACTCTAGGCAAGAATCCAAATCATAGTTATCGCAAATTTTATACGCGCTTCCGAAACATTGCATTGCTCCGAATGCGGAACATTCATTCGCGCAAGCTGCTTCCTTATGGTCAACTCCCCATACTTCAAGTTCGCCAATACTCACAAAATGAGCGCTCCCGCCCGCATCGCCAACAATACGAATGCCGTTGCCAACGATATTGTTTAAATTAAAAGTATAAGATTCAAAATTCGGTCCAAATAGGTTCTGATTATTCGTGTTTGGATACGAGGGAAACAGCGTTGCTTGCGCATCAATCCACGCGCCGTTTTGCAACACTTGAACTCGCAAGCTTCCGTTTGCAAACCATCCGCCATCCCAAAAATGTTTTCCTTCGGTAAAAATAATCTTGGAAAATTTTTTATTTTTGTTAAAAGTATATCCGTAATGCTCTTCATGAATAGCTCCATTACCGACAAAAGAATCATATTGAAGTTCAATGGCATCCGAAAAGCAATATCCCGGACAATACGAATCATTATAGCAAGCTTGCGACACGGTCGCAGTCAAAGGAGAAGGCTTAATCCCGTCACGAATGGTTTCAATATTTTTATTGCCTCCGCCCAAGGGACTGAAAACGCTAGCAATAATATTCCCTTGAGAAGCAATATTAACAGGAGTGCCACCAACGCTAATCGGTATTTTTTCCCATGTCGTATTCCCCTGCATATCGGTCACATAACAAACCGCTTCATAAGCACCGTTTTGAGCATATTGATGATTAACATTGGCTCCATTCGCATAAAAGGTATCGCCAAAAAACCATTGATAGCTTTTTATTCCATCGCTGTCGGCGGCTTGCGCATTGAAAGTAAATGTTCTGTTCCCAAGATCGGTCGCGTTAACGGTCAAACTAGGCTTCGAATTTGTAATTAGAGGCCATTGTTCAAGAATCGGAGGCACGATAACACTTTGATTTGGAAGATACCAAACACCGCCGCTGATTGTGCCGCCGGTTGTCGCCAAAGATTTGCGTGCAAGCTCCAGATTAACATTAATTGCATCATTGAATGTATAGCTTGTATTCGCAAACTTATTCCCCATAACATTGAGCGCGGATTTCCATTTATCCGGAATCGCTGAATAGCCCAAAAAATTACCCATTATACTACCGACAGTTGACGGATTGCAATCGCTATCTTGTCCGCAACGCATAGAAATACGCATTGACTGCTCAAAATCGCCATCGCCATATAGCAAGCCGATTAAGACATATGCGGCATTCAATTTGGCATCAATATTAAACACATTACTGATGCCTTGCGGGCAACGATCGTCTTGTCCCCATTTACTTTCAAGTAATCTCCAATTTTCTTCCCATGTCTTGCCCGCATTATTCCATGCAATAACATCTTCAATCACCTGCCTAAATTTACTGCCAACCGGCACTGCCTGTCGCCCCGCTTCAATAATCTCATTTACATTATTGGCCGTAAATGCTTTTGCGTGCATCGCGGCAACAAAAACACCTCCATACACGCCGTCTCCATAATTAATCATATGCCCCGCCCTCCAAGCAAGCTCAATTGCGGAATTAATCTGTCCGGGATTAATCATACCGGCAAAATCCGCTTCAATTTGCCAATCAATATCATCGGAGTGAGGCGTATTGCTATAATGCGCATTGTCAGGAACAATTATCCCTTTTTGCAAATTGGCGCGTGAAAAATAATTGGCATGGCACAATCCAAATGAAGTATTCAAAAACTCATTCCCAAAATCGCTCCATGTGGCATTAACGCCATATTTTTTCATCGCCTCCAAAAAGGGGATTTCAACATAAATATCGTCTTGATTGAACCCATTGTTTACCATTTCCGGCAACCAAGCGGGAATCTCGTATTCCGCCAGCACTCTGCCCTTCCCTTGGAATTCCGTAGGTGCGCCCCATGCCACACCAGCCATTTGCCCAACCCAACCTCCTTTGACTTTATCAATTATCGCAGATTCACTTAAAAAGACGCTACCGGCGAAACAAACAGAATCATTTTGATTGCCGTAACAGAAAAACAAAAACATCGCGCTCAATATAGAAAAGGCGAGCGTATAACCGTTGGTTTTTAAAAACATATTTTAAAAAATTATCTGAATTACGAAATGCCAAAAATGGCGCAAAATGAGTAATGCTGGCGGCAGTCGGTTGGCCGCTACTAACATACTTTATTTTACATCATTTCCACATTTTTTTCCACATTTTTGGCATTTCGTAATTCAAAGGTATGCACTTTGCGTAGTGTGCGATTTGCGCGTTTCTGTTTATTTTTGTTATAATGAAAACAGAGATTTGACTTTCTAAAAGTTGGGTGGCGGAGAGCGGGCGATATTGTTTTGGAAATAATTTTACCTTGTTTCCGCCACATTAAAATAATGAAGAAAAATTATCGTTTGTCCGCAATTGTTTGCGCGCTGGCGGTGTCTCTGGCGATGTGCTTTGCGGTTGCGGCTTGGAAAAGTCCCGATGGCACTCCGCCCGCCGACAATGTCGCCGCGCCGATCAACACTTCAAGCGCGGCGCAAACCAAAGCCGGCGATTTAAGTTTGGGCCATAATATTAATGTTGCCAGCGACAGCGCGTCCGGCCGCTTTTGCTTGGCCGGGGAATGTTGCGCCACATGGGAAGAATGCGCCACATTCGGTGGTAGTGGCGGTAGTTGCAAACTTGTACCGATAAGCGATGTCTTGGTAGCCGGTTATGATAAATATCGGTGTAAAGATGATTGCACATTTTTTTATTGTTCCTATAATTATTATTGGTGTCCGGCGAACAGTTGCGTTATAGGTTTGGGCGGTCTTGAATATTTCTTTTGGAGCAAAGCTTCCAGAAGATTATGCGCCGGAAACGGTTATGAGGTGTTCATAGAAGATAGCTCTCAATACAATGATACCGATGATTGCAGTCCGGATGGGGGAGCTCCGCTTAGTAATTTTACCGCGGGATCGGGAATATATGCTTGCGATAACGGGACATGGGTTAAAACCAGCGATTAGAAATGTTGGAGCAAAATACAGTTTCGTAATTTAAGATAATTATGAATCATCATTTAAAATTTTATGCGGTGGCGGTGTGCGCGCTAATTGCCGTTTTGGCATTGTGTTTTGTAGCCATGGCATGGAACAATCCCGGCGGCCCTTCGCCCACCGAAAATGCTGACGCGCCGATCAATGAGGGGGCGACCGCGCAAACGAAAGCCGGCGATTTAAATCTGGGCGGCAAACTGAATGTTGCCGAAGACAGCGCGTCCGGCCGCTTTTGTTTGGCCGGGGAATGTTGCGCCACATGGGAAGAATGTTTTGGCGTACCGACGCCTTCGACTTGTTCCTGTGGTAGTTGGGCGTTTGTCGGTCCCGTTTCCAATTGCGGCGTTGAGGATGTGAGTGTTAGCAGGCAAAGCCGGGACTGCTATCCCGATGGTTGCGATTTTGAAACGAGATGCGTGAGGACAAAATATGATCCGAGCCCGGCACCGGGAATTAGTTGCAGCGCGGATAACGAGTGCGGATTCGGAAGCGCGTACGGATATTGTTGCGATTCTCATGACGGCTGGTGCGTTCTTCGGGATCAGGAAACGATGAGCGATGCTGAATGGTGCGCTTATAGCGGCCGGGAGTGCGGGACATGGATTGCCGCTTGCGGCAGAAGCGTATACTGCGGAATCTGCAGTGAGGGAGAGTGATACTTTTACGGGGAATATTGCGCCAACTGTGGCGCGGAAGGGTACGAATGTGGCGAGTTTTGGGATCCGTACGAAGGTATAACGCGGGATTGCGGCGATTGTTCTTCCGGTTGCACGGGAATGCCATGGTCATGCAAATGCACCGGGCATGATTGTTCCGGTCCGGGATACAATTAATTGAAGAATAAACATTGTTATTATTTTAAAAGTCGCGCGGCAGTGCCATGGTGTTAGCCATTTTGAAAAAATGGTTCGCTCATGGCGGTGGTCGGGCGGTTGGCGATAATGGATCAAAAAAGGTATTTGTTGGCGGCGATTTGCGCGCTGGCGGTTTGCTTGGCGCTGTGTTTTGGTATTATGGCGTGGGATTCTCCCGGAGAAAATCCGCCGGACGGCAATGTTGCCGCGCCGATTAATTCCGGCGGCGACGCGCAATATAAAACCGGCGGTTTGGGCGTGAAGATCGGCGGCGCGATTACCTATTGGATTTCCCAGGCTGGCAATAATCTGGTGTTTAAGACCGGCAATGACTTTGCCACGGCCACCGAAACGGTGAACATCAATGCTGATGGCCGGATTGGTAATGTTTCTCCCGCAATTGACGATAACGATGTGGTCATCAAGGCTCAACTGGATGCTGCTGGCGGCGGCGGATCGGGCTATGGCACTTGCGACGGCGATCAGTTGTTCGTCAAATTCACCGCGGCAACATATACGGGAGATTTGGACGGCGTTGGCGGCGCGAATGCCAAATGCGCGGCGGAATACCCGGGTTACCATTTTTGCCAGAGCGACGAATGGAATGTTGCCGGACGCGCAGGATGTCTGCCGTTGGTTGGACAGTATGGCGCAATAAGAGGTTGGTGGAATGGTAATGTATCTTACCCGCCCAACGCTGATTGTGATGATTGGACCGATTCAACGATCACGAAACACTTATATGGGACTTATCTGAGTAGTTTAGAGGAGACTGGCAGTTGGGGAGCAAGCGTAACATTTTGTTCAGACCCATATTCTCTTGCATGTTGCAAATAGTTTTGGCGGCAGTTGAATTGTTTGCAAAATTCATGAAAAAAGTTTTAAAAATCGCGATTTTGATTTTGGTGTCGGCACTGGCGATAATCGCAACAATTGCTTTTTGGCCGCGCCGCGCCGCCAATCCCGAGTCGTTCGCGCCGCCTTGCGAAACCGAGCATGAGGTTTTTGTGATCCGCGGCGATTCGCTGGCGCCGGAATTCGCCGATGGCCAAGAGGTGAAGTTGTTGCCCCGGTATTATGATTGCCATTCGTTGTCGGCGGGCGACGCGGTGGCCTATCGCTGGGCGGGAAACAAAGACGCGCCGCTGGCCAAGATCGTGAAAGCCGTTGCCGGCGACCGCTGGCGAATGGAATTGATGCCGGAGCAAAATACCTACCAAATTGAGGTTAATGATCAATGGTTGAAAAATTCCGAAGGCGCGCCTTACCAAATTCCCGGGAAAAAGGCAAAAATGCTCTTGCTCTATGCCAATTCCTATCCGCGAATTCCCGAAGGCGCTTGCCTGATCTTGGGCAATGTTTTGGAGGGCTCCGACGATTCGGTGAAATTCGGCCTGGCGGCGCAAGAAAACATTGTCGGGAAAATCAAGCCGTTCTAAAATTTTAATCCGCGCCTTTAAAACAAAAAACAGAAAACATCGCGCTCGGCGCGGTGTTTTTGATTGCGCGGGGAAAGTAAAGTAATTGATAAATCGCGAGCGGTTGGTATAATCAAGTTATGGAGGAAAATAAAAAACAAAATTATATTTCTTTGGCCGGCGCGGCGAAATTATGTTCATATTCGGAACCCTATTTGCGGTTGCGCGCGCGGCAGGGAAAATTAAAATCCATCAAACTGGGCAAAAAATGGATGACCACGGCCGCGTGGCTTGATGATTATCAGGCGCGCGCGCAGGAATGGCGCGAAGCGGCGGAAGCCAAAAGGGCGAACGCGCCGGCCGCGGTTTTCGTGGCCGCGCCTTCGGAGCTGTCGGCGAATGTTGATTGCTCCGTTGCCGGCTTATCCGCCGAAGCATTGGCGAATGAGGAAATCGAACCTGTTTCTTCCGGGCGATTTCTTGAAGACGCAAAATCTTTGGAGCATATTTCCGACGGGGGGCAATTTTTGCCTTCGCGGAATTTTGTCGATACAAGCCGTGATCAAGCCGGCAAACCGGCCGCGGTTTTTTGCGCGGATGCCGGATCGCTTTTGCCGCCGCCGATTCCCAAAAGGCTCCGGGCAATACCGACATCGGGCCAAATTTATCCGCTTCCAAAACCCGAGCAAACGCGAATTGCCGAAATTTCGGATTATGGCTGGTTGGGAGCGTTGATTTCCGGCGCGGCCAGCGCGTTGTTGCTTTTTGCGCTTTTGAGCCAGTCCGGCGTTCCGAATATTATAAATTCCAATTTTGAAGCGGGCCAAGCCAGCGTTAGCCGATCGGTTTTCCCGGATTTCGGACAGAATGCCCCGCCGCCAAAAAATTTTGAGAATGTTTTTCCCGCCGCGCCGGAAAACTTTTCCGCGGGCGATCCGCTTGACGAATTGGTGGAGGCTATCGTGCGTTTTTTCTCCGGTTTTTAATTTTTTTATACCCCGTCAGCTTGCCGCGGAGTTAATACTCCGATGCAAGCCAGCAACCAAATGGCGCAATTTTCTTTTCAATCAAAATCAATCGACGGCAAAGAACAGAAAGGGGTTCGCGAGGCGGAAAGCGAAATTGAACTGGCGCACAGCCTCCGGCGGGAGGGTTTTATTTTAATCCGCGCGACGCCGGCGTCCGCCGCCCGCAAATTTCGCATCCCGACGCTTTCCTTTGGGGTAAGCCTCAAGGATAAAATGTTTTTTTGCAAAAATTTGCAAGTGATGGCTTCCGCCGGGCTTTCTTTGCCGCGCGCGGTTGGAATTTTGGCCGACCAGAGCGGCAATTCCGTTTTTCGCCGGACGCTTAATTCGGTCAAAGACGATATGATCCGCGGCGAAGCGTTTTCCGCGGCGATGGAAAAACATCCGAATGTTTTTTCGGATTTTTTGCGCAGTATGGTTAAAGTGGGCGAAGAGACCGGAACGCTGGAAAATGTTTTGGGAATCGCGGTTAACCAGATGGAAAAAGAATATTCGTTAAAATCAAAAGTAAAAGGCGCTTTGGTTTATCCAACTGTCATTCTGACCGCGATGGTTGGTATTGGTATGCTGATGCTGGCCACGGTCGTGCCCCAACTGGCGGCGACTTTCGCGGAGTTGAAAACCGAGCTTCCCATAACGACCAAGTTCGTGATTGCCGCGGGAATGTTCATGGAAAAATACTGGTGGATCGTGGCGGCCGTTTTCGCGGCGCTGGTCGCGGTTGCCGCGCGGCTGATAAAAACAAAACCGGGCAAGAAATTGTATGACGGCGTCGCGCTAAAATTTCCGGCGATAAATGTTATCGTGCGCAATGTCAATTCGGCGTATACTTTGCGCAATTTGAGCGCGCTGATCGGCGCGGGGGTTTCTTTGCCGCGCGCTTTGGAAATCACTTCGGGCACGGTGGGCAATGTCAATTACCAAAACGCGCTTTTGGGCATTGAAGAACGAGTCAAAAAGGGCGAAAAATTTTCCGCGGCCATCAAAATGTTTGACAATCTTTATCCGGCGACCGCGATCCAAATGATCGCCGTGGGCGAGGAGACCGGCGAAACCAGCAACATTTTGTTGAAGTTGGCGGAATTTTACGAAAATGAAGTTGACGAAGAAACAAAAAATTTCGCTTCGATCATCGAACCGATGCTGATGATCGTGATCGGCGCGGTGGTGGGATTTTTCGCGATATCAATGGTCCAACCGATGTACTCGATGATGGACTCGGTTTAAATAGATTTAAATTAACAAATGATTGGCCGAAATTCATTATTATTGGATAAAGCAAAACATTTAAGAGCAGGCAAGAATGGCTTTACTTTGATTGAGGCTCTGGTGGGAGTCGCGCTTTTGGGAATTGTTTTTTCCGGGATTTTCGCGTCTTACCGTTTGGGGATGAAGGTGGTTGGGTTGAGCAAAAATCGGATTGCCGCAACTTCGATCGCTAATGCCCGGATCGAAATGATCCGCAATCTTAATTATGGTTCCGTGGGCGTAGAAAACGCGGAATTGCCGTTTGCGGCGGGAATATTGCAACAAGCTTATTCGCAGACAATCGACAATGTCGAATTTATGATTTCAACGCAAGTGCGTTTTATATCTGACGCCGCCGACGGAACGGGCGTTTCCGATCCATGCAACCTTGATTTTAAAAAAGCCGATGTAACGGTTTCGTGGCAAGGCGTTTATCCGGGCAGCGTTAATTTATCGACCAATCTCTCTCCGAAAAACAAGGCGCAGGAAGCGCAATCGTGCCTTGATCAGCCCGGCGGCGTTCTGACGGTAACGGTTTTTGACGAGGGCGGAATTTTGGTGCCGTCGCCCAACATCTCGGTTTACAATCCGGTAACCAATAATTTGGTTGCCATCGCGGCGCCGGCTTCCGGGGAATATTCTTTTCCTTTGGCGATAGGCAATTACCGGGTGGAAACTTCAAAGACCGCTTACAGCGCCGCCCGGACATACAGCGCCGGCGGCGATGACGGAGTCGCGGTTCCCGACAGTCCCAATCCGACGGTTTTGGAAGGCGGTGAAGTGCCGTTGAGCCTTTCGATTGACCAAGTCGCGGCGATCTCTGTTGACGGCATTGCTCCCGACGGTCAAGATAATTTCGCGGACAGTTTTGACGATGCGGCATTAATATCGGCGTCGGATAACATCCAATTTTTGTCCGGAGATATTTTGTTTTCCGGCCCGCCATATTCGGCGAACGGATACGCGATTTCCAACGCGATCAATCCGGTCGATTTAACGGTTTGGGATGAATTAAGGTTTGACGATGATCGTCCGGCCGGGACAGGAATTCTCTATCAAGTTTTACATTACGACGGTTCCGATTGGGTTTTGGTTCCCGATTCGGATTTGAGCGGAAACAGCGCCGGGTTCGGCAATTCTCCGGTAAATCTGGCAGGGTTGGATAAGGGTAATTATCCGCAAATTAAAATTAAAAGCAATCTAACGAGCGGCGATCCTGACTTCACTCCGCGGATGCATAATTGGCAGGTTGTTTGGACGACGGCATCCGGCCCGGCGGTTCCGGGCGCGTTATTCCATATGAGAGGGGCAAAAACTATTGGAGAAGACGCCTTGGGGCAAAAGATTTACAAGTATTCGCAGGATCATGTTCTGGATGCCGCCGGCCATTTGGACATCTTTGGTATTGACGCCGATGATTATACTTTTTCGGTTGACCCGGTATCCGGGTTGAGTTTGATCGCGACCGATCCGGCGGTATTGCCGATTGGCGCTCCGGCCGGCGGCGCGGTTGCGGTGAAATTATTTTTGCGGCCGCAAAACGCGCTTTTGGCAACGGTTCAGAACAGCGCGACTCTCGATCCGATATTTTCCGCGGAAGTAAGGTTGTCGAATTCCGGAATCGGATACGATAAAATCCAATATACCGATCAAAACGGCCAAACATATTTCGCTCCGCTGGCCAATGGAGTTTATAATATTTCCGTTGGCGCGGCCGGTTACGCCGGAGCTTCAAGCACGGTTTCGGTGGCGGGGCTAAGCGATTTAACGGTTGATGTCAATCAGAATGAATAACACAAAAACGAGCGGCATAATTTCCAATTTCTTTCGCCGGGCGAGATCCTGCGCCGCGGGACGATTTTTGCGCCAAAGGCGCATCCGTTTCCGGCGGGCAATTTCCAACGGAAGAGGCGGTTTCACGATTATTGAAATGCTCGCGGCAATCGCGGTTTTCGGGTTGCTGATGGCCGCGATCGGGACGGCGATTATAATGATTTACCGAACGCAGGGATATGCCATGGAACAATCAATGGCAATCAGCGAAGCCCGCCGCGGCGTGGACATAATGGCCAAAGAAGTGAGGCAGGCTCGTTACGGAGAAAACGGCGCTTATCCGATTGAAAAAGGCGCGGGCAAGGAATTCATTTTTTACAGCGATGTTGACAATGACGGTCAAACCGAGCGAGTGCGCTATTATTTGGCGACCGTGAATTCCGGTTCTCAAACCAAAGAATGCCATTCTCATTCGCAATCCGGTTGGCCTTATTGGCAGTCCCCTGCGTGCAGTGTTGATTTCAGCGGTTTTCTGGCCGGGACTTTGAAATCGGCGCAAGTGAGAGTGTCCACCGAGGGATATTATGGTACGCCGAGCCGTTATGCCGCGCTTCGCGCCGATGGCGTGGAATTGATGAACAATATGTGCCAGAGCGGTTGTTCCGAATGCATCGAGGCTTGGCAGGGAACGCAGACTTTTGATGTGACCGCGGCGGCCGCGGATAATTCAATTCAATTCAATATAACCGGCAACGATAAATTGAAAGCGGTTTGCGATTGGATCGATCCCGATCACTCAATCAAGGCGAAATTCGAATTTTTCTTCACCGAAGAAATTCCGAGCGTCGGCAATGAATTGCGCCGGGGAGTAATCGAGCCTTCGGGCAGTCCGTCATCGTATCCGGCCAATCAAGAGCAATCAACCATTATAACTTCGTATGTTCGCAATACGCCGCCGATATTCACTTATTACGATAAAAACGGCGCGCAGATTATCGACGATCCGTCGATCCTTCATGACACCAAAATGGTGCGGCTTCATATGGTGGTTAACATCAATCCCAATCGCGCGCCGGATGACTACGAATTGGAGCAATATGTGCAAATAAGAAACCTTAAAGAAGAATGAGAAAAATTAAAAATATAAATATCAAAATGGAAAATGATAATTTTGGCCGGAAAGGAATTATCATTACTTATGTGCTGGTTTTCGGCGCGGTGTTTTTGCTGATGCTGGCCGGGCTTTTCGGATACATATTGTTGCAACTGCGCCAGTCTTTGCAGCGCGTCGCGTCAAGCGAAGCGCTGAATATCGCCGAGGCGGGAATAGATTATTACCGCTGGTGCGCCAATAATGAAGTGCAGGACGGCTGTATCGGAGAAAAAGATTATTATGACGGCAACGGCGTTTTGGCCGGGAAGTTTTTGATTGTCGCCAGTTCGACTTTGTCGTGCGGCAAAACAACCCAGCTGCAGATCACATCCAGCGGTTGGACCGAGCAATTCCCCGGCGTTAAAAGGAGTGTGCGGATAATTTATGGCCGCGAATCAGTGGCCAAATATTCTTATATTTTGAACAGCAGCGTGTGGATCGGCGGCGATCACGAAATAAACGGGCCCTATCATTCCAACGGCGGGATAAGGATGGACGGGCAGAACAAGTCGCTGATGACCAGCGCGGCTTTGCTTGTTCTCAACGGTACCACTACCGCGGAATGGATTTGCGATGGAACTTATGGCTGCGGTTCAACCGCTTGCTCGGCTTGGAATACCGATGATTGTTGCCCGGTTTCGCGCGGCTGTCGGATATCAAGCGGCAAATGCATTTGTCCGGGGATTTTTACCACGACCGCGAATTCAACGCCAAGCTTGTTTAAATTTCCGGTACCGCCGTTTCCTTTTGACGCGATCACGATGGATTTGGGCGACATTAAAAAAGCGGCTAAAACCGGCGGCGGAATTTATTTCTCGCCTTCGGTCAAAGAAGTTCCCGGGAGCAAGGGATATCATTTGGTGTTTTTGAGCAACGGCACGGTGCGGGTGTCCACGGTGAGGTCGCTTCATCCGGTTGACGGGTACAATAACGAAGAAGGCTGGCACCAGGATCGTTTTATTATCAGCAATGAAGATATTTACACCAAGGATTACGCCGACGGTGTTTACCCGATTCCCGCCGATTGTTCCGTGGTCTATGTGGAAGATAATTTGTGGGTTGAAGGAACGGTTAGGGGAAAAGTGGTGGTGGCCTCCGCCCATCTTAAAGATACCGGCGACACGGACCCCGATATCGACACGGATGTTATTTTCCCGGGTAATATAACTTATTCGAGTTATGGGGGTTCCGACGGGATGGCCGTGATCGCCGAAAATAACGCGCTGATAAGTCCAGCATCTCCCGAGAATATGGATTTGCACGCGATCATCGTGGCGCAAAAGGGAAGGTTTGGAAGAAACCATTATACCAACCGGGATTACCGCGACCGCGGCACTTTGAGCATTTACGGATCGGTTATCAGCAAGGGCCGAGTTGGAACGCAATGGGTGGATTCCGACAGCGGCCAGATGCTTTCCGGTTATTCCCGGCGCTACACTTATTTTGACCAGAACCAAGTTTATAATCCGCCGCCGTTCGTGGCAAGCATGAGTTCGGATTACAAGATTGTAAGCTGGCGGGAAATCGACTAAAATAAATGTAAAATTGAGAAATCAAAATGGAAAATGACAATGCAAAATTAAAGGTGTTGAGATTCCGACATTTTAACATTTTCAATTGTCATTTTAATCTTTGATATTTACATTTTCAATTTTGGTTATGATATGGTTGAATTCTTAAGTTTGTCAAAAGAAGCTTTCGGCTTGGAAATAACCGATACCGCCGTCAGAGTGATGAAGCTTGCTCGCCGGAAAGGAAAGCTGGCGGCGGTTTCGCTGGGATTGGCGGCATTGGAAAAAGGGATAATAAAAGAGGGCGTTATCCAGGACGGAGAAAAGCTGGCCGCCGCGATAAAAGCGGCGTTGGCCGGCGCGGCCGGAGAAAAAATCCGGACCCGCTATGTTGTCGTTTCCCTGCCGGAGAGCAAGGCTTTTTTGCAGGTGATTACGATGCCGAAATTGAAAGGCAACGATTTGCGCGCCGCGGTTGTTTTTGAGGCCGAAAATTACATTCCTTTGCCGCTGGAAAAGGTCTACCTTGATTTTGAGATTGTGCCGCCGGTTTTGGAAAGGCCGGATTGCTGCGAGGTTTTGATCGCGGCGATTCCCCGGGAGATAATCGATTCCCGCGTTTGCGCCATTGGCAAAGCGGGATTGATCCCGATCGTTATGGAGCTTGAATCGCAGGCGCTGGCGCGGATATTGTCCAAAGAAAAGGAGATGAAATCTCCCACGGTGATTATCCAGATTGGCGATGCCAAGACGATTTTGGCGGTCTACTCCGAAAATTCGATCAGATTTTCTTTCACCATACCGATTTCAAACCGTTATTTCATTGAAACGATAATGGATAGCGTCCAAGCGGACGCCGTTTGGGCCGAGCGTTTGAAAGTCGAATGCGGAATTGAAGAATTCGCGCGCCCGGACGGCGCGAAAAATTCCGAGGCCGAACCGGCCGGAGAGAAAAGAAAAATTTTTGAGGCGCTGGTTCCGGGATTGGTTGATTTTGTCCAGCAGATACAAAAATGCATTCGATATTATCAAACTCACGAAGATGCCGGTACCGGGTCGTGGAAAAAAAATTTTGACAAAGTTTTAATTTGCGGCAGCGGTTCGAACTTGAAAGGATTGGATGAATTTCTCGCGTTAAAACTTAACGCGCCGGTCTGGCGGGCGCAACTGCCGCTTGATTTTGATCGAGCCGGATTGAAAATTACGGATCAGTTTGCCGAGAATGAATTCGGATTCGCGGTCGCCGCCGGGCTGGCGTTGCGCGCGCTGGATCAAGCCGGCGGAGAAACGAAAACTATGCCGAAAAATAAAATACCGGCGCCCGAAAAAAATCTGCGCGGCCGGGTGCGCGTGAAATCAAAATAATTTTCGCCGTTAAACCGATGATTAATTTATTGCCCCAATACTGGCAAAACAAATTGCGCCAAGAAGAAATGTCCAAGATTGCCGCGATCCTCGGCATTGTGGCCGTATTCTCGCTGGTTTTGTTTATTTTTATGTTGGCGCTGGTGCGGGTTTTTTATTACGCCCAGCTTGAATCCGGACTGGTGGTTTTGGCGGAGAAGGAACGGCAAATGGCGATTTTTAATGTTGAAGAGATTGAAAAGCAAGCCGTTGACCGCGGCAATCTGGCTTCCAAGATCGCCGATTTTTACGCAAAGCAGATTAAGGTTACGGAAGTTTTCACCAAGGTGGCCGCGACCTTGCCGCCGGGAGTGGTTTTGTCAAAGTTTGGCTATGTATCGCCGAGCGTTTATTTGGAGGGGTATTCTCCCGACCGCGCCGCGCTGGTGATTTTCAAAGAAAATTTGGAAAAGCAAGCCGATTTTAAGAAAATGGTTTTCCCTCCCGAAAACTGGCTTACGGCGCGGGATATCAAGTTTGGCGTTAATTTTGAATATGCAAAACCTTAAAAACAAACCATTGATTGTTGCGGCGGTGTTCGCGGCAATCGTGTTGGCGCTGGTTTTTCTCGTTGCCGCGCCGTTGATCGCAAATATCAATAATGCCGGTTTGCGGATTGCCCAACAGCAAGTCAAGATTGACGACTATGACCGGCGCCTTTCGGATGTTCGCGAATTTATCGCGTTTAAAAAAGACGAAAAAATTAATTTTGAAAGAATGGAGAAAGTTTTTGTTGACAGCCGGATGCCGCTTGATTTCATAAATTTTCTGGAAGCCGCGGCCCAAGACTGCGGCGTTGGCATTAAATTTTCATCGTCAATGCCGCGGCAAGCCGTTAAGGGGGAATGGCCTTCGATTTCGATTGAAGCGGATATTTCGGGAAACATTTCCAATATCTTTCAATTTGTCGAAAAGATCGAGAACAGTCCCTATTTGCTGGCGGCGCAGAATTTCGAGATTAGCTCCAATTTGCCGGATGCCGCCGCGCCGGAATTATCCGCGAGCGGCGGCGGCAAGGCGCATATTTTATTGAAAGCTTATGCGGAATAACGATCAAAACAAATTCCAATCGGCGGTAGGGGCGTTTTTTAAAAAAATCGCGCTCAAGCCGTTTTTGGCGTTTTTCTTTTTGGCGGTGGTCGGCGCGGCGTTTTCAGCGTTGATTTTTTTAAATGTTCAGCGTTTGGCGACGGACATTGAAACAACGGCGATGGCGGATAAATCGTTTGGCGCGGTTAAAGCGAAGAAATTTCGCGATGTTTTTCTGGCGCTGGATCGGCGAAATGAGAGTATTGGCCAAACGCCCGCTTCGACCTATCCGGATGTATTTTTGCGCCCGGCCGGATTGACCGATTCCGAAAATTAAGCAATAATCCTTTTGCCGGCGTTTGTTTGCTGTTTATGGTTAGCCGGCGCGTTTTGCGTTTCCCTGTTTTTTTATTAATAAAACGCCCCTATAGCTTAATGGATAAAGCTACTGCCTTCTAAGCCGTAGATGCAGGTCCGATTCCTGCTAGGGGCACTGATTAAAAATTTTCAAATGAATACAAGATATGAGGCGGGCTGGATTTTTTGATTAAAATAAGGTATTATCGTTTTGTAAAGTTTTATGGTGGGCGTAGCTCAACGGTTAGAGTTTCGCACTGTGGATGCGAAGGTTGGGGGTCCGAATCCCCTCGCTCACCCTGCTAGAATTTGAAGCTAAAATTTAATACCCTCTACGGGAAATCCGAACCGCTTAACATTTGTTGAGCTTTTTGGTTTGGCAGCGAGTTGACAGAAATCTGTTTTCGTATAGTATTTTAGGGTAAGATCGTGAGCACATCTGCTCATAAAAAATAAGGTCGGATTATTAAGGAGAGGATACAGTGATACTGGATAAGAGTTTAATCCAAAAAGCGATTGAATTGGTAACGCCTGGTGCCGTTGCCATATTGAACAGCGAGGGGACTACATGGGGACCAAAGTTTGCTCATGGGTATGTATACGCAGAAGAATCTGGAGCCGGAGATGTTGAATTCCATTTCGGCGACATAACTGTTCCATGGGATTCAAAATGGGGCGAGCAAAAAGATTTTGCTTATGTTGCATGGAGAAAGCTCAACGCCGCATGGCGCGAGAAGAAATCAACAAGTGAGGTTGTTGCCCTTGATCCTTGGCGACTGCGAGAAAAGGAATTTCTCTATTCCGGAGGGGCATACAGATATGGAATTGCAGTAGGTGTATCAGGGGCCTTGGGTAGAACCGATGAAGCTCTGGCCGAGATGGTTCTTTCTGCGATCATTATGTTAGCAAGGATTGAGGCCGATAAGAGAATGGCTGAGCATAGGATGGAAATATAAAGTTTCAATAAAGGGCTTTGCCCGCTGGGGAATATCAACCTCAGTCTTTTTTTACTCACGCTGCTGTAGTCAAATAGGTTCGAACATCGTATGCCAGACGACCCAAGTTATTATATCGTCCCGTTGGAGGGCCGATTTTATCGAAATTATAACCAAAAGGATTATTTTCGGTTTTTAGTTAATTACGATTGTTGGTATTTACAAAAAATATAAATTGTGGTAAATTAATACTACACTAATTCCAAAAAAATGTTCAAAAATCTTAAAAAGTTTGGTCAACATTTGAAGGAGTTGCGAACCGAAAAGGGGCTAGGATTAAGGGAGTTTTGCAAAATAGTTGATTACGACCCAAGCAATTGGAGCAAAATTGAAAGAGGTATAATTGCTCCTCCGGCAGATGAAGAAATTTTGAGAAAGTGGGCGAAAGTATTGGGTATTTCGGGAAAGGAGGAGGCTTTGAGAGATTTTGTTGACGAGGCAAGCATAGCCCAAGGTATAATTCCCGAAGATATCCTTTCAAAGGAAAATGCAGTTGAGTATTTGCCCGCTTTTTTCCGTACCGTTCGTAATGAAAAGCCGACGAAGGAAGATATTGACAATCTTATCAACACAATAAGAAATGCATAGAGAAGGCTATGAAAAATACCGGTTGAAAAATTCAGGCAGAAAGTATGGGACGATACCATTCCGGTGGATATTGAGAGGATTGTTGAATTTGGCTTAAAAATAGACATAATACCTACGCCTGGATTGGCGAGATTGTCCAACGCGGACGCGCTCATCACTTCCAATTGGGAAGCGGTTTATATTGATAATGCGAAATATATGGACGAGCGTTATCAAAGCCGGATTCGTTTTTCTTTGGCCCACGAAATAGGGCATTTTATTTTACACAAGAAGCTTTACGGAACTTTCGGGATAAACGATATTACAGATTTTTATAAATTTTTTGAGCAAATTTCGACAATTCAATACGGATATTTGGAATCACAGGCAAATAAATTCGCCAATCTCTTATTAATACCTCGCGGCAAATTATCGCAAGAAAGGAATAGTTTTTTGCGGGACTTGGAGGCGATGGGGAATATGCCATCAATTGAAGATGAAAATGTGTTTAATTCATATTTAGCTATTCCTATGGCCAAAGTTTTCGGGGTATCAGAGAAAGTGGCAGAAATAGCGTTGGGCAATATAAGGGGAGAAAAGTAGAAAATAGGGTAAATGGGAAAGCGCCGTGAAATCAATAAGCTTTGATTTTTAATAAATATCTAAGAACTTGGACAAATAAAGGGGAATTTACAATAATTCCTTTACCGCGGCGATTTTGTAGCGCAAATCTTCCATATATGCCTCGTCTTGGAGGATTTTGATTACTTCGGTTATTAGAGCGGATGGTTCCTGACCCTGCTAAAAATTAAGTTCAAATTTGATATGCTGTTTTGTCGTTATCCATTCTTCGGGTTTGGCTTTGAGCTTGATTTTAAAAAATTTGATTTGGAAAAGCAAAATCATAAAAAATTGTTCGCCCTCGAATAGACCTATTCTTTCGCCCAATGCTTGGAAATTGTCGGTGATAAAATACCGCCAGCTACTTTCTTTGGAAATTTTGGGATTGAGATAAATTCGATTGTTTTCCGTGTCCGCTATTCCTAAAAGTTTCTTTTTAGCTTTCCACCTAACCAACGGACATTTCCCGCGCCTAAAATAAGGGTTCGCGAATTTTTGCAATAATCTGATTTTTGGTTTCATATTTTGTTGTTGTCCCGTTATGTATTTTTCCCATTTTATACTTTTTTTATAAATTAACAAAAATCAATAAATATAGAAGTCAAACTTGATAACAGGTAAAATTGAAGTTGACTTTTAAGCGTAATGTTATATTTTGATTATTAGCAATTTAGAGGTGATTTCTGTGGCATTTGAAGTTAAAGAAGGCGAAAGTTTTGCAGATGCTCTTAAAAGAGAAGTCCGCAACGGGGTGTTTGTTGAGATATGTGATGTGCAAAGAATGTGGGCGCAACAAAAGAATATCGCGCGGCGATATTTGTGCCCGTTGCCAAGAAAAACTCGTACGCAAAAAGAGAAGACAATAAATCTTCTCATTTTAATTTTTAATGATGAGCGATTGTCTGTTTTAAAATAAAAAAGACGATGGGCGAATTGATTTTATCTTCGCAACATCGACCTTATGCGTATTGTTCTATTGGGCTAAGGCAATTTGTTTTTGTAAATTCCAAATTTTGCAAATCAATTGCCAAATCCAGCATTTTTCTAAACTCTTGTAAATTCAATTTTCCTTTTATCCTTACCTCCATTTTTCTGCTTACGGCATTGTATATATGCACCTGCCAATCCTCAAACCCCGTAAGCCAGCAGTAGCATTGGGCTTGGAATGTTCCCGCTATTATTTGCCGTTCTTTGTTGCAAGGATAGCGGTAGGTTTTCAACTCCAAGGCTTCACCGGTATCAATGTTTAACTTGTCGGGCTGTCCCACAACTTTAATTCTTTGCCCGATATTCTTGCAATAATAATACCGGGGGAATATTTCATCCTGCTCGTATCCCAGGAGCCTGTGCAGTTCGTTTCCGTTCGGGATTGAACTTTCCGGCCTCCAAGTGGTGTTTAGCCACCAAGTTTCATCTCCGTTAAAGAACAACAGCTTTGTCGCTTCTCCCGCGGTTATTTTCCTTTCATTCGGCGCAATGTTTTCAACGCATATCCGTATTTTGCTTTTGATGACACCACACCCTTTTTGCCCGCTTATTTTTAGTGGCTTGTCGAATTTTAAATTTGTAAGCCACTGTATAATGGTGGCATAAATCGAACAATAAGGCAATTAAGTTTTTTTAAAAGGAATTAAGCTATATTGCGGCCAATTTTAGCTCGTTGATTGCCTTGATTTTGAACATTAGGCTTTCAATATAATTTCGGTCTTCCAGTATCTTCATTAACTGCGTTATAATACCATTTGGTACGCGACCCCATTTGCCCGTTATTATAACTTGCTTGTTTTCAAGCAAAGTTTGAAATAAAAGGGTAGGAGTAGCTTTAATGATTTTTTGGTAGCGATACCGCCGGCTTGTTTGAATATCGCCAGCGATAATACTTGGATGATCGGCAATGCCAATTTTCGACCGGTTTTGTTTGTGAGCTTGTCAATTTTTAATTGTTGTGAAAAAATACTTACCACCTTCCTGATTTCGTTGTAAAATGGAATTACAACTTTCATGTTGGTGTTGAGTCGGCGATTTACCGGTCGCCGGCTCTGGTGTCATTTTAGCATTTTTTAGGAGTTTCGTAATTCAAAGAAATTATGAAGAAGATTTTAATCGTTTTATTTTTATTGGTTGGTTTACACTTAATATACTTAATATGGTATTTTGGGGGCTATTTGATTCCAGATAGGGCCGATTGCAGTTTGTATAATTACGAGAGGTGCCCTGTTGGTTGCGAAGCGAGTTGTCATAGTAGCTGTAAAGCGTGTCTGGATAAAATTTGCGATTGTTCTTCCGGGACCGATGTTAGCATATTCCATTATTTTGGGTGGGGTGAATAATTAAGTGTTATGCACAGATTTTATCCTTTGAGAGATGATATTCAGAGTTGGTGCCATCTTTCTTAAAAGTCAAGGCGGTATGGATATTCTAATTTTTTAAAAAGTATGCAAAACAAAATCAATAAATTTGTTTATTGGGCGCCGCGAATATTATCAATACTGTTTATATTGTTTTTGGCGATGTTTTCGCTGGATGTTTTTGAAGAGGGCAGGAGCTGGCAGGAAATCGCCATTGCGTTATTTATGCACAATGTTCCGGTGTTGGCTTTGCTGGCGGTATTGATTATTTCCTGGAAGCGTGAAATCGTGGGCGGCGTTGCGTTTATCTTGGCGGGCATATTGTATATTGCGATGGTAGCGGCGGGTGTTTTGAAAAATGGGTTTGAGTGGTATATGGTTTCGTGGTTTTTAACAATTTCGGGGCCGGCGTTTTTGATTGGCGGTTTATTTTTGGTTGCTTGGCATAGAAAGAAGGATAAAACTATCAAAAAATCTTAACGGTGAAAATTGCAATATAAATTCTCATATTATAAGTTTCGCCGCGAAGTTATAATATGGGATTTGACTACACATTGATAATGTGTATAATTGAGGTATGGAAAATCAAAATAATTCTACAACTTATCAGCGGGTTGACATTACCCTTCCGAAGGAAACAGTCAGATTGCTTGAAAAAATCGCCAAGCGAGGCGATAGGAGCCGGTTGGTTGACCAGGCGATTCGTTATTTTGCCAAGGAAATGAGCCGAACTAATTTGAAAAAGCAGTTGAAAGATGGTGCGATAGTTAACGCTTCGCGAGATTTGAATTTGGTTGAAGAGTGGTTTTCAATCGATAATGAAGTATGCCCAAGCAAATAATTCCAAAACGAGGCGAGGTTTATTTGGTTAATTTTGACCCAACCATCGGTTCGGAAATCAGAAAAACGAGGCCGGCTTTGATTATTCAAAATGATATTGCCAATCGTTATAGCCCGATAACGATTGTCGCGGCGATAACTTTGCAAGTTGGGGAGCGGATTTATCCAACCGAGGTGTTGATAGAGTTCGGGCGGAGTGATTTAGGCAAGCGGTGCGTGGTTTTGTTGAATCAAGTACGGGCGATTGATAAACAACGATTAGTTAAAAGATTGGCGGTTTTTGATTCGGTTTTGATGGAAAAGATAAATCAGGCGTTGGAGATTAGCTTGGGATTAGTGGATTTATAAACAGAAAGAGAGGGTTGAATTACCTCTCTAATTATTGTTGCATAAACCAGGGCATCCCTACTCTTGCACTTGTTGCGTCCTCAAGGCCATTTCCGTCATCAAAAATTTCCTTTAATGTTAGTGGGAAATCTCTGATTAGTGGGAGGGGGCCGAGAAGATTTGTGAGCGAGAAGAACATTTCAGTTGTTTCCTCGTCAACTTTTACGGGAAGTCCAAGATTGTGTGCGTAGCTTGCCAGTTTGTTGACGCAATCCCATTGATGGAACCCTCCAAGAATTATCTCGGTTATATTTGAGATTTGGCCAAAGATAGATTCCGGGTTAGGGTATTTGCGATGTTGGGTATGTTCTTTGAAGGATAATCCTGCCGAAATTATGGTGTCTTCCGGCTCTATTGTTATCCAACTGGCGAGCAAATCTTTGTCCGGTTTGTTCGGCGCGTTTTCTTGACCGAATAAAAGCCAGACTATTTTGTATTTTTTCTTACGATACCGTGCGCGAATGATGTCGTTTAATCTGCGCACATCATATTTGCCGTTTCTGAATTGATAAAAATTACCTATCTCATTTTCAAAGAACGGCTTAATTGGATAGAGGAATAAGAAAACCTTCATCAAATTACCTCAATGGCATATTACACCATAATCATTCAAAATCAAGAATTGATGAAGCAGGTGCGAACATCGATTGCCAGACGACCAAGCTTCAAAAAGTCGCTCAGCGGGCGGTTTTTTGGCTGGATGGGCGTAGGCGGGGTTTAGAAAAACCAGAGTTGACACCATTTTCACGACACCATTTTTCGTGCGCCAAACCTGTCAAATACAAGTAGAAATGTCATACCCGGAATTTAAGTAGAAATGTCATACTTGACTTTTGTAGAATTAGTATTGTTATTTCCGGAAAAATATTTTAACAATTGATTTTTGCGATTTCAGCGGCGATTTGTTTGCGCCAAGGATGATCCGCCGGTGGCTTGGAGATGATTCTTTTTGCCGGTATGGCGGCAATCAATTCTTTGGCTTTCAACGGCTTGGCCGGCAGGATTTTGAAGTTTAAATATTTATCCCGCAGACGGATCGCCAGCGATCCGTCGAGCCGCTCTTCCATCAAAATTTCATCCTTGCGGCGCACGGTGGCGATCTGCTCTTTGGCGATCTGTATCCATTGGTTTTTGAACCTTATCGTGAAATCATTCTGTACCCGCCTTTGCGATTGGACGGAAAATATCGCGTCAAGATTTGAACTTTGAAAATCGGGCAGCTGCCGGTGCAGATCGTTTTTCTTTTTGGGAATCACCGAAAATCTTTGATTGAAATCCGGAATGAATTCTTCTTTTAAGAATTTGCTGGCCGCGGCGATATCGCTGATGCCGCGCAATCGCAATTCCTTGACCAGCCGGTCCTGCAAAGTGTCAAAGAGCCGTTCGATTCGGCCTTTGGCTTGCGGGCTGTTGGCGGTGATCAGGGTTATATCCAGTTCCCGGGCGGCTCTCTGAAACTGGGTGATCATTTCGCTGTTGTCTTTTGCATTTTTGTGATTGATCTTATATGTACTGAATTTATCCAGGTAGATGGCTATCGGTTTGCCTGATTCTTGGAGGTAGCCTTTCCAGAATTGAAACACATTGATGACGCTTTCGCTATCCGTGAATTCCGCCCGGGTGATCCGGCCGGTGGCATCGTCGACGGAGGCCAACAAACAAGATTCATCGCCGCGTTTCTCAAACCAGAAGTGGTAACAGCCGTCGAATTGTTCCAGCTCGCCCGGCGATTCTTTGCGTTCTCTTTGGCAGCGGAATTCCTGGTTTTGTTTTCTTGGTTTGGGCATCCAAATCTTTTTTGCGATCATTAAATTGCGCGTGGTCTGCTTGCCAATTTTTATTCCTTCAACCTCAACCAGTTTTTCATGCGCCAAGGTCGGGCCGAAATCAGGATACTTTTCTGAAATTATTTGTCCGGATTTTTCCCAGATTTTAAGATCGGTCTTATTGTTGCTTTGCTTGCCTCGCAAGCCGTGAATGATCCCATTGGCGCCTTTCTCCCGCACTTTGTTGCGCAATCGCTTTACCTGCCTTACCGACCGCCCCAGCTGCTTGGCCGCATCGCCCGGAGTGATTTCTTTGGCGATCAATTTTCTTATTACTTCATACCTGTCCAGCTCTTTTTGCGTCATCTTGAATAATTCTTTTTCCATATTGGTGGGTTATGTTTTATCCACCAATCATACCAGGTATGACATTTCTACTTGGACGCAAGTATGACATTACTACTTTTAAATGACATTCGTGCGCCAAACCTTGACAGAATGAGCCAAAAACTGGTATCTTTTAACTATCAACGCCCCGGCCAGCCGTAAGGTCCGCCGGGGTTTTCCTAAACATGGAAAGCATATTATTTGTCGATGGCCGCAATTTTATCAATAAGATTGAAGTTGTTTTGCGCGAAAATAAAATCAAGAGCATTGATTATTCTTTGTATAATTTTGGCGGGTTGATGGATAAAGTTTTGACGGGAATAAGAGTTGACCGCCGATTGTTCTATTTTGGAAAACTGGTCAAACATTCGGAAACTTTGGAGAAATCAGCCAAACTTATCGAAAACCAAAGAAAACTAAAAACCAGCTTGGAAAAGCAAGGTTTTGAAATTGTCATTGCCGGCAGGATTCGCGGCCATTTGGAAAAATGCCAAAAGGGACATGAAATGTTGGTTTTTAAGGAAAAGGGCGTGGATGTGAAACTTGCGGTTGATATGGTTACGTTGGCTTGCAATAATAAACTGAAAACAGCCATTGTTGGCAGTTCGGATTCTGATTTGCAGCCGGCAATCAGTGAATTAAAAACGCACGGTGTTGAAAGAATCTATCTTGGCTTTGAAACGGCTCCCAACAAGGGGCTAACATTTACCACCAACAGAACGATCCTTATTAGAAATTCCGAGGTTTTGGAATTTTTACCAAAAACCTTATTCTCAAAAGATAGTTAAACAGGCTCGAACATCGTTTGCCAGACGACCCTGCCAGAATTTGAAGCTGAAATCGACTTACCCTCTACGGGGAATCCGAACCCGCGAACATGCGTTGAGCGGTTTTGGGTATAGTTGGTGTGCTTTGCTTGACATAATGTATACTAAAGTGTTATATAGTATATATCTTAATGATCTAAGCATACTAACTTATGAAAATAGAGATAGGCAAGCTCCAAGGACAAAAAGAAGGATTTTCTGCCTTCGTTCCTTCTCAGTTTCCGCCAGAAGGTATTTTTGATTTAACCGCGTCCACTCTCATTAAGACTTCAGAGGCGGCGCGGTTAGTTGGAAAATTGGACGGTATTACTCATACGCTTCCCGATTTGGAGTATTTTCTAACGATGTTTGTTAAAAAAGACGCGGCATCGTCGGCGCAAATCGAGGGAACAAGAGCGACAATGATCGACGCCATTGAAAAAGCCGCTGGCGTGGCGACTTCGGAAACTGACGCCGATGACATTTTGTTTTACATTAAAGCTCTCGATTACGGAGTCGTGCGACTGAAGGAATTTCCGCTTTCGCTAAGATTGATAAGAGAAATCCACGCCCAATTGATGACTGGCGCCCGCGCAAGCCATTTTGCCGATCCGGGAGAATTCAGAAAATCACCGAACTGGATCGGTGGAACAACCCCATCGAATGCGTTATTCGTTCCGCCGCCAGTCGAAGAAATGCATCGGGCGCTCAACGATTTTGAAAAATTCCTTCATAACGAAAAATCAACTTTGCCGCTGGTCCATATTGCCATCGCGCACGGGCAATTCGAAACTATCCATCCTTTTTTGGATGGAAACGGAAGGACGGGCCGGTTACTGATTACTATGTTGTTGTGCCATAGAAATTTGCTGGAGCGGCCAGTGCTTTTCCTCTCCTCCTATTTCAAAAAGCACCAAAAAATTTATTATCAGAAGCTTCATGGTTACCATTACGGCGAAGTTGAAGAATGGATAAATTTTTTTCTGGACGGAGTGATTGAAACCGCTAACGAATCAATTGCCATATCAAAGTTGATAACCAAAATTCGTGGAAACGACTTAGAGAAAATACAATCGCTGGCCAAAAGAGAATCGGAGAGCGGAGTCAAGGTTCTTCGGAAATTATACGCGCAACCGATAGTGGCTTCGAAAACGATTATGGACTGGACCGGGTTTACCAGGGCGGGTGCACAGAAGCTGATCGACCGATTTGTGAAAATCGGAATTTTGGAATTAAAGGAAAACAAAACTGGCTACGACCGTTCCTATATTTATCGCGAATACACAGATGCGTTTTCGGCTTAGGGAAATAAATGGCGGGTTAAGGGGCGGGGTAATCGTTAAAGCGAATTTGACGCTGTATAATATTCCGTCAAACAGGCGCGAACATCGGTTGCCAGATGACCCCTTCTACGCTAAAGCTTCGAAGGGCAAGCTCTTCGACAAGTTCAGGCCTGCGGTCTGCCAATTTTGAAACTAAAATTTGCTATCCTCTGCGGCAAATCCGCGCTGATTTTAAGCTAGTTGTTTTGTTGCAGTTAGTTGCCTTAATCGTATCAAAATGATACGATTAAGGCATATAAATGATACGATTATGCAACAATTATCCCAAAAACAGCAAAAAATCCTTTCGATTTTGGTAAAAAATGGCAAGATGTCGTCTTCAGCTATTCGCGAGGCGTTGCTCAAAGCAAAAGAAAATGTGGCACTGATTACTGTTAAAAGAGCGTTATCGGAAATGGTTGATGCCGGGGTTATAATTGAGGCCGGCGGGGGAAGATCAACCGTTTATGGAATTGGTATTCCCGGCAGGGTATTTTTTGATATTGATGCAAGGGATTATTGCGCCGTTGAACCGGATTGGCGTTATGGGTTGAGCCGCTATAATTTTGATTTGTTTGCAAAGATGCCCACGGAAGTATTTTATGACGAAGAAAGGGCAAGGCTTGAGGCGGCGACAAAAACCTACAAACAAAGATCGCAAAATGTTACACCGGTAACGCAAAAAAAAGAATTGGAGCGGCTGATAATTGAGCTATCGTGGAAATCTTCAAAAATAGAGGGCAACACTTACACATTGTTGGAAACCGAAAAACTTATTTTGGAAAATAAAAAGGCAGTTGGCCGCAGCGAAAACGAAACCCAGATGATATTGAACCATAAAGACGCTTTTGATTTTGTTCGCCAAAACCAGCAGGAATTCAAAAAAATAAGCCGCGCCAATCTTGAAAAACTCCACTCGATTTTAGTGAAAGATATGGAGGTCGGTTTTGGTTTGCGCAAGGCGCCGGTTGGGATCACGGGCACCAAATACCAGCCGCTTGATAATATTTACCAGGTCGAAGAAGCGGTTAAGACGCTTTCCGCGGCGGCGGATAGAATGGAGAATATTTTTGCAAAGTCATTGCTGGCGGTTTTGGGCATAAGCTATGTTCAGCCGTTTGAAGACGGCAACAAGCGCACCGGCCGCTTAATGGCCAATGCATTGCTTTTATCCCACAGTCTGGCGCCGCTTTCGTATCGCAGCGTCGACGAAACGGATTACCGCCAGGCAACAATAGTATTTTACGAACTCAATTCGATGATACCTTTCAAAGAGATTTTTATCGGACAATGCGAATTTGCGGCCAATAATTACGCGCTTGGATTATAAGAACAAATGCGAACATCGTATGCCAGACGACCCCGGTAGGGGATGATTTTGTGTCATTGGAAAAAAATTGCTAATTGGCGGTTTTTAATTTGGTTTTGATGGAAAAAGTAAATCAAGCTTTATAAATGAACTTGGGGTCGGTGGTTGATTTATAACCTTTTGGGGTTTATAAAATTAATATGGCTAAAGAGAATAAATTAATAAATGAATCCAACTTAAGATTGATTTGCGAATTGCATTTGGGGTTGGAGCGGCAGGGGCCGGGCAGTCCTGAAATGACTATCAAGGCATTGAGCTTTGTGGATAATCTTGATAAAAATTCGCGGGTGGCGGATTTGGGTTGCGGAACCGGCGGGCAGACGATGGTTTTGGCGCAAAATATTGACGGGAATATCACCGGCGTGGATTTTTTCCCCGGTTTTATAGATATTTTTAACGACAATGCCAAAAAATTAAATCTTCAAGGAAGGGTGAAGGGGATTGTCGGTTCAATGGAGAATCTTTCTTTTCAAAAAGAAGAATTTGACTTGATATGGTCGGAAGGGGCGATTGCCGGGATTGGTTTTGAGAAAGGGTTAAATTATTGGAGGGATTTTCTAAAAAAAGACGGCTATGTTGCTTTAACTTACGAGTCGTGGTTTACCGATGAACGCCCGGCGGAAATTGAAAAGTGGTGGGTTGATAATGTTCCTGAAATAAGCACGATAGGAAATAATATTTCAATAATGCAAAAATCGGGATATATTCCTGTTGCCGCATTTATATTGCCCGAAAATTGCTGGACGGACAATTATTTTGTCCCGCGGGAAGCGGCGGGAAAAGCGCTTTTGGAAAAATACGCCGGGAACAAAACTGTGGAAGATTTTATCGCAAATATGAGATACGAAGCGGAATTGTATTCAAAATACAAGCAGTATTACGGATATGTTTTTTATATCGGGAAAAAGATTTAACGGCTTTCCAAAATTGGTGGAACTCAATTAAAATTTCTCAGAAGCAAGACACCTGCGAACCACACATGCTATAATTAAAGATAATAATAACTTTACATTACGAAACCATCGTTTTTAAATGTTTTGAAGGGGTCGCACCCCTGCGATTACACAGGGGAACGACCCCAAAATGCAAAGCGTTTCGTGATTCAAAATAATAAATAAAAAATATGGAAAAAAAGATATTCGCGGTTGTTTTATTTTCGTTTTCCTTGTTTACATTTTCGCCGTTGGCGGCGAACGCGGCGTGTTCGCAGGTGGCGGGGAAAACATATTATAGCGATAGCGTGAGTTACTTTAAGGATTCGGCGTGCCACCAAGAAATGAGTGCGGCCGATGTCGAGGCGGCGGGCGTTGGTTATATTTCCACGGGAAGCGCGAATTGCAAATATAATATTTCAAAAAAACAATATACCGACGGCACTTCTTTTTTTCTCAATAATAAATGTACCGATGAAGCCGCGCCGGGAGAAACCGCGGCCGCGCCCACGACTCAAACCGTGACTGCCCAAACCCAAACCCAAACGCAAGCGCAGGTTGCGGTCGCTGACGCGACTCAATACGCGCAAATGAACCAGAGGATCGCGGCGCTTGAAAATCAAGTAAAAATTTTAATGCAAATTATCACGCAGGTCTTGGCGCTGTTGGCGAATAGATAAAAGGGAAGCATTGCGCTTGTTTTATGCGCGAGTTGCCCGACGGCGTGTATATTTTTGATTAAGTTCTTGTTATAATGGGTCTGTCGCCGAATTGGCTTCAACCGCGATTTCCATTTTTCGGCTGCAAAGAATTCATCATTCGTCGCCGGATTTAGCTTAAATATGCCTCCTCATTCTTCATTCTTTTCGCTCGAAAACTGAAAATTTCGTTCTGAAGCTAATTCGGCGACAGACCCATAATGAACGCGGGAGGGCGCCGCATCAAAATCGGCGGTTGCGATTTTGCCGGTTTGCCGTAACAAAATCAAATCAATATGAGCGAAACAAAAAAAGTTTTGGTCATTGACGACGAAATCGTTCTGCTTGATCTTTTGAGTTCAAAAATAAGCCAAAACGGTTTTTTCGTGATCGAGGCGCATGACGGCGACGAGGGCTTGCAAAAAGCGCTGGCCGAACATCCCGATCTGGTGTTGCTGGATATTATAATGCCCAAGATGGATGGCATCACAATGCTGAAGAAACTGCGAGAAGATCCTTGGGGAAAAACGGCACGGGTGATCATTCTTTCCAATTTGAATACCGCCGAGGCGGTGGAAAAATCTTTGGCCAACGGCGCTTATGATTATTTGGTGAAGATCGACTACACGCTTGACGATTTGGTGAGGATTGTTAAAAAAAGGCTTGAAAAGAAAAGGGATTCCCGATGATCAATAAATATGGAAGAAGATATTCAAAAAAAGTTGGAAGATCAAGGCAAAAAACTCGACGATATTTACAATTCGGTCGAGAAAACGAGAAAATATTTCTTGTGGATACTTGTCGTAACCGCGGTTATGATAATTTTACCTTTGATCGGTTTGGCAATCGCGATCCCGCAATTTTTGGACGCATACGCCGCCGCGCTGAATTTTTAGCATCTTGCCAAGTCGGGATTTGACTTTCAGCCTTTTTTGCGGTTAAATAGAGCCGTGTTTGATTTTGATGTCGGAATTTATGATTTTTTGAAAATTGGAAATTAGAAATTGAAAATTGTCCCGCCGCGGCGGGACTCGCGGGCGTCGTATAGTGGCTATTATGTGACCTTGCCAAGGTTAAGACGAGAGTTCGATTCTCTTCGCCCGCTCAAATTTAAGAGCCGCTCTTGCAAGAGCGGCTCTTAAATTTGAGCGAGGTTTTTGTTTTTCGTTCGGTTGGTGTTTATTTGACAACGGCTTTTTTGTTTGCGAAAATGAATCAATGGGGATAGTGTTTTTTGTTGAATAATTAATATTCCCGAAAAATTCATTTATGAATAAAGAACTCGTTGATTATATTAAGCAACAAATAGAAATCAATGTTCCGAAAAATAAAATAACAAACATTCTTTTAAAGCAGGGCTGGCACCAATCGGAGATTGACGACGCGTTTCTCGCGGCTGGCGCCGGGATCAACAGTCCGGAAGGGTCGGGCGCCGGCGGGTTTGAAGACGGCGGGTTTGATGATCCCGACCAAGATAAAAACGGGGTTGGCTCGAGCCGAAAGATGATTTTCACGGTCGCGGTCGCGCTGGCGGTTTTGGCGATTATCGCGGGGATCGTGGTCTTTTCTCCGTTTGGAGATAAAAAGGAAGAAACGGCGCCATCGGGCGCGGGGACGACGACCGATGCGGGCGCCGGCGACACTGCGGCAAATCAACCCGCCGCCGGCGAAGAAACGGAAGTTGGCGCCGAGGTTTTGACTTTAATCAAAGAACTGAAAACATCGATACAGCCGCCGTCCGGCTGGGTCGCGCGCGAAGGCACGATACGCTCGCGGCCTTTGGCGGCTTTTTTCAAGGCCGTTCCGGAGAAAGACAGTTCCGGAAAAACGATTTTTAATGAAAACATAAGCGTTACTCTGGACAATTTCGGATCGGCCGGCGTTGGCGACGGGGCCGCGTATATCGCCAAGTCCAAAACAACGCTTCAGGCAAAGATAGAGAATTACAAGATGTTGACGGAGCGCAAGGTAAACTTGGGAGACGGTTCCGAGGCAACGCTGATTAACAGCTCTTTCACGCAAAACGGGCTTGATTTGAAAAATATGCAAATGTTCGCCGTTAAAAATGACAATGTTTACATAGTCACCGGCGTGGCGCTGGCTTCGAATTGGGACAAGGAAAAGGATATGATCGGAATGGCGATAATGTCGTTCAAATTTCCGTCCGGACAATAATTTTTTGGCTTTTAACGAGACCCCTTTCGCAGAGGGGTTTTGATTTTTATGGCAAATAAAAATGATATGTCGGACCTGGTGCGTTTTTTTTCCGCGCTGGCGGGAATCGTGATCGTGATGACTTTCATTTTGTCGTTTGGCTATGTTGTCGCGGATAAAAAATACGGTAAAAACATCCGCTATTGGAAAGCGTGCGTTTCAAGCTATATTAACCAGCAGTGGTATCAGGCGAAGAGCGCAAAGTGATTTTTGTCGATAATCATATGGGGAAAACAATATATATTGTCGGGATCGGCGGCCGGACCGGCGCGATGTTTTGCCGCGAACTGCAGGGCGCGGCGCGGATCATCGGCGTGGGTATGGATCGCGAAATCGAGGCGATCAACAATGGGAAAATTAAAACGCGGAGAGGCGCGGGCCAGCCGGAAATTTTAAAAACCGAAATTGTCCGATCCGCGGATTTTGCCGTGGCGGCCGAATTGAATCCTCCCGATTTCATCTGGCTGGCGACCAAGAATCCGGTGATCGAGACGGTTAAATTTTATTACCGTGGTTTTAAAGGCAAAGAAAAATTGCCGGCGCTGGTTATTTCGCAGAACGGATTGTCGGCAATCAACGACGCCAGAGCCGGTTTGTTCGAAGTGTTGGGACAAGCGGCCGACCGAGTGCGGATCATCCGGGTGAGTCTGATCAACGGAGTCGATCTTCGGGCGGAGGGGGGTGTTCTCGCCGAAACCGCGGCGAGCCCGAATGGGACATCCGTTATAAGTTACAAAATTCCGATTAAGCTCGGTTTTGGCGTGATCGACGGCAAAAGTTTTGATTTCAAGGAGATTTTGCTTGCCGGCCGGATTAAAGCGCGGGAATTTCCGGGGGCGGAAGTTTTTGAAATGGAAAATTCAAAATTGTTCACGAACTTGATCGGCATGGCGGCCGCGGTTAACGGGATGGATGCCGGCCAAGGGTTGCGCGACAAGAAAGTTTTTAAAGAGGAAGTCGCGGCGCTCAAAGAATATGTTTTGGCGATTAAAAAATCCGGCGGCGGGTTTGTCGGTGATTTTTGCGGTTATCCGATCAAATTTTTGGCTCAAATGATGTTGTGGCCGTTATGGTTGCTTTTGCCTTGGCGCGGCTTGCTGGCGGATATCGTGGCCAAAGGCCGCAACCGCCCCAAAGACCTGTCCGAAATCGATTACTACAACGGCGAAGTCGCGCGGCTGGGCAAGCGCGCCGGCGTGCCCACGCCGATGAATGAAGAAATAATTGCAAAAGCCAAAGAAATTAACAATCAACGCGCGTAAATAAAAAGATGGTGGCCGGATGTGGTCACCAATCTGGATCGTAATCAATCCTCTCGAAGACATCATTAAACATGTAGTCTTCGTCGTAACCCAGATATCTGGGTACGCGAGGCATGCAAGATATTCTAGGCAATCTTTGATCAAAGTCGATGATGTAATTTTCACCTTTGGCTTTGCACTCAACCCACATATGCCCTTGGTGGGTTGTTTTGTTGTAGCCGCGGACTACCATTGCCGGATAGCCTTTGGCAATCAACAGGGAGCACATGAAGGTTGACAGATCATTGCAATCTCCTTTTAGGGTAGTCCCTGTTATGGCTACTTCCTGCCAATATTCGGCACATTCGGGATACACATCCCGATCGCTGGCGTATGCGATATTAAGTTGGCGGCCGGTTTCATTAAAAAAGAAACCTTCTCCTATTTTAAATGTAACTCTTGCCGCGAACCACCGGATTATTGGATCATCCGGTTGGATATATTTGCTATATCCGGTGGTATAACTCTTTATCCATGGAGCGCAGTCTTCCCTGTAACTTACGCTTTGATCATGCGGTGCGGTTTCATATGAGGAACTTGCTTCAACCGCAAAGACTATTATTATTGCTACAATTGTCGCGAACAGTTTAACATTAATAATGAATTCCCCCTTTGTAATCAACTGGTATTCTTATAAAATAACTTTATTAATTTGTCAAATTTTTTTGGAAAAATTTGCGGTTCAAAAATTGTTGCAAACTTATTCACAAACTTATTCACAATTGACATTGCGTTTTAACTTTGGGAAAATAAAACAATGAACTTTGTTTTCTAATTTTTAATTGGAATTATTTCCAAAACATTATGGACATAAAAAATCTCGCTAGTCATTTTCCCGCTCATGTTAAAACAGTTGCTTTTTTTGTTCTTCCGCTGGCAATGGCTTTTATTATTTTTAATATCGTGGTGCATGCCGCCGATTCAGACTGTACGAATTTGTGTGATAATGAAAGGGTGGATAATGTTCTGAAATGGACTTGTAGCGAAGGCGGGTTCAGCGAAACCGACACTATCAGGTCCAGGGCTTGCGATAAATTAAAAGCAGATTTATCCAAGGCGGAGACAGCCGCGCCTGCTTCAACGGCGGTTACGGCAAAATCAACGGTAGATTTAATAACAGAGGTTAATAAAGAGGTTTATAAAGATGAATTGGCCGAGGCTCGTTCCCAGTTTGCGGGTTCGTCTTCAAGCGCGGCCGGCGGCGCGAGTGTAGCAGATTCTCAATCTGGCGCGGGAAGCGGTTGTTATGATATGATCGGCAGAAGTTGCGTGGATGTTTGCAGGGAGGCAGACACTGATTGCGGCCAAAAACGCTGCGTGTGCGATGCCAATGGTTTTTTGACGGGAGAGGAGATGTATTGCAAGGGTGCTAGCCATAGATGGACTTTGAGGCAAAGCAGCGACTGTACTGCGGACCAGAATTTGGATCAGGTTTCCGGCGGCAATCCGGCGGCATCTGGCAGCCCAAGCAGCACGGCCAATAGTTCGGCGGCAAATATTCAATGTAGCGGCGCGTGCGACAATAGGGCGGGCCACACTTGCGGTTGGCAGGTAAGTACGCAGCGGCATTGTTATTGCGATCCGAACGATAAATCTAAAGGTGAAAACGGGACATTCCACCTTGATACCGACTTGACCAAATACTGCACTTATTGTGCGTGGGATTCCGCGGCTTGCAATTGTCTCTACACTTTTGCCGATGGCACGACAAAGAAAACGCTGGCTTTTGGCGCGGCGGTGTGCGAGGAGAGCGGTAAATCGCAGAATTTCAGCATGGTTTGCAAGGGCGGGGAAATTGAAGGAGGAGACGGCTGTTTGAATCAGGTTTGCAACAGTTCCAATCCGCTTTGCTATAACGATGGCAATACCGAAACTTGCAACAAACTGGACGAAGCGATCATCGCGGTGGCGGGCGGAAAAGATTATATTACCAGTTCGTGTTCGGAAAAAGAAATAGAAAAAAGAGAAAAGTTCAAAGCCGATAATAGCTATTGCGCGGATAGCGAGGTGTTGCGCGACCAAATGAACATTGTGATCGGGAAAGGTATTTTTTCATCGGTTTTAAACAATGCTTCCGCGATAAATAATTTGGCGCAGGGAGACGCCAAAAAAATCGCGTGTTCGAACACAAATCTCACTTCTTGCGAGAAGAGCGATGATAAAACCAACGAATACCAATGCGTGAACAGCGGCGGTTGCCGGCTTTGGAATTGGGTTACGGGCGGCGGCAAATTATGTTCGGTTAAAAATCCCGATACCGGAACAAACTGCACTTCTGTTAAGGACGGGGGGGACAAGTGTTATAAATATATTGAGCTTGTGGCAGGCAATAATTGCGTAGGTATAGGCAAAAATGAAGGCAAAACAACCCTATCCGGCGAATATAGTTGCGGGGGCAAGCCCGAAACCGCCGATAAATCGTATTTGTGCGCCAACGGCGAATTCACCGAATCAGAAAATTGCGCCTCAAAAGGCGGCTGCGAACCGGCGACCGGCAAATGCCGCGGTGATTATTCCGAACAATGCAAGGCCGGGACTTTCCCGTGCGATAAAAACGAAGAATGCGATGCGTGCGGAAGCGATTATGAATGCAAGATTTCGTCTTCGTCGGGCGGTTCGGCGTCAGGTTATACCAACGCATATAACGACGCAGATTATACCGCCGGCGGCAAGAAAGGCGTTTGCCGAAAGAAAGACGGCATAACCGGCGAGTGCAGTTTCAGCGTTGACGCGGGAACTCCCAGCGCCAGCAGTTCGAAGTGCAAAACCGGGTCAAGCTACGGCGTATATGTGCCGTTCACGGTCGATACCGAAGGAGAATGTTCGGGTATTAATTGCACAGTGGCCAACGATTTTGACAACACTTCGGTAACCGCCACGCAATCGGGAGGATCAAGCTGGTACGCGTGCGCCAAACCGCAATCAAGTTCTTCGAGTTCGGACGGGTCAAAAGGAGATAATCCGAGCAGACTGAATTTCACGATTTCCTGCACCGACGGCAAAAAAACTTCCCAAGATACCGCCAGTTGCGCGTTTCCCACCGCGGATGACAATAAATTCAAACAAGCCGAAGAAGATGAACAAGCCAGCACGACCGAGGACAAGGCCAACGAAGAGGAGCAGAAAAAACAGGATGGCACCGCGCCCAAAGTAACGGTGAACAGCCCCAAAGACACGATTTCGACCAAGACCGCGGAGTTGAATGTGACCACGGATATCGGCGCGACCTGCAAATATATGGACAGCAAGAACGGATCGTTCTCGGCGTCCAATTTTTCCGGCAACGGCATGGCGATGAGCGGATCGGGCGGCACGACCCACACGGTTACGCTGGGCAATCTGACCGAAGGAACCGCCGATGACTGCAAATACAACCATACGATCGTCGTGCTTTGCAAGAACAGCAAAGCTTCATCGAACGCGACATCCGGCGCGATCGGTTCGGGCCAGACATCGTTTACGGTCGATCTCTCCAAGAACGCCGAAAACGCGCCCAAGGTGGCGAACGGGATGAGCTCGGGAAAAATCACAATTGCCAATCCCATATTAAAGGTTAGCACCGATCGGCCCGCGGATTGCGAATATAAAGAAGGCGGCAGTTTCACTTTCAGTTCGGGTAAAAAATTCGATTCCACCGGCAATTACAACCATACCGCGCAATTGAGCGGCTTGACCGGCAAAGATTACGATTATTATGTGATTTGCAAAGACAAGGAAACCTGCGCGAAGAGTTCCGCCGATTTCAAAGTTGAGTTTACGGTCGATCTGGCGCTTGATCCGGCCAACGCGCCCAAGATTACCGCCACCACGCCCGCGACCCAGACGGTGGCCAATCCGACATTGTCGATAACCACGGAAAAAGCGGCCACCTGCCAATACAAGAAAGATGCCACTTTCACTTATGGCGATTCCTCCGCGACCCAGTTTACCACCGATGGCGACTTGGGACACACTGTGCTGTTGACGGCATGGCCGGACGGCAAATATACTTTTTATGTGGCGTGCAAAGACAAAGCCACGGGCGCGGTGAAAACTTTGGAGCAGGCGATTGTCACCACATTGGATCGGGGGCAGGGAGCGCCGACAATTGTCAGCGTTACTCCGGAAATCCAAACCGTGGATAACCCGGCGCTGTCGGTGACAACCGATATTCCGGCCACCTGCCAATACAAGAAAGACGCCACTTTCACTTATGGTTCCGGCACCGCGCTTGAAAGCGCCGATGGTTACAGCCACAAAATCTCTATTGCCGGTTTGGCTGACGGCACGCACACTTTTTATGTGGCGTGCAAATCGAAAGACGCGAGCGGAACGGCAAAAACAATGGGAAACCCGATTGTAACCAAGCTTAGCCGTACCGGGACGGTGCCGGTGATCACCAATACCACCGCCGGCAATCAAACCACGAATTCGCCCACGCTTTCGGTGAACACTTCCGCGGCCGCCACTTGCCAATATAAAGAAGGCGGCGATTTCACTTATGGCGGCGGCACTCAATTTATTACCGACGGAAGCACAAACCATAGCGCGCAGTTGGCCAATATCGCCAACGGCCAGCATACTTATTATGTGGTTTGCAAAGATACCGCTTCCGGGAATACCAATCCTTCCGGCGCGCAAATTGTTTTCACGGTTAACACTACGACCGGCGCGCCGGTGATTTCCAACACCACGCCCAACAATCAGTCCGCCGGCGCGGTCACGCTTCTCATAACCACTTCCGCGGCCGCCACTTGCCAATATAAAGAAGGCGGCGAATTCACTTATGGCGGCGGCATTCAGTTTACCACCGATGGCGGAACCGGCCATAGCGCGGTTTTAGGCAATCTTGGCGACGGCGCGCACACTTTTTATGTGGTTTGCAAAGACACGGCGACGGGTGCGACTAACGGTTCGCCGGCGCAAGTGATCTTTACGGTCACATCGGCGGCAACTTGCGCCGATTTATCGACCAACGACAAGCAAAATGACAATGATCGCAATGTTGACAACGAAGACGAATCGGATTCGGATTATTTGTGGCGCTCGCTGGAAGCCGGCACCCGCGATAAATTTACCAAAGTCGACTGGTATGCCGGGTATCAGTTCACAACCGAAAAAGACGGCCAGGTTACCCAACTCTGCGGTTATTTCGATGACGGCAGTTCCAACAAAGTGAGCTTGTACGGCGCTTCATATGCCGAATTGGCCAGCGTGCAGATTTCCGGAACAGGCGACTGGAAATGCGCCAGTATCAGCCCGGTTCCGGTTAAAACCGATAAACGGTATTATGTGATTGCGCGGGTGAAGGATGGTCCGATTTACTATGAATATAAATCCGGATTACTGCCGCGCGATAACGATAACGCCACGGTTGAAGCGGGCATCCGGCAATTGGCCGGCGAAAAATTCGGCAAAGATATTAAAAAATACGACTATATGGTGTTCGGGCTGGTTGACGCCAAAATAAAATTCACATCCGAAAGCAATAAAGGGCCGGAGGTCGATACCGCCATTCCCGTGGGCACGATTTCGGGAAACGACACAATGATCTCGGTGGCGACCGATATCGAAGCGACTTGCAAATTCAGCCGCGAGGATGTTGAATACGCGGATATGAAATACTCTTTCGCCAAGACCGGCAACAAGACGCACGAACAAAAGGTTTGCAGTCTCGACGACGGCCCTTTCACTTTCTATATTCGCTGTAAGGGCGAGACCGGGACCAACGACGCGTCGACTTTGATCCAGTTTGAAGTGAGCGATTAGATGTTTGAGATTCGCGATAAGGCCGGCCCCGGCGTATTTAACGGGGCCGGCCTCCGAGTCGTATAATTTGAATTCATTAACAAAAATTATGCCATTATCATTGTTTTCAATAAACCAAAAAAGCATTTTAGCTTTATTGTTGGGCGGATTGATTGCCTTGACCGCCGGCGCGGCTTTGGCCGCGGATTTGGTTTGGATGCCGGATTGGATTGAAAATAATGATCTTAATTTTGGCGGTTTTTCCAATTTTATCGACGCGGCGGCCGGAGCCGGATTAACCGAAGACGAAACAAGAGCGATGATAGTGGCGCTGATCAATTCCAAATTCGGCGAAGAAGATTTTCTAACGGTGTTGCGCGAGAGCAATGCTTCAGCCGCTGGCAAACTGGCGGCTTTGGCAACTGCTGATCCTACATTCCAACAGCTTCTCGATGGTATTGACATGTATGCCAAAACATCCGAAGGCAAGAATGATCTGAAAAAAATTCAAGACCAACTTGCGAATAATACAACAGGTAATACAACAGGCAATACTGAGAGCAAAGCTCAAGCAATCAAAGATTATCAGGCAAAAATAGACACCGGCACGGCAACGGAAAAAGACAAAGAGGCCTATATCGCGGCTTTGAAAGCGTCGGGAGACACGATCGTGACCGATCCTTTGACCGGCAAATCATGGGCTTATTCAAGTTACGATCCTTCCGATCCGAAAAATGAAAAAGGAAAAAATGTGATTGATACCGCGGCGCAATTCTCGCTGGACACCGGTTACGACCCTTGTCTTGACGGTTTTATGGTTGGCGGCGGCGATGAGGGCGGGGGAAGCGGGAGCGGGAGCGGGAGCGGATCGGGCAATGCTTCGGTAGTTTGCAATACTTATATTTATAATGATTGGGGGGCTTGCGCGGGAGGAACTCAATCGCGGACCATTTTTTCCAAGGGGCCTTCGGGATGCACCGACACTTCTTCGGCGCAGTTGACGCAATCGTGCGCCGTTTCCTGCACTTCCTACACCTACAGCGATTGGAGCGCGTGTTCCAACGGCAGTCAGAGCCGGACGATTAAAACTCAATCGCCGGCAGGATGCACGAATACTTCTTCGGCGGATTTGACCAATGATTGCACCGGGAATGACGGTACAGCTTGCACTTCCTACACCTACAGCGATTGGAGCGCGTGTTCCAACGGCAGTCAGAGCCGGACGATTAAAACTCAATCGCCGGCGGGATGCACAAATACTTCTTCGGCGGATTTGGCGCAGTCATGCACGGTTCAGACAGCTGTGTGCGCTTCATATACCTACAGTGATTGGAGCGCGTGCGTGAACGGCGGCCAAACCCGGTCAATGATTTCGCGGGTGCCGGCGGAATGCACCGATACTTCTTCGGCGATATTCACGCAATCCTGCGGCGTCGCCCAGCCGCCGATAGTCGCCAATACCACGAACGCGGTTCAAATCAGCTCCAATCCGGTTTTGTCGGTAACCACCAATCAGGCGGCGGTTTGCCAATATGCCGAGGCGGGCGGTTTCAGTTATGGCAACGGCGCAACCTTCAATACTACCGGCGGGTACAACCATAACACCGGCTTGAACAATGTTAATAGCGGCCAGCATACTTTTTATGTGATTTGCAAAGACAATGCCACGGGTGGCATCAGTACGGTTTTGAAAATAGATTTTAATGTCGATCTTTCGTTGGACCCGGCCAGCGCGCCGGTAATCGTTAGCGCGACTCCGGCCAAACAAACCGGCTCCAATCCGGTTTTGTCGATAACCACCGACCGGCCGGCGGCGTGCCAATATAAAAAAGACGCCGTTTTCGCGTATGGCGCGGGCGTTTCAATTTCCACGACCGATAATTATAGCCACAGCGTTTCGATTTCTTCGCTGGCGGACGGCAGTTACAATTTTTACGCGGTTTGCAAAGATAAAACCACCGGGGCGGTAAGCGCGGCGAAACAAATATCGACCGCGATTGACCGGAGCGGCAACAATCCCGCCGCGCCCGCGCTTGTTAACAACACGGATACCTATCAAACGGTTAATAATCCGATATTGGCGGTGTCCACGGACAAAGCCGCGGTTTGCCAATACGGTTCCGGCAGTTTTACTTACGGCGCCGGCATCCAGTTTGCGACCGATGGCGGCACCAGCCATAGCGTTCAACTGTCCAATATCGCCAATGGCCAGCATACTTATTATGTGATTTGTAAAGATGCCGCGACCGGAGCGGTCAGCAATGCCGGATATCAGATTATTTTCACGGTTGATGTTCTCGATGGCGATAATTGCGCCGACCTTTCGTCCAATGACCGCAAGAGTGACTCGAACCGTTCCAATTCCGGCGGCGGGAATGCCAATTCAAGCTATCTTTGGCAATCGGTTGAAACCGGCACGCGGGAAAGATTCAGCGATGTTGATTGGTATGCCGGTTACCAGTTTACTCCGGAAAAAGACGGGCGGATTACCCAGTTATGCGGTTATTTTGACAGCGGCGCCACCAATAAAGTTTCCATATACAACGGTTCCTACGCCGAGATTGCCAGCGCCCAAGTGGCCGGCAATGATTCGTGGAAATGCGTTGATATCAGCCCGCTGGAAATAGACGCCGACAGCCGTTATTATGTGATCGCGCGAGTGCAGAATAATCCGATTTATTTTGAATATAAGTCCGGAATGTTGCCGCGCCAATCCGGCGATGCCATCATTGAGGCCGGGGTCAGGCAGACGATTATCGATCAGAAATTTAAGACTGATGTGGTTAAATACGATTATATGATCTTCGGCTTGGTGGATGTGAAAATTTCTTATGATCCGGCAAGCAATTCCGGTCCGGCAATAAGCTCGGTGGGTCCGGTGGGAACGATTGACGGTTCAAGCGCCACGATATCGGCGCAAACCGATCGGCAATCGTCATGCAAATTTGATCGGGAAGATGTTGTTTATTCTTCGATGAAATACGCCTTTTCAAACAGTTCGGCGGGTAATTTCAGCCAAAAAGTGTGCGGGCTGGAAAGCGGCAATTATACCTTTTATGTGCGGTGCAAAAATGACGCGGGAAACGAGAATAATGTATCCAAGATCATACAATTCAGTATCTCGCGATAACTGATTCGTGTTTCGTTCGCGATCCGGCCAACCCGCGTTCGCGCGTTTCAACCGAAATGAAAATCTTTAAAGCAATTTTATTTCTGATTATCTTTACGATCGCGGCCGGCTTTCCGGCAAAACCGGCTTGTCGCGCGGATGATGCGGCGGCGAAGGCGGGCGTTGCCGATTCCAAAACGGAAAAAAGCTATAATTTGGATTTGAGCTACGATAACGGCCAGCTTTCGGTGAAAGGTATCACGGTGGAAAATTTCCGCGCGCCGGACCGCCGCGTCCAACCCCAGGATGGCTGGATTTGCGATATTGTTTCATCCGGCGGCCAGCTGATATATTCTTTCAGATTTTCCATTCCGGATATAACTTGCCGCGACCAGCCCGGAACGGCGGGCAACTTGGAAGGCGGATGCCAGGCGGTTGCCGCAAAGGATTTTATTTTGATCGCGCCTTATTATTCCAACGGCGCGAAGATTGTCGTTTATTCGCCCGAGGGCAACGAGGTCTTTGGCATTGATACGGTCAAGTTCGCGGATTTGTGCGGAGATGATGTGTGCCAAGCGGGCGAGAATCGCCTGACTTGCGCCAAAGATTGCCGTTCCGGAGTGAAAGACGGCGTTTGCGATGGAATCGCCGACGGTACTTGCGACGCGGATTGTTCGGAAAAAACCGACAGCGATTGTTCTCGCGGTCCGCAAGGAGTGTTGATTTATTCATTGATTGCCGCGGTTCTGGGGTTGGCTGTTTTAACAAGCTTTATCATCTGGCGGATAAACAAAAGAAAAAACAGTGATTTTATATGATTAATTTATTTTGGCGATTGTTAAAATTAAAATATCTCGCCCGGCGATTATTGTCCGCGGCGTTGGTATCCGCGATTATTGCCGGCAGTTTTCCGGTCGGAATGTCGGAAGTCCGGGCGGCTTTGCCGCAAGGAGAAAAAGAATCTTTGTCCGGCCAGGCCGGAGGCGATTACCTTTGGCAGTCGCTGGAAGCCGGCGATTTGGGAGGAATTGAAAACACATCGCAATACGCGGGTTGGCGTTTTTCGGCGTTGAAAGATGCTTATGTTACCGAGCTTTGCGGCTATTTCAAGGGGGTTTATTCGGTGAATTTGTATGACGGCGCGTATAATCTCAAGGCCAGCGGCCAGATTACCGGTTACGAACAATGGAATTGCGCTTCAATCGCTCCGATCGCGGTTTTCAAGGGCGAGAAATATTATGTCGTCGCCGAAATTTTGAACAGTCCGGTTTATTACCGGAGCGGCGCTTCGATGTTGCCGCGGCAGAATAAAGAGGCGATAATCGAAAGCGGAATAACGCAGAGAATCAATCAGCCGTTCGGATCGGATATGAAATCGGATGACAGTCGGGTTTTTGGCATGGTTGATGTAAAAATCACTTCCAAGCAGGAAGCGGAAATTTTGATTAAAAAAGCGGGCGCCAGTTTGGCGCAAGCGGTGAGCGGCGCGGCCGGAAACGAAGCGGCCGGTAATTTTTCCGCCGTTGTGCGTAATTGCGCGCATGGAAAATGCATCGCTTGCGCCGCGGAAAGCTGCCGGATTGAAAGCGACGAACAGTCGAAAGATCAGAAAGAAAATACTTTTATTCAGATTTGCGCCAAAGGAAATTGCTGGAGTTGCACCAATGAAAATTGCGCCAAAACCGATGCGGCGGGATTTGTTAAAACCGGTTATTCATTCAAGAATTGCAAGAACAATAAATGCATAAATTGCTTAAACGGCCAATGCAATGTTACCGGTGGCCAAGAGCCGACTTATTATAAGTGGGATGCGGCCGGCGGCGGAATGGATGGCGGCAGTTTCTTTATGGATACCGGTACGGGCGGAAGCGGCGGCGGGGGTTCGGGCGCGTGGGAAAGTTATTATGGCGGTAATTATTCCGGCGACGCTTTTGGCGGCGGCGGAGGAGGAGGCTTTGACGCCAAAGCCGCGGCAGTGGCGCTAGTTAATCATGCTTTCACTGACCAGGATTTTATTGACGCGTTGTTGGCTTATATGGCGGCCGCCAAAGAAGAAGGAATTACCAATACAACTCCGACTTACGGCCAGCTTGCCGAGTTTATCAATCGTGCCGCGGGCGAAACACTGATAGACACAGATTCGGTTTCCGTTAAAGAACAATCAACGGTGAGTTCGGCAATCGAGACAATGGCGCCGATCTATTCGGCTTTTAGCATGACAAAAACCGATCCCAAAACCGGCGCGCTTGTGGTAACTCCCGGAAATCCGGAAACCGCGGCTTCCACTCGGGCATCCAGTTTGACTACCGGTTGGGGTTCCAAGATGAACGCGCCGGTGGCAAAAGACGCCGACGGAAAAGAAATTTATGTCGCGGTAAATGTGGGAGAAGAGGTTACGGCCGGCAGTTCGTTTTCGGTCCCGTTGTATGTTTTGGAAAACGGCAAAATTGTTTCAAAGGGAGTAACCGGTTACAGCGTCAAAAATTCCGCGACCGCGCCTCATTCTTCCGAGGAAGCCAACGCGATAAACGCGAATGGCGGTATAGTATATGTTCCGGTGAGGGAATCGACGCCTGCCTATGGGCTTTTGAATTCCTCAACCGCGGCGACATTTACCAATAACGGGAAAAAAGCGGCCGGCGGCGGTGTTTCGCAGGTGGCGGCCGGTTTGCCGGCCAACGCGATTGTCGTTGACGCGCCTTCGGTTTCGGATAATTCTTCAACTCAAGGCGCGACGGTCGCGTCATCGGTGATTTCGGACTGGCTGCCGACCGGGTCGGCGGATAAGACCGCGGCGGCAACAACCAAAACCGGCGGCGCGGCGGCAACGGTTTATGTTCCGAAAGTTGTTGCGGCATCGCCAACCGCGATTGCTTCGGCGGATGGAACGGCCAAGATCGAATCCGATCCGCAAACCGTGGCCGATAATTCTCGAAAAATTATCGATGAAATAAAATCGCAAATGAGCGAAACCGTAGTGGACGAATCCACCGGTGAAATTGAAATTATTCCTCCGGCAAGCGAAAGAACCAATGATTTGATTTATGCTTGGGGTTCAAACACGCTTGGGCAGGCGGTGGGCCAAATCGAGGTAACGGCCAACGCGGATGGAACGCCGATAAACGCATCAACCGTAATCGCGCACCAGGCGATAACATATTCCCCGGCGGCGGTTCGGACGATTACTGAAGGCGGCGAAGCAAAGACATCATTGGTTTATGCCGCTCCGACAACCTATTATTTGACTGAAGAAGATGTCGCGTCGATTAAAGCGGGAAATGTTCTTTATGCGCCGGTAGTCGCGGCCGAGCCGCTTAGTTTGAATTCCGGAATCGGATCGGAGTTTCAACCGGTGGAGAAAACCGGCAACGCGAACACATTGACCACCGGCGCGCCCGGACATTCTTTCCAAGCAACGGCTCAAGTGTCGGATTCTTCGGCCGGCGGCGCTCAACAAAATGATACGGTTTCCGATACGGCGCGGGCGATAGAAAATACCGGCGGGTTGTCTCTCGTTGACAGTCAGAAAAATTTTTTGGACGACGGCAACGAGATACCGTTAAGCACGGAGATATTTTATAGCGACGCGGTAAATTGGCTGCGTTTGCCGTCCGGTTCAATTAAAGATTCTTACGAAACGATTGCCGCGGCGGATTACCGGCGGGCGGGGTATTTTGAATTCAGAGACGCCGGTTTGTCTTTTAAAAAAATAATTTCCAAATCTTCCGGTTCGGCGGCCGCGGCAGTCGGCGATCTGTCGGCCGGAAGCGGCGATGCTTCCGCGGCCGGCACCGCGGCCAAATCCAAAAATAAAGGGCCGTTCGTGATTGGTTACGATCCGGTGATTACCGGCAATCAGATGCCGGAAATTTCCGTCAAAACCGACAGAAAAGCGGTTTGCAAGGCCGCGCCCTATGATCTCGAATATGGTTTGATGTGGAATATATTGGAAACTGCCGATGGCAAAAACCATCAAAAGAAATTTACCGCGCAGTTAAACGAGGGAACATATACTTTTTATGTCCGCTGCAAGGATGAAGCGGGAAATTTAAATATGTTTTCCCAAAAAATTGTATTTACGGTTGATAAAAGTTTTGACGAAAAAATTGCTTTTAACGAGGTGCCGCCAACCATAAGTTCCGCGGGCGCGCAAGTTCTAAATTCCAATGCCAAGATATCGGCGAACATCAAGAGCGGGGTGCCGGTGGACGGAGTCGAAGCGCGGGTGCGCGACCGAAACGGCCGTTTTGTCGCGGCGTTTATTTTGGCGGATGGCGGCAACGGCAATTGGAATTATGACTGGCAAAATGTTGCCGGCATCGGCGCGGGCGAATACAAAATTGATATATTCGCGAAAGACGCGTCGGAAAATTTTTCCGAGCAAAAAAACGCCGTTGCTTTTACCGTGGCGGCAACCGCCGCCGGCAATTGCAAAGATATGAAAATGGGAGGTTCGTTCGCGAAAAAGATCGATGTGGTTTTCGTTCCCTGCGGTTATGGAAGCGATCTGGTTTCTTTTGAAGCGGATGCCGAACGCCAGATTGAACAGTTTTCCAAATTCGCGCCGGTTGCCCAAAATATCGATAAATTCAATTTCCGCGCGGTGGAAGTTTCCGGTCTTGATTGCGCCGATGATTTGAAGGATAATATGGATAAGGATGCCGAAATTTTTCGCCAAGTCGCGCGGCCTTGCCTGCCGGACGCGGTGATGGTTTTGAAAAAAAATTCCCAAGGATCGGCCCACGGCATTTCTTTGGCGGGCGCGGGAATAGGGTTTGTTTCGGCTCAAGCGCCGACCGCTTCCATCCATGAACTCGGACACGCTTTTTTCAATTTGAACGATGAATACAGTTATGGTTGCACTTATACCGATATGTCAAATTCTCCAAATTGTTCCAATGAACCGAAATGCGAAAAATGGAAAGATTTGGCGGGCGCGGGGTGCTATTCGGGGTGTACTTGCGAGGGTAATTACCGATCGTCAAACGATAGCGTGATGCTTGATCCGTCGCGGGCCACGCAGTTCAGTCCGGCGGCCAGCCGCCAAATTTTAAAAATACTGACTGTTTTTGAATAATCATAAATAACCAAAATTATGCCATTGATTAAATTTGTTTCGATTAAAAAATGCGCCGCGTATTTGTCTTTGGCGGGGCTCGCCTTGGGGATTTTGGTTTTTGGGATCGTTCTCGCCGACAGCGGCCCGGTTTTGAAGAATGTGAATCCGCAAGGCACGGTGACATCTTCAAGCGTTAAAATAACTTTGGACACCGAAGATCTCGCGCGTTGCCGGTATTCGACCAGTGACGGCGGTTATGACAGCATGGGAAACAATCTCGATACTCCGGACGGGTTATATCATTCGGCGTTGCTGGGAACGCTTAACGCGGGGCCTTATACCTATTATGTCCGCTGTAAAGATTTTGAAGGCAATGCCAATGGTTCAAGCGCGGTCGTTAAATTTACGGTGGGGAATATCTCTTGCGTGGGCGAAAATTGCCCCACGACCACGCCGTCGTCGGGCGGCGGTACGGCACCGGTTCTTTCCGGATTGTTGCCGTCGGGGACGACTTATAATTCCTATGTCACTTTGTCGGTGAAAACCAATGAAGCCGCCAATTGCCGTTATAGCTGGTATGACAAGGCTTTTGATGATATGACCTTGGTGTTTTCCACCTCGGATCAAAAATACCATACCGCGACCGCGTCTTTATCCAACTACGGTTATTACACTTATAATGTCAGGTGCCGCAATACCGCGGGAAATGTGAACCAGGTGGCGGGAAAAATTTCTTTCCGTTACGCCAATAAAAATCCGGTCGTATCCACTCCGGTTGTCACCGCGCCCAAAGATACCGCCGCGCCTGGGATTTCCAATTTGTCGCCTGCCGGGGATGTTAACGCGGCCAGCACCACCATTTCTTGCGTTACCGATGAAACGGCGACATGCAAATACGATACTTCCGATACCAGTTATGATTCAATGGCCAATACGATGGATGGCGCCGGAAGCAAAAATCACAGCAAGATCGTGGCGTTGGACGCGGCCGGTCGCTACACTTACTATATCCGTTGCAACGATAAATCCGGGAATAAGAGCGATAGCTCAAGCCAGATCGGTTTCAATTATGTCGCGCCCGTCAAGGAAGGTCCGGCGATTTCCAATCTTCAGCCGACCGGCGCGATCTATCAAAGCAATGTGGCGTTAATCGTGACAACCGATAAAGCCGCGGATTGCCGGTATTCGGACAGCGACGCGGATTTTGAAGCGATGCATGATTCATTTTCCACCAACGACGGTTCGCTCCATCAGGCAACGGTTAATTTGGATAACTACGGAACATACGCTTATTATGTGCGTTGCCGCGATACCCAAGGCAACGCGGATGACCGGTCCGAGGTGATCAATTTTGAATACAAGAATCCGAATCCGGATGAAATTATTGGCGAAACCCCCGACGAAATCCAGCCCACGCCGCCCGCGGAAGCGACATGCGCGGAAACGAAGAACGGGGACAAAGACGGGGTATGCGACACAACCGCGGATTGTATTTGTGATTTGGATTGTCCGGTAAGCGGCGACGACGCGGATCCCGATTGCGCGAATGTCGCGCCGGCGCCGGCAAACAACGGCTGGATCGCGATCATTCTTATCGGATTGGCGCTATTGATTATTATCATAATAATTATTGCGGTCATTAAAAGGAGGAGCGCCGGCGAGGAAGATGTGGAATTGCCGTAAATAATTTAAAATTTAAAGATCAAAATTAAAAATTTTAGCGTCCCTTCCGTAGCAGGAAGGGACGCTAAAATTTCATCTTAATTTTACATTTTGATTTTTTAATTTTTAATCAAAAAACCGCAGATAATTTCAATATCGGCGTGTTTTTTAAATCTAATCGCAGAAGCATCGGCCTATGAGATGTTGTAGGCGATTTTTTTGATTTTGCAATTTATTTTTCCGGACGGATCAATTTTAATCAAGTCGCCGGTTTTTTTACCAAGCAATATTTTCCCAACCGGAGATTCGTTGGAAATCATTCCTCGGTCGGGATCGGCTTCAAGCGTGCCCACGATAGTGAATTTGCTGTCTTTGCCGTTGATGTTTACCAATACGGTCGCGCCCAGTCCAACCGAGGCTTGCGCGGTTTTAGCCGGATTTTTGATGATGCTGGCGTTTTTAAGAATGGCTTCAATCTCGGCCAGCCTGATGTCGAGCAGTCCGAGATCTTCCTGCAGGGCGATATATTCCGGATTGACATCTTCGGAAACCAATATCGCCGGAGCCTCGCCTTTGGTTTTTGAAAGCTTTATTCGCTTGAGTTCCTCGTATTCCTTCTTTATTTTTTTAAGTCCTTGGCGCGTCAGATAGAAATTTTTTTCTTCGAGCATGGCCTTGTGCCTTCGCGGGCTTTTTTGCCCGCGATCAAAGATTACTGGCAAAAAACGCCGCGCGCGGGCTTTTCAAAAAATTCCCTCGAGATGGGGAAATTTCATACGCGGATTGAATTTCATTTTTCTGTTATTATTATTCTATGCCTAGCCTTTTTTTTGTCAACTTGTCCCTTGCCGGCGGCGGAAGGGACAAGTTGACTGCCGAATGCGCGGTTGTTAGGCTATAAATAGCGGTTGCCGCAAACAGGATTAACCCGGTTTAGAATGATTAAATTCAAAGTTAATCGAATTATCAAATTTTTGCTTTTGTCGGATTTTGTTTTCTGGAGCGGTTGGGGTTTGGTCGCGCCGATATTCGCGATTTTTATCGTTGATAAAGTCGTGGGCGGGAATGAATTCGTGGTCGGAATTTCCACCGCGATCTACTCGGCGCTTTCGGCGCTGTTGAGAATTCCGTTGGGATTGTTTTTGGACAATCAGCCGCATGAAAGATCCGACCTTTGGTTTGCCATAACCGGATTGTGGATCGCATCGTTGAGTTCGCTGTTCTTCGCGTTCGCGTTCTTGCCGTGGCATATTTATGTTTTGCAAGCGATCCATGCGACCGGCATGGCAATGAACCTTTCGGGTTGGACCGCGCTGTACACTCGCCATATCGATAAAGGCCGGGAATCGACCGAATGGGGCATCAGCGCCGTATCGGTGGGCGTGGGCGCCGCGCTGACCGCGGTTATCGGCGGATGGATGGCCGCCAATTTCGGTTTTAAAGTGGTTTTTATATGCGTGGGAATAACCGGTTTTCTCGGTTCGGCAATGCTGTTGTTTATTTACCGCCAGATACAAAAAGGCTCCGGCCACGGTTTGTATTTCAGTTTGAAGGAATTGGCGCGGAAAGCCGGAGAATAATTTTATAATTTCTTTGGATTACGAAACGCTTTGTATTCGGGGTCTATCCCTCGCGCCTGTCCCGAGGCTTTTGCGAGGGATAATCGCAAGGGTTAGACCCCTTCAAGGTATTTGAATTTAATGGTTTCGTAATTCAAAGTAATTTATGCCAAACAATCAGCTGGCCAAAATTTTTTATGAGATTGCCGATATGCTCGATGCCGACAATACGCCGTTTAAGCCGTTTTCTTATCGCAAGGCCGCCCGCGCTCTGGCCGATTTGAAAGATGATGTCGCCGAAATTTATCGGCGCGGCGGTTTGAAGGCGATTGAAGAAATTCCGGGAGTCGGCGCCAGTATCGGCGCGAAAATAGAAGAATATATTCTAAAGGGCGGAATTGATTATTACGAGGCGCAAAAGCGCCGCTTGCCCGCGGATTTGAGCGAAATCGCCGCGGTGGAGGGGCTGGGCTTCAAAAAAGCCAAGGTTTTATATGAAAAATTGGGCGTGAAAAATTTGGCGGATTTGGAAACCGCGGCGCGCGCCGGAAACATCGCGCCGCTGTTCGGGTTTGGCGAAAAATCCCAAGCCAATATCTTGCAGGGGATTGAATTCCGCAAATCGTCCGGCGGCCGGTTTTTGCTGGATCAAATCTTGCCGCGAGCGCTGGCGGTCAAAGATATTTTGGAAAAACACGGCGGCTTGGCGCGGGTGGAAATTGCCGGATCGCTGCGCCGGCGCAAGGAAACCATCGGCGATATCGATCTTTTGGCCGCGATAAAGCCGGGCGCGGACGCGGCCAAGATTATGGATTTTTTCACCGCCCTGCCCGAAATTGAAAAAATCTGGGCCAAAGGGGCGACGAAATCGTCGGCGAGAACAAAATACGGTTTTGATATGGACTTGCGTTTGGTGCCGCCGGCGTCTTTCGGCGCGGCGTGGCAGTATTTCACCGGCTCAAAGGATCATAATATCGTTTTGCGGTGCATCGCCAAAGAAAAAGGATTCAAGCTTTCCGAATACGGGTTATTCCGCGGCGCGGAAATGATCGGCGGCGCAAACGAGGAAGAGATTTATCAAAAATTGGGATTGGAATGGATTTGTCCGGAATTGCGGGAGAACCGCGGCGAGATTGAGGCCGCGCGAAATCATAATTTGCCCGATTTGATCGGCGATCGCGGTTTGCGCGGCGATCTTCATTGCCATTCGGATTGGAACGGCGGCGACAATTCCATTGAAGAAATCGCCGCCGCCGCGGGCGCGATGGGCTATGAATATGTCGGCATTGCCGATCACACGAAATTTTTGAGAATTGAAAACGGACTTGATGAAGCGGCGCTGGCGCGGCGCAATCTCGCGATTGACGCGCTCAACAAGCGAAACGCCGGTATCCTTGTTTTGAAAGGATGCGAGGCCAATATTATGGCCGACGGAACGATTGATATCGCCGACGAATCGTTGGCCGAACTTGATTTTGCCATTGCCGGCGTTCATTCGGGTTTAAAAATGAAACGCAAAGAAATGACGGCGCGGATCATTCGCGCGATGGAGAATCCCTGGGTTGATATCATCTCGCATCCCACTGCAAGATTGCTCAAAAAACGGCCGGAGTGCGAAATTGATTTTGACGCGATTTGCGCCGCGGCGGCGGCGACCGGCACGATTTTGGAAATAAATTCCCATCCGGATCGTCTGGATCTAAACGATCGGCATATCCGCATCGCCGCGGCGCGCGGAGTGAAAATGGCAATCAATACCGACAGCCACGATGTTTCCCATTTGCGGTTTGCCGAATTCGGCATCGCGCAGGCGCGGCGCGGCTGGGCGGCCGCGAGCGATATTGTTAACGCCTTGCCGTGGCCGGAAGCAAAGAAAATCTTGAAAAGAAACCGAAAAAGAGTAAATTAAACGGCAGGGAGCGTGCCGGGATTTAAATCATAGATGAAAATACTTTATATTGACGAATCCGGGGATACAGCGCCATTGTTTCAAGAGGGGAGCAGAATTTTGGTTTTGACGGGGTGTATCATTGATGAAAACGACAAAAGATAAATTGACGCGCGCCTGCGCGGAATAAAGATAAAGTTTTACCAGAATACGGAAATTGAATTTAAATCTAATTTTTTGCGCTACGCAAATCCGAAAATTAACAATCCAAAAATAAATTCGCCGATAAAGCTGTTTGACCAAGCCCAATATGACGCGTTGCAAAAAGAAATTCAGTTGTTTTTAAAAGAAATTCCGGTTTCTTTGATTTCGGTGGTGATTGATAAAAAAGGTTATTGGACAAAATATCCGTCTCAAAATCCCTACCATGCGGCTTATATTTTTCTTTTGGAAAGATTCCAAACTTACCTGAACTGTGAAAATGCGGCTGGAATTTGCATTATTGATCCGCGCGAGGGAAGAGTGGTTGATAAAAGAAACATAGATAAAGAATTAAACGATATCCATCGGCTTCTCCAGTGGGAGAAGGGCGGATTTTGGAAGCCGTGCCCAAGAATTATTGAAAAAGTTTTATTTTCCGATTCATCTCTGACAACTGGGATTCAAATTGCCGACTTATATTGTTATCCTGTTTACCATATTTTTCAATATGACAAACAAGGGAAAGAATATGATTGGTTCAACGGAATTACTAAACCTAAATTTTACTATCATTTAAAACGCATCGAATCAACAAACCTGAAACAAATCGAACCGGTTATCGATGGCACGGGATTAAAATTTTTTCCGACTGAAACAAAAAAGGACTTCCGATTTTATCAGTAGTCCGCTTTTGATGGGCGAGGTCTTTTGCCTCCTCGACCAATTATATTTTAACATAGAGAGTAATTTATTGTCAAATTTATCTTTAAACTTATAGTATTGCATCAAAATTTTCCGACAAATCCTTATGAAATTCTTGATCCGGCAATCCGGTGGTTTTTGGCGGATGATAATTCGCGCGACAAGGACGATGAAAAGCGGTTGCCGCCGCTGTGGCATTGTTAACGCCTTGGAAGCAAAGAAAATCTTGAAAAGAAACCGAAAAAGAGTAAATTAAACGGCAGGAGCGCGTTATGATTTTAAATTTGCGAAATTGTCTTGAACCGCGAGACGCTTTGCATTTTGGGGTCTATCCCTCGCGCTTGTCCCGAGGCTTTCGCGAGGGATAATCGCGAGGGTTAGACCCCTTCAATGCATTTGAATTTAATGGTTTCGTAATTCAAAAGAAATATGAAATTTGAAAAATCCGCCGGAGCGATAATTTTTCGCGATGATAACGGGATCAATAGATTCCTGCTTTTGCGTTATCCGGCGGTTTGCCACCGTTCGGGCCGGGATTATTGGGATTTCGTGAAAGGCCATGTGGAAGCGGGGGAAAGCGAATTGGAAACGATAATACGCGAAGCCGAGGAAGAAACAGGATTGCGCGACTTGGAATTTGTCCCGGGTTTTTCGCAAAAAATGGAATATTTTTTCACCTTTAAAGATCAAAAGATTTTCAAGATCGTTAATTTCCGTTTGGCGCAAACATTTTCAAAAGACATTGTTTTGTCTGATGAGCACAATGATTTCGCTTGGCGGCCTTATGATGAAGCGTGCGCGGCGTTGTCGTTTGGCAATGCCAAAACGGTTTTAAAAAGCGCGAATGATTTTTTGGAAAAATTAAAAAAATTATGAGAAAGACAAAAGCGCTGGCGCTGTTTTCCGGCGGATTGGATTCAATGCTGGCGGCCAAGATTTTGGAAGCGCAAGGGATTGCCGCGGTTCCGATTTGTTTTGAGAGTTGTTTTTTTTCTTGCGCCGCGGCGCGCGATTCCGCGGCGGCAATCGGAATGAAACTGCGCGTTGAGGATATTTCCCGGCCGCACTTGGAAATCGTGAGAAATCCGGCGCACGGATACGGCGGCGCGATCAATCCGTGCATTGATTGCCATTTGCTGATGTTAAAAACCGCCAAGGCGATAATGGACAAAGAAGGGTTTGATTTTGTGGCCACGGGCGAAGTGCTGGGCGAGCGGCCGATGTCGCAGAACAAGCAATCGCTGGATACCGTGGAGCGGGAATCGGGCTTGTCCGGAATTTTATTGCGGCCGTTGTCGGCCAAACTCTTGCCGGAAACCGTGTCGGAAACAAACGGCCTTGTCGATCGCGGCCGATTGTGTGATATTTCCGGCCGGTCGCGCCGGCCGCAAATGGAGATGGCCAAGCAATTCGGCATCATTGATATTCCCCAGCCCGGGGGCGGTTGTATTCTGACCGAAACCGATTACGGCCAAAGATTGAGAAAACTTATTTCGATAAAACCCGATTTTGACGGTTCGGACGCGAAAGTTTTGCAAAACTGCCGTCCCGTCTGGGAAGGCGATGTTTTGTTCGCGGTCGCGCGTAACCAAGCGGATTGCGCCGCGCTGAAAGGCCTGGCCAAGCCCGGCGATACCATATTCGAGCCGCAAAACTTTCCCGGCCCGGTTGTGCTGGCGCGCAATTTCGGCGCAGAGGCGGGGCAAGAAGAAATTGAGCCGTTGGGGAAAAAATATTTATTGCAATACTCCAAAAAAGCGCCGCAAAATCCGAAAATTTCAGTAACAATGATTTAAAAATATCGATGTTCTCATATTGGGTTTGTTGCCGAATTGGCTTCAACCGCAATTTCCATTTTTCGGCGGCAAAGAATTCATCATTCGTCGCCGGATTTAGCTTAAATATGCCTCCTCATTCTTCATTCTTTTCGCTCGAAAACTGAAAATTTCGTTCTGAAGCCAATTCGGCGACAGACCCATATTAACTTGAATATCACTCAACCCTGGAATAAAGCTAAATTTAAGGGTTCGGCTATTCAACTTAATCAGAGAGGGTCGATAGCATCAATTTTTTAATCCATATATCCCGAAGATTTTAATATCGATGTAATTTTTGCGATCGCAAGATTTACATCGGAATGTTAGAATATTGTTATGGCTGGGGTTAAAAGAAATACCGTAAAAACTATTTTGAGATATTTGCTTACGATGGGGCTGATCGCCGTGGCGGCGACAAATCCGAGGTTCGGTCCGTCGCTTTTGCGCGCGGCAATCCGGGATTATAAATATAAAAATAAATTTAAGAAAAATAATCCGAAAAATTTTTACAGCGCGTTTGCATATTTGCGAAAGAAGGGACTGATTCATATTGAATATAAAGGCCAGCAGATGTATTTTTCGCTGACCGAGGAGGGTAAAAGGCGTGCCGGAAGATATAAGGTTGACGATCTTAAAATTGAGAAATCAAAGAAATGGAACGGCAAATGGCACATATTGATTTTTGACATAGAGGACAAGCAAAAAATAAAAAGAGAGGCATTGCGGGGGAAATTAAAAGAATTGGAATTGTACCAATTACAAAAAAGCGTTTGGGTTTACCCGTACAGCTTTGGAAAGCAAATCGGGCTTTTAAGGGATTTCTTCGGTTTGACGGACAAAGAGATGAAAATTATCATCGCCGATAGCATAGAAAATGATAAACCGATCCGCGATTTTTTCAAGGTCTGATATTTTCCAATCATTTTTAGCTTTTTGAAGTCAAAAATTTAAAAAACCATTCAGATGTAATTTTTGCGATCGCAAGATTTACATTGGAATGGTTGAGGATGAATCAGGTTATAAAAAAGATTTAATACGAAATAAAGTTATGTTCAAGCTATGAAAACAAATGAGATTTGGGTTAAATCGGCGCTGACAAAATCTCGGTTACCAGATGCGGATTGGGTGGTTAATCCGTATATCGGTTGCGCTTTCGGTTGCAAGTATTGTTATGCGGCGTTCATCGGCCGCTGGAAACATCCGGATGAAACTTGGGGCGAATTTGTTGATATAAAAACCAATGCGCCGGATATTTTGAAAAATGAACTGGAAAAATCAAATAAAAAATTTCAAAGCAAAGATTTTGGTTCCATATTTTTTTCGTCGGTGACCGACCCTTACCAAGGCGCAGAAAATAAGCATAAAATTACTCGGAATTGCTTGAAAGTTTTGGCAGAATTCGGCTATGAGGGTAAAATTTCAATTTTAACCAAATCGCCGTTAGTTTGCCGAGATATTGATATTTTTAACAGCTTCAAGAATGTAGAGGTTGGTCTGACGGTAACTTCGCTTGACGATAATGTGGCGCGATTTTTGGAAGGCAACGCGCCGCCGGTGTCCTTGCGGATAGATGCTTTGAAAACATTGCATGACTCCGGAATTCCAACCTATGCGTTTGTCGGGCCGCTTTTGCCTTATTTCACCGCAAGAATCGATAAGCTTGAGGAGATTTTCAGCGGTTTGAAGAATGCCGGCGTAGATAGGGCGTATATTGAACATATCAATTTATCGTCCAAAATCAGAGATCGACTTTTTAATCATTTGGCGAAAACTCCGGATTTGATTCCGTATTTTAAAAAAGCGCAAACTGACGATTATCGCAAAAATTTGGAAAGAGCAATCTATCCGCTGGCGGAAAAGAATGGCGTTAAGATTATCGGCGGAAAGGTGATATTGCATGGCCGTTAAAAATTGAACCGATGTAATTTTTGCGATAGCAAAAATTACATCGTAATTATCAAATATTTTGATTTATGGTTATGACATTTAAACAAAAAGTTTTTGCCGCGGTTAAAAAAATTCCCCGGGGTGGGACATTGAGCTATAAACAGGTGGCCGAAATGGCGGGAAGTCCTTTGGCCTGCCGGGCGGTGGGAAATATTTTGCGTGCCAATTATGATCCGGCGATTCCCTGCCACCGGGTTGTCCGATCCGACGGCAAAACCGGCGGTTACAACCGCGGCGCGGAAGCGAAGAAAGAAATATTAAAGTCGGAGTGTGGATTTTGCAGGGGCGTTCCGTGTAATCGCCCGGATTGGCATTTCAACGCGGGCGAAAACATGGTTTCGCCCCTACGAATTGGTGCGCGCGATGGCAACGCCGATGACTTTCGCCGCGCCCGCGCGTGATAGGACGCGGGCGCATTCGTTGATGGTCGCTCCGGTCGTAATCACATCGTCGACGATGAGCACCGGTTTATTTTTGAAAGGAGCGTTGTTCGCGCAAGCAAACGCTTCTTTTATATTTGTCAGGCGTTCGGCTTGTCCCAGATCGGCTTGATTTTTTGTTTCCAAAACCCGCGCCAGACAATTTCCCGCGACCGGAGCATCCAAAAGGCGGCCAAGTTCGCGGGCGATAATATCGGCTTGGTTGAATCCGCGCCAGCGCAATCTTTTTTCGGCCAGCGGCACGGGCACGATAACAAATTCGCGAAGATTAAAATTTTGTTCGGCGAGTTTGAAATGGCCGGCGATCAGTTCGGCCAGCGGGCATGCCAATTCTTTGCGGAAGGGCTCGTATTTCAATCCGCGGATCATTTTTTGGACATACTTGTTTTCATAGCCGCAGGCCGCGAAAATATCGGCCAGATATTTATGATTCCGGTCGGGCCGATGCACGCGGGAAATATCAAACAGCGTTTGGCAATCGGCGCAAAGAAGATCGCCGTATCTTTTGCAGATAAAACAGCGCGTCGGAAAAAATATTTCTTTGGCTTGTCCGCCGATGCTTTTCCACAGACTGTTTCTTTTGTTTTGCATTTGGTTGTATGATATAATTATAATATGTAATTCAAAATGGAAAATCAAAATGCGCATCGCATTTTAAGATATAAAATTTTTTAATCTGATTTTTCATTTTTCCCGCCATTGCGGGATGCGCGCGGGGCGCAGATATTTAATTTTTAAATTTTTTCCCGTGTTGCCAAAACTTTTCGCGAAAAAATTTTTAGGCATCGATATCGGCACTTCGTCGATCAGGTTGGTGGAACTTGAGAAATCCGGCCAGGTGTTTGGTTTATCCAATTACGGCCAGATAGATATTGATCAGATCGAGAGCGACATCCCCAAACTGTCAAAGAGGGCGGTGTCGGTTTTTTCCACCGGCGAAATCGCGGAAATGATTCAGGCCGTATCGGCCGCCGCCAAGATTCACACGCGGCAATGCGCTTTTTCCATTCCGGATTTTTCAACTTTTTTCACCGCTTTTTGTTTGCCGCCGATGACCAAAAAAGAACTTCCCGAGGCGGTGATGTATGAAGCGCGCCAGCACATTCCCTTGCCGGTGGAGAGCGTGAATATCGATTGGCAACTGGTCGGAGGCGTACCGGGATCGTCCGAAAAACTGGAAGTTACCGTGGCGGCCATACCCAATGAGATTATCGCCCAATACCGCGAAATTGCCGCGAAGGCAAAATTGGAAGTGGTGTTGATGGAAGCGGAGATGTTTGGTTTGGCCCAAGCTTTGGTCCCCAAAAAAGAAGAGCGTTGCGTTTGCCTCATTGATATCGGCTCTCAAAGCACGGTTTGCAGCTTGGTTGAAAAGCAAATATTGAGATATTCCCACAGTTTTGACCGGGGAAGCGGTTATTTGACCGATGAGCTTGTGCGGCGCTTGCCGGTAAACCATGAAGTTGCGATAAGAATCAAAGAAAATTACGGGTTGAAAATGATTTCCATGATTGAACCGGGAATCAGGGAAAGGGTCAAGGCCGACTTTCGCGACGCGCTGTTGCCGATTTTTCGGGAAATCGAAACAATGTTTGGCAGTTATCGGAGATTTTCCAATTCCGAAGTCGTTAAAATAATACTTTCGGGAGGTATCGGCGCGAATATGGAGATAAAAGATATTTTTGCCGATTATTTTAAGAAAGAGGTCGAGATCGCCGATCCGTTCAAAAACATTGATCATTCGGCCGCGATTGAAAAAAATTTGAAGAGTATCGGTCCGGTTTACGCGGTTGCGGCCGGGATGGCCCAACGAGGATTGGAATTTTCCAAACGGCGCAAAAAATAATTTGGCAGTCGCGCCCGATTTTTGGCGGTCCGGCGATTCATCGCAATTAATTTTTATAAATTACTTTGAATTACGAAATCATTAAATTCAAATATTGTTGAAGGGGTTTAACCCTTGCGATTATCCCTCGCGAAAGCCTCGGGACAAGCGCGAGGGATAGGCCTCGAATACAAAGCGTTTCGTGATTCAAGAAAATTATTTTTAAAAATATGGATATATCAACTAAAAAAAAATCAGGATTTTCTTTGGAAAACGCGGCATTTTATATTTCGCTGCTGTTGTTCGCGGCGGTTGTCGGCGGATTTTTTTACTTGGGCCATCTGATTACCCAAAAAGAAGGAGAGTTTGCCGAAGCCAGTGTTCAAGCCGCCAAAATAAAAACCGAGGGACAAAAGAATTTGGAAGACAAGATGTTGCTTTTCCGGCAGAAGTTGGATGATTTTTCCAATATTTTGGCCAATCGGAAAATCAGCACCGGATTTTTTGGCAAACTCGAAAGCGCGGTTCTGCCGGAAGTATATTTTTCCGATTGCGAGCTTGATTTGGATAAGATGACCGCCGGTCTTTCGGGCCACGCGGATAATTTTCAGGCGCTGGGGCAGCAAATAATGTTATTCGAAAATTCCAAAAACAATATTAAAAAAGTGAATCTCGGAAAAGTCGATATCAATAAAGAGGGAGGTATTGACTTTGATGTCAGTTTTGAAGTCGCTTCAGGCATGGTCGCTTCAAAGTGACCGGCTTGAATTTTCCTTCCAAAAAGTTGATTTTGCCGCGCGGCGGCAATAAAAAAATACATTGATGCCGGGGTATTAACCCCGCCATCAACCAAAGGATGTTTCCTTTGGAATCCTCATTCTTTTTGTCCCCCGCGGCAAGTTGACGGGGTATAAAAAGAATAAACTTAAAAATATAATATATTTCATATGTCAAGAAATTATTTGGAAGCGTTCGTGGTTACCGTTATCGCTTTGGCCTTGGGGTATTTTATGGTTTTGCCCAAATTCGGTGAATTGCAAAGCGTCAAGCAGAGATTGGAGGAGAAAAATGTCGAAATCCAAACCCGCCAAAATTATTTTGCCAGTCTGGAGAAAATGTCGGATGATTTGGACCGGCATTCGGACGGTTTGAAAAAAATGGAGACGGCCTTGCCGGCCAATCCCGATGTGCCGGCGTTCATGAATTTCGCGCAGGCGACCGCGATGCAGTCGGGGTTGATATTGAAAAGTATCGATTATTCCGGGCAGAACAAAATTTCGGACGCCATGACGCTGTCGGCCGAAGAATTTGTGGACGAAGAAGCCGCGCCGTCCGCTTATCTTTTGCGCGATTACGGCATTTCGGTGACACTTTCGGGAAGCTATGCCAATTTTAAGGATTTTCTGTCCCGGATTGAAAATTCCAGCCGCATGATCAAGGTGAATTCGGTTGGCGTGAGCACAGAAAAGGAATCATCTTCGGAAGAGCCGCGGTTCAAGGCCGATAAGACCGGAGAAACCGGCGAGGTTCTTGAATATACGGTGGAAATGAAGGCTAATTATTGCGAGCAGCCCTAAAGGTTCGTATTTTCTTTAATCTTTTCAATCAATAACCATTACTTAATATGGCAATTACTTTTGAAGAAAAAAACAATAATGTCAGAAATATCGCAATCGTCGCGGTAATCGCGGTATTTTTAATCGTGGCGGGAATTTTCGCGTGGAAATCAATTCAGGAACCGCCGGTTGTTAATTTGATTCCGGCGGAGAGCGCGATTCAAATCAGAACCGAGATATTGGACGATCCGCGGCTTGCCGCGCTGGAGCTGTTTCCCGAAATACCGCCGGCCGCCGCGCCGGCCGTCAGGGACAATCCTTTCGTAAAGAATAAGGCTCAATCGGCGACAAGCACATTCGTTCTTGAAAATCAACCGTCCGAAAATATCGCGCCATAACGGATTCGCGGCAAAGAAACCGCAGATTCAGTTTAATTTTTGAGTTGGAAAATGTCATTTTTAACCAAACAACTTATTATCAGTAAAGCAATCACCCAGGAGCAAGCGGTCGCGATTGAAACGGATTTAAGAAATAATCCCGCCAAAACCGAAGAAGAATTGTTATTGTCGAGCGGGTTGATTGAAGAAGGAAAGCTGTTCGAATTGAAAAGCCAGGTTTTGGGCATGCCTTTTGTTTCCAGTCCGCCCGAGGATCTTTCTTTGGAAGTGTTGCAAACCATTCCCGAGGAAACCGCCAAATTCTACCGGATGATACCTTTGGGCGAAAAAAAATCCGAGGTTACCGTCGGTATGGTTTATCCCGAAGATTTGAAGGCGCAGGAAGCGCTCAAATTTCTGGCGCGGAAAAATGATTTTGCCTACCAGGTGGTTTTGATAACGCCAAAAATATTCAATGCCCTTTTGGGAAAATACCGCGATTTAAAAAAAGAAGTCGGCAAGGCGCTGGAAGAGTTCAGGGAAGAGGAAGAGACCGAAACGGATACTTCGCGCCGTCCGCAGTTTGAAACGATGTCGAATGTTGAGGACGCGCCGATCGCCAAAATCGTGAATGTTGTTTTGCGCAACGCGCTTGACGGAGCGGCGTCGGATATTCATATCGAGCCCAGCCGCACCAAATTGCGGGTGCGTTTTCGGGTGATGGGCGAGCTTTATTCTTCGATATTTTTACCGTTGAACATTGCCAACGCGGTGTTGGCGCGCATCAAAATAATGTCGAATATGAAAATTGACGAGAATCGCGTGCCGCAGGACGGCCGTTTTTCAATGAAGATTGATTCCAAAAATATTGATTTTCGCGTGTCCACGCTGCCGACGGCTTTGGGGGAAAAAGTGGTAATGAGAATCCTTGATCCGGATGCCGGATACAAAACATTCGAAGATTTGGGGCTTGACGGGAGGAATCTTGAACTGGTCAGAAAGGCGATTGATGAACCGTTCGGCTTGATTTTGGTTACCGGCCCCACCGGATCGGGCAAGAGCACGACTCTTTACGCGGTTTTGCAGGAAGTCAACAGCGACAAGATCAATATCATCAGTTTGGAGGATCCGGTGGAATATTTTTGCGACGGCGTGAACCAATCGCAAGTCCGGCCGGAGATCGGTTTTGATTTCGCTTCCGGTTTGCGCAGTATTTTGCGCCAGGATCCGGATGTGATTATGGTTGGTGAAATCCGCGACGAAGAAACCGCGCTTTTAACGATTCATTCGGCATTGACCGGCCATTTGGTGCTGTCAACGCTCCATACCAATGATTCTTTGGGCGTGGTGCCGCGCCTCGTTGATTTGAAAGTGCAATCATATTTAATTCCTTCGACCCTTACCCTGGCGCTGGCTCAGCGTTTGGTGCGGCGGCTTTGTCCGGATTGCAAGAAAAAAGTCGAAGCAAAAGGGTTTTTAAAGGAAAAAATTATTGATGAGTTCAAGGATATTCCGGCCGCGTCGCGGGTTGATGTCGAATTGGGGGATCCGATCTATATTTGGGAGCCGGTTGGCTGTCCCAAATGCAATCGACAGGGATTTTCGGGCCGGGTTGGTATTTTTGAAACGCTGGAAATGACTCCGGAATTGGGCGAAATAATATTAAAAGACCTTTCCGGAACCGCGCTTAGCGCGGAAGGAAAACGCCAGGGGATGACAACGATGCGCCAGGACGGAATTTTAAAGGCTTTAAGAGGAGTGACCACGATTGAAGAAGTTTTGAAAGCGACCGAAGAAGACGCGGTGCCGGTGGTGATCGAACCCAAATCGTAATTTCGATTTTTCTTTCCATTGTTTCGCCGAATGCGCTATACTTATATTAATTGGATGGCCGCAAATAAAAAATATGCCGATAAAAAATAACGAAAAAAATAACGAAGGAAAAAGAATTCTTGTCGTTGAAGACGATCCGTTTTTGTCCGATATTTACAATACCAAATTGAAACAAGGCGGATTCGATGTCGATTCGGCGATGACCGGAGAGGAGTGTTTGCAAAAACTGAATTCCAAGAATTACGATTTGATGCTGCTTGATATCGTATTGCCGCAACTGGACGGATGGGAAGTGATGGCGCGCGTCAGGGAAATGCGGCAGAAAAACCCGGATTCCGATCTTAATCGTTTGAAAATTATTATTTTATCCAACCTCGGGCAAAAAGAGGAGATTAAGAAAGGATTGGAGCTTGGAGCCGACGGTTTTATGATCAAGGCGCATTTCACTCCCAGCGAAATCGCGGAAGAAATAAACAAAACATTAAATATAAAATGAAATTGAAGAATTGGTTCGGCGGACGGTTTTACCGAACCGATAATGTTAGATTCTCGGAGTTGAAATTTTGCCGAACGAAATTTTAACGATATATTTTTTCCCCGAATTTTGATTTTTGATATTTACATTTTAAATTCGCGATTATGGATTATTCCCAATTACTTGAAAAATTTCTCGCGGTTACGGTGCAAAAAGAAGCGTCCGATCTTCATATGTCGGCCGGATATCCTCCCATCATCCGCGTCAACGGCGAGTTGTGGGCGATTCCAAAAGAGCCCAATCTTTCGCCGCGCGACAGCCAGGGGCTGGCGTTTGCCATGATGACTCCCGAACAGCAGAACCAATTTTTGAAGTTCAAAGAAATCGATTTTTCCTACGCGTTTCAGGGCAAAGAGCGTTTCCGCACCAATATCTTTTTCCAGAAGGGATGCATATCGTGCGCTTTGCGGTTGATTCCGACCAAAATACGCACATTGAAAGAACTTAATCTGCCGCCGGTTTTGCAGAAATTCGTTGAAGCGGAACAGGGTTTCGTTCTGATCACCGGCCCGGCGTCGCACGGCAAGTCTACCACATTGGCGGCGTTTATCGACGCGATCAATCATTCGCGCTGCGATCATATAATTACCATCGAGGATCCGATCGAATACTTGTTTACCCCGGATGCTTCCGTGATCGAGCAAAGAGAGTTGAATTCCGACACCTATTCGTTTTCAATGGCGTTGCGGTCGGTTTTCCGCCAGGATCCGGATGTGATCATGATCGGTGAAATGCGCGATGTGGAAACGATTTCCACGGCGCTGACCGCCGCGGAAACCGGCCATTTGGTGTTCGCGACATTGCACACGAATTCGGCTTCGCAAAGCATCCACCGCATCGTTGATTCGTTCCCGGCCGAACAGCAGGCGCAAATCCGCGCCCAGCTTTCCTCTTCGCTTTTGGGAATTGTATCCCAGCGGCTGATTTTATCGAACAAAGGAGGCATGGTGCCCGCCTGTGAAGTGCTTTTCAATAATTTTGCCGTGGGCAATCTTATCCGTGAAAACAAAATTCACGAAATTCCGCTGGTCATCGAAACTTCTTCGAAGGACGGGATGATTTCGCTTAACAAATCGCTGGCCAATCTGGTGAAAAACGGCGACATTTCACTGGAAAAAGCGATATCGCATTCTTTGAATCCGCAGGAGTTGGAAGCGTTAATCTAAAAAATTCGAAGCACGAATGTCGAATATCGAAACAAATTTAAAATTCGAATGTTCAAATGTCCGAAACGAAATTTAAAATTCGTTTTAAAATTTCGAAATTTGAAACTTCAGATTTGTTTCGATATTCGATATTCGATATTCGAAATCTGAAATTATGAGGTTCGTATATCAAGCCAGGTTGAAAAACGGGGAAGTCAAATCCGGGGTGATGGAGGCTGATTCGGTGCAGACCGCGGCCGAGATTTTGCGCCGCGACGATCTTTTCGTCACATTCCTGAAGAAAGAGGATCAGAGCCTCGCCAAAAGATTTCATTTTTTCGAGGGGGTTTCGGGAAAAGATGTCGCGATTTTTTCGCGCCAGCTGGCGGTGATGTTTCACGCCAATGTGTCGCTGGTCGAGTCTTTGCGGGTTATCGGCGCCCAGCTTGCCAACCAGAATTTTCGGGAAAAGATTCTAAAGATTTCCCAAGTCGTCGAGGCGGGATCGCCCTTGTCGGCCGCCTTGGCCAAATATCCGGATATTTTTTCGCCGTTTTTCGTCGCCATGGTGCGCGCCGGCGAGGTTTCGGGCAACCTTTCGGAACAGTTCAATTATCTGGCCAATTATCTTGAAAAACAATATTATCTGGAAGGGAAAGTGAAGGGCGCCATGGTTTATCCGATCGTCATTCTGGTGGTGATGGTGGCCGTGCTGTTCCTTTTGGCCTATTTCGTGATGCCGAGTATGGTGGAAATGCTGACCAGCGCCGGCGTTGAATTGCCGCCGCTGACCCAGTTTGTGATTGCCGCCACGAATTTCATCCGGGGTATCGGGGGAGTTTTGGCATTGCTCGCGGCGATCGCTTCGGTGGTGGTCATCATGAGGGTTTCCCGGACGAAAAAAGGCAAAGAATTTTTTGATCGTCTGGCGCTGCGCATTCCAATATTCAACAATCTCACGAAAATGCTTTGCGTGAGCCGTTTCGCGGACAATCTTTCCACGCTGATCACGGGCGGAATTCCGATCACCCAGGCTCTGGAAATTACCAGCACGATCGTCGGGAACACGGTTTACCGCGATGTGATTATGAAAACCTGCGACGGGGTGCGCAAGGGGCAAACGATTTCTTCGATACTCTTTAATTATCCCGAACTCTTTGCGCCGATGTTTTCACAAATGATCCTCGTGGGCGAGCAAACCGGTTCGCTGGATAAAAGCTTGCTGGTTATGGTGTCGTTTTATGAAAAAGAGACGGAGCGGTCGATTGACAGTATGCTGATACTTATCGAACCGATAATGATCATTGTCCTCGGTTTGGTCGTGGGCGGAGTGGTGGCGTCGGTGATGATACCGCTTTATTCGTCGATGGGAGCCGCCTAAAACAATTTCTATCTTGCAATCTACCGCGTAAATTTGATAAAATAAACGAACCGCGAACCGGTGCGGCCGCCAGAAGCGGCAACCGGCGCGGCCAATTATGAAAACAAACAAAAATCGCTTATCAGCCGATATCGATTGGGGAATGAATTCTGTTTTTATCGTGCCGATTTTGGTGGTTTTTTTTGGCGTCGTCATAACCGCGCAGATGGCGGCGATCAAGCTGGTGGGCGGATTTTTTTACTCCAGAGAAGTTGACACGCAAAATGTTTTAAAAAACAGCCGCAGTATTGAAATTCCGGCAATTTCCCGCTTGAGTCCGCTTTCCGAATTTTCAATGTCGGGATCGGACGGACGGATAGTTTCCGGCGCGGATATTCTTGAATTCTTGCCCGCGGATATTTTTGTTTTGCCGTTTGCCGCCGCCGCTTTGTTTTTGGCGCGGCGCGGGGAAACGGTTGCCGAATTTATTTATGAGAGCGATTGTATTCGGATTCGTCCGCCGATAGTTTGATAAATCCCTTTTTGTTTTTTCGGAATTTATCTAAAACTAAAGCGAGATTGTTGAATAATTGTTTTTGGACAATTTTAAACTTGACGGTATCGGCAAATTGGCCAAGTCCAATAATTATCCGGCGATCCGGGAATAATCATATGTTGATAGCCAATAAAAAAAACGGTTTGCCAAGGCAAGGTTTCACCCTTATTGAATTGCTGGTGGTTATCGCCATTATCGGCATTTTGGCCGGTATGGTGCTGGTGTCGATGGGCGGCGCGCGAGCCAAAGCCCGGGACGCCAAAAGAATGTCGGATATGCGCCAGCTGGTTTCGGCGCAGGAGATGTATTACGGCGAGGCGGATATGTATCATCCCGCGGCAAGCGGCATGGCTACGGGAACGATTTCTTATTTGGGTAATGTTTACATGAGGATTCCGGCGGATCCGGGCGGACACGCGACTCAAATCGCGTGCGGAACCGCCGACAGCAAAGGCTATTATTGCGCGATTGCCAATACCGCCAGTCCTGCTACCCGCCAGCAGTTTTGCTATTACGCTCGGTTGGAAGGCGAATCGAAATATTACACCGCGTCCCACGGCGGCAATGTTAAAAGAACCGCCGGCGTGGGTATTGCCGTGCCCACATTGGCCAATTGCAATACGGCCAATTAGTCAGTATGGGTGAAACCTATTTGATAACGATAATGATAGTGATAGAATAATAAAAGGTCGAACTATCCGGCAATAAATAGTAAATATTTATTGCCATTGATTGAGAATGTCAGTTTAAAAAAAATTATAAAGAATTATGACAAATCGCAAAGAGGGTTTCACCCTTATTGAATTGCTGGTGGTTATCGCCATTATCGGCATTTTGGCCGGCATGGTGTTGGTGTCGATGGGCGGCGCGCGGCAAAAAGCCCGGGACGCCAAAAGAATGTCGGATATGCGCCAATTGCTTTCGGCGCAGGAGATGTATTACGGCGAAAAGGACGCGTATTATCCGGTATTGACGGACAATAGCGTGGCTACGGGAACGATTGCCAACGGCACTACGGTTTATATGACTGTTCCGGTGGATCCGGGATCTCCTGCCAGTGCTTGCACTGCCGGTACCACTGCCAATGTTTACTGCGCGATGGCAAACACCGGCGACCTGCAGAAGTTTTGCTATTTCGCGCGTTTGGAGGGCGAGGCGAAATATTACACCGCGTCCCAAGGCGGCAATGTCAAGAAGACCACAAAACCGACTTTGGCCACTTGCAATACGGCGGACTAGCCAAGGAATCGAACACAGAGAATCGGCGAGTTTCGCCGATTTTTCGTTACGCGGCCGTTGTGATAAAATAAATTCGTCGAATGATTTTTCCAAGATGTCTTGAATTATGAAACGCTTTGCATTCGGGGTCTATCCCTTGCGTAATCGCAAGGGTTAGACCCCTCTAAAGCATTTGCATTTAATGATTTCGCAATTCAAAGAATATGGATATTTTATTTTGGTATGTTTTTGTTTCGATATTCGCCGTCGGTATGATTGTCGGCAGTTTTTTGAATTGCTTGATCTGGCGATTGCATAATAATGAAAGCGCGCGGGGAGGGTTGACTTTGCAATTACTGTTTGCGCAATTAAAATACAGACAGTAACACTATTTGTATTTGAATGATACGGATGGAAAATAAAAAAATTGCATCATACGCTTTTATTGACGCTTCCAATCTGTTCTATGGCGGGGAGAAAAGTTTGGGTTGGAAAATAGATTACGAAAATCTTTTTGAATATTTAACGGAAAAATATTCAGTAAGAAAAGTTTTTTATTTTGGCGGCGCGGAAATCCATAAATTCAATTTTGACTATTTAAAAAATGATACCGTGCCGATTGCCGAATTGAAAAAATATCTTAAAAATGAAATCAAAACCGGCGGCAGTAAGTTAAATGAAGCGGATATGATATTATTAAGCCGGCATTTGCAGAGAGTTAAGTTCTATTCCAAGCTTGAGTCTTTTGGATATGAATTGCGGCTTAAACCCGTAAAATTATATTATCACGATAGTAGTACGGTTAAAAAAGCGAATTGCGATGTTGATATGGCCTTTTATTGAGTGCAATACCTCGGGGCTTTGCCCCGGGGTGCACCAAGAGGATTCCAAAGGGGTGCCCCCTTTGGTCGTCGTGCGGGGTTCATACCCCGCTCGACGAAATACATTTGGAAAATATATTTTTGATTTGATGAAGGAAATGAACAATTTTGATAAAGCGATCATTCTTTCCGGCGATGGCGATTTTTTACCGGTTTTGAAATATTTGAAAGCGTGCGGCAAGGGAATAACCATATTATCCCGCGGCCCGAGAACCGCGCGCGAAATTCGGCAATTTGCCGGTTCTGATTTCAGGGATTTTACCAGGCTGGAAAGAATATTGAAGTTTGACGGGAAATAAACTACCGCGCGTCGTCAGGGTATTCTTGCGGAAAAGTTTGTTTCCCCGCCATTCATCCCCGGGGCAAAGCCCCGAGGTATTCTGGCGGGTAAATAACAAAAAGCGGACATGCGAAATATCCGCTTCACGTTTAGTAAGCATATACTATCATTCGACAAGACATTGTCAATAGCGAGCGTAGCAAGCATTGTATAAACATTATGGATTTTATTTTTTGGTATGTTTTTGTTTCGATATTCGCCGTCGGTATGATTGTCGGCAGTTTTTTGAATTGCTTGATCTGGCGATCCTATAATAACGAAAGCGCGCTGGCCGGCCGGTCGTATTGCCCGAATTGCCGCCATAAACTGGCGTGGTTTGATTTGGTTCCTTTGTTCAGTTTTTTATTTTTGCGCGCCAAATGCCGTTATTGCGAAAAACCGATATCGTGGCAATATCCTTTGGTTGAGTTGGCAACCGGAATTCTTTTCGTCGCCGCGGCGCGGGCGTTCGCCTCCGGGATTTTTAACGGTTATCTGCCGGTGATTTCCGCGCTTGAGCTGTTGGCGTATTGGGCGATTTTGTCTTCGCTGGTTGTGGTGTTTGTCGCGGATTTGCGCTGGTATTTTATTCCCGACGGCGCGATCGCCGCGGGGATTTTTGGCGCCGCGGTTTTAACGATCGCGCGATTTTTTGAAAGCGATTTTATTTTTCACCGATTCGATTGGAACATAATTTTCAATCCGCTGTTGTCGGGGCTGTTCGCCGCGCTGTTTTTTCTGGCGATATTTTTGTTTTCGCGCGGAAAGTGGATCGGCTTTGGCGATGTCAAATACGCGCTTTTGATGGGATTGGCGCTTGGTTTTCCCGAGACTTTGCTGGCGCTGTTCCTTGCGAATTTTTTTGGTGCTATAATAGGTTTAGGATTGATCGCGGTTCGGCGCAAGAAGATGTCGTCGGAGATTCCTTTCGGGCCGTTTCTGGTTGGCGGAACGCTGGTCGCGCTGTTCTTTTCCGGTTCGATACTGAATTGGTATTTGTCGATAGGGATGCATAATTAAAAATTTAAAAATCAAAATGAAAAACGACAAATTAAAATATTAAAATGTCGAATTTCAATTTTGTCATTTTCCATTTTGATTTTTACATTTTGCATTAAGCTTCATAAATAGGCGCGATGGAAATATTACACATAAAGCAATTTGCCGGGGCAATTCGCTCAAAACGAGGGTTCACCTTAATTGAGCTGATTACGGTAACCGCGATCATTTTGGTTATCAGCGCCATCTCCATTCCCAATTACCGCCAGGGCGGCCGCCAAACGGCGCTGGATATGCAGGCCAATCGGTTCGCGCAGGATTTGCGGCGGATTCAGGAATGGTCGCTGGCGGCGCATCAGGTGGGCGGCCAGGCAAAACGCGGCTACGGAATATCTTTATCCCAAGGAAACGGCCCGTACATAATTTATCTTGACGACGGCAATAATGGCGGGTCGATTCTTCCCGGCAACGGGAAATATGACGCTTCTTTCGATACCGTTCAGGAAACTATCGCTCTTGACGGCAAAATTGAAATCGCGGCGTGCGTACCGGCGTGCGCGGCGACTCCGGCCAGCGTCGAATATATGCCGTCCAATTCGGCGACATGGATAAACGGGATTGAAAGCCAGCCGACCCAGCAGATTAATTTTCGCGTAAAGAATACTTCAATGATTCGTTCGGTGATTGCGAATAAAGCAGGATTGATCTATGTCCAATAATTGTCCGAGAAAAACAAATAACCGATGTTTCGGGTTCACGCTTATCGAGGTGATGACGGCGCTGACCATAATTATGGTGGGCATTGTGGGTGTTTACGGGCTGGTCAATCAAACTCTTTCCGCGTCAAAAGCCGCGTCAATGCAATTAACCGCGGCTTATCTGGGAAAGGAGGGGGTCGAGATCGTCAGAAACATTCGCGACGGCAATTATTTAAAATCGCTTAATGGCGAGCCGGGTTATGACCAAGATCGCGGTTGGATGAGCGGACTGGCATCTTCCGGGAGTCCGGACAATGTTAATTGCAGTACTGGTTGCGGCGCGGATTATTCGATGCAATTGCTCAATCGGGATTATGACGCCGTGCCGCTCAAATTTGACGGCAATTTCTATAATTATTCAACGGGCGGCGACACTCCCTATAAAAGAATTATCACCGTGAATCATAGTGGCGGCGATTTTTTGGAAGTTATTGTCCGCGTTGACTGGATTGAACATGGCCGAAATCATTCGATGACGGTTCGGGAAAATCTTTACGATTGGTGGGATTAGCAAGACGCCGCGCCCGTTTCGGCGGTTGTGGCAATTTTAAAATTTATTTATAATAAAAACAGCGCGGTTTGATTTGTCCGTCCGGCCGCGGGATATTTTAATTTTAATTTAAAAAATGAATAAAAAAACATTGTTGAATTCTGTTTTGGCGATTTCTTTGGCGGCGTTGCTCTTTGGAACGAATGTCGTTTCGGTCAATGCTTCGGCCACGAAAGCCAATTTGGAAATTTGCGCTTCCGCCGGCGAATGTATTTCAGGCAATTGCAATAGTTTGATTTGCTGTCCTTCGGGCACTTGCGGATGGGGCGATGGAGTTAATTTTGTCCGCGAATGCGTTGCCAGCGGCCAAATTCGAGAAAATTCCTGGGCGAGTTTGATTTGCCGTTCCGGGATATGGAAAGTGCGGTTGAATGGCTGGGGTTGCAATAATTCGGCTTGGGGCGGTTGCGATGAGGGATGGTGCCAAACTTTCGGCGATGCCGGTTTTTGCCGAAGTTGCGCTTTTGACTCTGGCTTGGCTCAAGGTTGTGCCAACGGTGAAGCATGTCCTTCGGGAACTTTATGCAATAATACGGTTTGCTGCCCTTCGGGTACTTGCGGTTATGGAGACGGCCTTGTTTTTGGTCGCCAATGCGTGGCTAGCGGCGAAATAAGAGAAAATCTTTGGGGCCGGCAGATATGCCGCAACGGGGTTTGGAAGACCTTGGTGGGCGGCTGGGGTTGTGATGTTTTTGGGGAGTGCGAATCCGGAAGTTGCCAGGAGATTGGCGGTTACCATTATTGCATATCTTCCTTGCCGTTTTCTTCTGCGTACACTTCAACCGCTTACAATACGGGAATGTATTGCCAGGGGACTTGCCGTACTTGCGCGTCAGAGGGCAATGTTTGCGGCAATATGAGCGATAATTGCGGCAGTACAATTAATTGCGGCACATGCACCGGTGGCCAGAGTTGTTACAATAACCGTTGCGTTTTTTGTTTGCCGGGAACTGTTTCCGGGTGCAAAGTATGTAAATCCGATGGTAGTGCTTGGCAGGATGACGATGCCAAATGTTTAACCAACCAAATCTGTTCTTTGGGGGTTTGTATGGCCCGTAGTAGTTCCGATAGTCTCTACATTGTTTCAATTGCCATTGCCAACGGCGGCGCCGCCGGATACATCGATATCGGCGATACCATCAAAATTACTTTCAGCAAAGCCATCGATCCGGCTTCAATCAACAGCGGCCTTTCATCGGGAAGTTATGTTTCCGGCGTCTCTTCTTCCCAGATCGGCGGCGTGAGCGTTTCTTCGACGGGCATAGTGAATATTAACGGCATCGCCCTTTTTGATACGGGAACGGTGGACGATTCCGGCACTTTCACTTCCAAACTGGCGCTTGATTCCGCGGGGAAAGTTTTGACCGTAACACTGACGAGCGGCAATGCCATTAGAGTCGTCAGCGAGAATTATAGCGGTACCGTTCAGTTCGGAAATACGGTGAAAGATACCAACGGCAACGCAATGGCAAGCGATGCGGCCATCGATGATCCGATCGGAGGTTCCGCCGGCACGCTTTCCATTTCTTCCATTGCCATTACCAACGGCGGCGATAAAAATTACATTGATATTGGCGATACTGTCAGAATCGCTTTTAGCGAGGCCATCGACCCGGCTTCAATCAGCGGCGGCCTTAATGAAGGCGATTATGTTTCCGGCGTTTCTTCTTCCCAGACCGGCGGCGTGAGCGTCTCTTCGACAGGCATCGTGACCATCAAAAATATCGCTGTTTTCGACGCTGGTTCGGTGGATGATTCCGGCACTTTCACTTCCAAGCTGGCTTTGAGTTCCACCGGCAAAATTTTAACCATTACGCTGACCGGCGGTGGCAATATCAGGATTGCCAATGAGAGTTTCGGCAGTGCCAGCCAGATTGGCGGTACGGTGGAAAATGTCGATGGCAACGCGATGGAAGAAAAAACTTCCATCGGCAAGCCCGCGGGCGGGTTTGGGGAAGAAGGCAGTATCGGTGCCAGCGGCGACCTTTCCGTGCTTTATGCCCAGATTGAAGCCTTGAAAGCTGAAATTACGGCTTTGCAAAAACAGTTGGCGGCGATGGGGACAACGGGAACCGGTTCTTATTCTTGCGCCGGAATCACCAAATACCTTTATTACGGGATAACCGATCCGGAAGTTTCTTGTTTGCAAAATTTTTTGAAATCGCAAGGTTACGCGGTGTTGGCAACCGGTACCTACGATTTAGCCACTAAAGCCGCCGTCAAGCAGTTTCAGGAAAAATATGCTCGCGAGATACTTGCTCCTTACGGATTAACCTCGGGTTCGGGCAATGTGGGCAATGATACCCGCGGCAAGATTAATCAGCTTATGGCGGTAAAATAATAAATGGCGCCAGTTCGAAAATTATTTGATTTTGAAAATTTCAATAAAAAAACAGCGGGGGCGGTTTTGGCCGTTGCCGCGGTTTTTTGTTTCGCGTTTTTCGCCGCCGCGCGGGCCGAAGAAGATTGCGTTCCCAATTTCGTCCATAGCCGCTATGAGTGCGGCGACGCGGAAAAAGACGGTTGTAAAGGAACTTTGAAGGATATTTGGTGCGATACGGCTTGCGGCTCCGGTTGTACGGTTCATTCGCAAACCGCGTGCCAAGGATGGCAAAAATGCGACGCGGGCAAAGGGTCTTGCGCTTGCGCCGGATCGTGTTTGGCAAAAAAAGAATATCAAGCAAAAAACGACCGATATTACGATAAACCGTTTTGCGATCATGGCAAACCGCCGGATGCGTGTGGCAATAATGGCCCCGACGACCGCACTATGCCGCTGAAATTCGATTGGGAAAACAACGCTCTTTTTGGCGGCGCGGGCAATATTCAATCCTATACGATAGAAATTGACAACGACAATTACCAGCTTCAGCAGGAAGGCGAATTCAAGAAAGTTTTGCCTTATGACCATTTTGTTTCGACGATCGACGGCGGAACCTGTTTTTTTAATTCTTCTTCGGAGATAACTTGGCGGGTTAAGCCGTGCTGCAAGGCCGATGGAACGGAATGCGGCAGTTATAAAGACTTCAAATTTTCCACGACCTCGGCACCGGAATTGATTGCTCCTTATGACGCGGATTGGGTATATGGCAAATGCACTTCATGGATATATAATCCCACGCCTCCGCCGCAGTTATGCCAAAATGTGCTGCAATCCGAACCGGGCGATTGGGTTCTGCGGTGCCAGCCGTTTTGCGTTTCGAACAGTTATTCTTTCAAGGGGATGCAATTAAGGTGGTGTGCGGCCAAATTACCGGCCGAATACCAGACATCGGATAAAGTGGCATATGCCAAATCGTACAAGCTGATGGTTTTATCCGATGAAAAAGAGAAAAATGCTCTGAAATGCCATCCGCTTTTGAGTTCAACCGGCAAATGCAAAGCTGAAGATGTTATTGTCGACCCGCAATTGCCGGATAATTCGGTTGTTAAGTATCCGGAGCAGAGCCGCCAGCATTTCGCGCTTTTCACGCGCGATCGGCTTTATGACTGGTCGGTGCAAACTTGTTTTGACGATATTGCCTATAAATGCGGCGGCGGCAGTCAATCATGGAAATTTACAACCAAGATCGAATTGATCGGAGTTCCGGGAGCGGTTTCGCCCAAAAACGATCCGAACGGAATTGAACCGGTGGGCTTGCCGCTGGCGATAACATGGACTATTCCGGACGGCGCGAATTCATTCGTTTATCAGGCTTCTTTTTTACCGGGCAGCAAAAAAGTCGACTGGCCGACGGTTCCGAATGAAAAAATGAATGCCAATGAAAAAAAATTATTCGATGCGGATAATTTAAAGCCCGACACGGAATACAAGTGGCGAGTTAAAGCTTGCGCTTATTTCAATTCTTCCGATTGCGACAGCTGGTCCGAATGGTTTGTTTTCCGTACCACGGGCCGGCCGCCCAAGCCCGAAACGATGAAAGTCGAAGGCAATGTCCCGGCGATTTTTTCCTGGGAAGCGGTACCCGGCGCGAAATCCTACAATTTCAGCCTTTTCAAATCCAGCGGCGAAACCAAAACCGCGCTTTTAAACGATATTGAATTTTTGAAAAACCCGAAATACACTCTTGGGTATCCCGACATTGGCCAGGCGCAAAGTTATTCGTGGAAAGTCCAGACCTGCGCTCATTCCGATGGCACGGTTTGCGGCGCGTGGAGCGGCGAAAAACCGTTCACCGCTTCCGAGCTGCAGGGGGCGGCCGATTTGAAGCCCGGGGCCGGTTCCACGGTCTGGGCCGATCAAGTATCGCAAAATATATCCTGGGGAGAAGTTAAGGGCGCAGTTGCCTACCATTATGTTTTGGAATTTGTTTCATCGGCGGAAAAGCAAGAATGTGTTCAGGAAAAGATCGACAAAATAATTTCGCGGACATCGGATGTCGCGGAATTAAAATGCCTGGGCGGTTACCGTTTGGCGGTGCGGCCTTGCGCCGATGCCGGATGCGAAAGCTCCGGTCCGGAAAGCGAAACAGATTTTATTTTGTCCCAGCATATTCCGGAAAACAAATCCGCGTTCGCGCTTTGCGGCGTCGGTTATGATGATCCGCAAACCGCTTGGAACGATCGGGAAGCTTGTCAGCCCAAGCATTTGCTGCTGCTGGCAAAAGTTTTTATTGATTTTCTGCTTTTTAAATTATCGGTGTTTCTTTTGCCGATTCTGGCATTGATCACGGGCTTGATTTTCTATTCGCCGCTGGGCGGTCAGGATATCATGGGAAAAATCAAAATGATGTGGAAAGCGATCGGCATCGGTTACGCGCTTATGATTTTTGCCTGGATTATCGTCGGAATTTTAATGCAAATCGCCGGTTTTTCCGGGAGTTGGTGGAGGTTGTAGTGTAGTTCTGTTATGATATCTTTTTAATTCTAAAAATAGGTTTCGGTTTATAAACTTGTATGAACATATATGATTAGACTTGGAAAAAATATAGGATTTGCCATTTTGATTTCCGTGCTTGCAATCGGCGGTTGTTGGCACTTTTTCAACTTTCAAAATGATTCCTTGGTTGAGGCTGACAGCTTGCAGGGTTGCGCCAGCGGTGAAGCCTGCCCTTCAGGTACGGCTTGCAACAATACGGTCTGTTGCCCGTCCGGTTATTGCGGTTGGGGCGATAATGTTTATTTTGTCCGCGAATGCGTTGCCAGCGGCCAAATTCGAGAAAATTCCTGGGCGAGTTTGATTTGCCGTTCCGGGATATGGAAAGTGCGGTTGAATGGCTGGGGTTGCAATAATTCGGCTTGGGGCGGTTGCGATGAGGGATGGTGCCAAACTTTCGGCGATGCCGGTTTTTGCCGAAGTTGCGCTTTTGACTCTGGCTTGGCTCAAGGTTGTGCCAACGGTGAAGCATGTCCTTCGGGAACTTTATGCAATAATACGGTTTGCTGCCCTTCGGGTACTTGCGGTTATGGAGACGGCCTTGTTTTTGGTCGCCAATGCGTGGCTAGCGGCGAAATAAGAGAAAATCTTTGGGGCCGGCAGATATGCCGCAACGGGGTTTGGAAGACCTTGGTGGGCGGCTGGGGTTGTGATCTTTTTGGGGAGTGCGAATCCGGAAGTTGCCAAAAGATTGGCGGTTACCATTATTGCATATCTTCCTTGCCGTTTTCTTCCGCGTACACTTCAACCGCTTACAATACGGGAATGTATTGCCAGGGGACTTGCCGTACTTGCGCGTCAGAGGGCAATGTTTGCGGCAATATGAGCGATAATTGCGGCGGTACGATTTATTGCGGCGATTGTTCTTCCGGCCAAACTTGCGCTTCCGGCCAATGCGTTTCTAGTTGTGTCAATGATTGTTCTTCCAGCGGCGCCAAGCAATGCGGCGGCAACGGTGTCCAAACCTGCGGCAATTACGATGCCGACAGCTGTTTGGAATGGAGTGCGGCGGTTGCCTGTTCTTCGGGACAAATCTGTGCGTCCGGCCAATGCGTTTCTAGTTGTGTCAATGATTGTTCTTCCAGCGGCGCCAAGCAATGCGGCGGCAACGGTGTCCAAACCTGCGGCAATTACGATGCCGACAGCTGTTTGGAATGGAGCGCGGCGGTTGCCTGTTCTTCGGGACAAATCTGTGCGTCCGGCGTTTGCGTTGCCAGTAGCGACGATTGTACCGCCGAGTATTCCAAAAAATGTTATAACGGCAATGTTTATTGGTATGATTCTTGCGGAGTTCGCGGCGATGTTTACCAGAATTGCGGTAATAGCGGGTCGACCTCAAATTATCAATGCGGCGGTAATTGGCTTCAGCAGGAAACCGTTGTTAGAGATTGCGCCGCCGGCGCGTGCACTCAAGATTCATCATGGAATAATGTTCAGGATTGCGCTTTGAGCGGCAAGATATGTAAAAATGGCGTTTGTATTGCCGCCTGTGTCAATGATTGTTCTTCTAGCGGCGCCAAGCAATGCGGCGGCAACGGTGTCCAAACCTGCGGCAATTACGATGCCGACAGCTGTTTGGAATGGAGCGCGGCGGTTGCCTGTTCTTCGGGACAAATCTGTGCGTCCGGCGTTTGCGGCGTTAAAGACGCGCTTGCGCCTGTAATTTCAGGTTTGGCGCCTTCGGGGAAAGCATACAATTCCAGCGTGGTTTTGGTTGCGACCACCAACGAGGCCGCGGATTGCCGTTATAGCTGGTATGATAGAAGTTTTGACCAGATGACTTTACCGTTCAAAACTTCAAACAAGCTTTATCATTCGGCGCCGGTATCTTTGAGTTCTTACGGCAAGTACACTTATTATGTGCGTTGCAAAGACGCTTTCGGCAATGCCAATCAGATACCAAGCAAAATATCGTTTGATTATGTTTCGGCAACCGGTGCCGCCACTATTGCCGCGCCAAATATTCAAGCGTCTTCAACTGTTTCATCCACCGCGGGTCTCGCGGATAAAACTCCGGCGGCGATTTCCGGTCTGGCGCCATCGGGCGCCATCACCAATGCCACGACCGTTATTTCTTGCGTTACCGGCGAAAAAGCGACTTGCAGGTACGATATTGCCGATACGGATTACGATTCGATGGAAAATACGATGGATACCGCCGCCGGCGTTCATCAGAGCAAAACAATAACATTGTCCAGTCCCGGAAATTACAATTACTATGTCCGTTGCAAAGACGCGGCGGGCAACAAGAACGCCGATTCGGTTAAAATCAATTTTGATTACGCGCCAGCTTCAAAAGTTCCGCCGGTAGTTTCCGAATTGCAACCTGCCAGCCCGGTTTATCAGAAAAGCGTAATGCTGACGGCGGTTACCGATAAGGCGGCTCAATGCCGCTGGTCAACCCGGGATCAGGATTTTGACGCGATGCCGGGACAATTTTCGGCAACCGATGGCCAAAACCAGCAAGCGATAGTGGATTTAAACGATTACGGCCGATACGATTATTATGTGCGGTGCAAAGATGACGCGGGCGGCAAGGCCGCGGTTTCTTCGGTGATTAGTTTTGAATATAAAAATCCGGAGCTGGAAGCCGCGGTTTTAAATGAAGTCGCCATTCCCGCTCAACAAGAACCTGTCGCTTGCGGAAAACCGGTTGCCGGCGCCAGCGACGGCGCTTGCAGCGCCGCGGTTGATTGTGTTTGCGATCCGGACTGCTCGGCCGGCGGCGGCGATGATCCTGATTGCGCCGCCGCGGCTGATAATTCAAGCGCCGCCGGCAATTTGTTGATTATCGCTATTCCGGTTGTCCTGATCGTTGTTGTCGTCGCGTTGATCGCGGCGGTGAAAAAAAGACGCGGCGGGGAAGACGGCGGCGAAGAAAACTAAAAAAAGATCCGTGTTTTTCAGGCGTTTGTTTTTGCCATACCCTCTTGCGAATGAGAGTTTGAGGTTTATTCTTTTTATACCCCGTCGGCTTGCCGCGGGGGACAAAAAGAATGAGGATTCCAAAGGAAGCATCTTTTGGTTGATGGCGGGGTTAATACCCCGACATCAATGCATTTTTTATTTTTGGCGCTTGTTGGTTTAATATGGAGGGTATATGAATTTTATAATTGCCCATTTTAAGCGGTTTGATTGGATTATGGCTTTCGCGGCTGTTTTTTTGGCGTCGATCGGCCTGTTGTCGCTTTATAGCAGTTCGCTTCATTCCGGAGATTTTACCAATTTCAATAAACAGCTGGTCTTTTTGGGGATCGGATTCGTTCTGATGCTGGCAATGAGTTTTTTTGACTGGCGGATTTTTCGCGAAAATTCGGCGATTATTTTGGCGCTTTATTTTTTGTCGGTGGCGGCGCTGGCCGGGCTGTTTTTTTTCGGCTCGGACAACCGCGGCGTGCGGACTTGGTACGACCTTGGGTTGGTCACGCTTGATCCGATCGAGTTGTTGAAACCCGTACTTTTGATTTTGCTGGCGAAATATTTTTCCAGCCGCCATGTGGCGATGTACCAGATCCGCCATACTTTGCTTACCGGAGCGTACATAGCTTTGCCCGCGGCGTTGATATTTTTTCAGCCGAATCTTGGGCCGTGTTTGGTGATTCTCGGCCTTTGGGTCGGGATGCTGGCGATTTCAGGAATAAAGTTGCGCCATTTTTTATTGTTATTTTTGGTTTTTTTGGTCACTTTCGTCCTTGGTTGGATGTTTTTGATGAAAGATTATCAGAAAGCGCGGCTGATGAGTTTCTTTGTTCCGTACGATCCGTTGGGGGTGTCGTGGAGCCAGAACCAGACCAAAATCGCGGTGGGAACCGGCGGGTTGCTGGGCAAGGGTATCGGCGGAGGATCGCAAACCCAGTATGGTTTTCTGTCTGAACCGCAAACGGATTTTATTTTTGCCGCGATCAGCGAAGAATTCGGCATTGTCGGGATAACCGTGCTGTTGTTGCTGCTGTTGGCGTTGATATGGCGCGTTACGCGCGCGGCGGCGCGGGCGCGGGATAATTTTTTTCGGCTTTTCGCGGCCGGTTTTGCGACTTTGTTGCTGGTTGAGGCGGCAATTCATATTGGCGTGAATATCGGATTTTTACCGATTATCGGCCTGCCTTTGCCGCTGGTCAGCTATGGCGGTTCCAATCTCGTTGCCACTTTCGCGGCGCTGGGGATTGTTCAAGGAATAGTTTCTTGCTCCAAAACCGACATTGAAACGGAGAATCGATAAGCAACGGGTTTTCCACAGGCCGTCGGGTTGTGTTTGTCGCCGACAAAGAATATAATATCAATATCAGTGTTTTAAAAATACAATATGTTAAAAATTATTCCCAAAATCGTTGTTTATCTGGCTTTGTTTTTGATACCGTTGTTCACGCTGCCGTTCACGGGAGACGCGCTTGATTTTCAGAAACAGTTTTTGCTGTTCACTCTTACCGGCGCGGGAATTTTCTTTTGGATATGGAATGTTCTAAGCGAAAAGAAGCTGGATATCAATCTTAATCCTTTGCATTTTTTCGCGGCCGGTTCCGTGGTCGTGATCTTGATTTCGAGCATCTTTTCCTTATATAGTTACGGGAGTTTGTGGGGCGCGCCTTTGCCGGTGGCGGAAAGTTTTGTCACGGCGTTGAGTTTTATATTTTTATATTTTTTGATCGTCAACAATTTTAAAAAGATCGAAACATATAATTTAATCGCGGTTGCGACGATTTCGGCGACAATCGCGGCCATATACGGTATTTTGCAGGCGTGGGGGGTTTATTTGTTGCCGTTCTTGAGCTATACCAAAGAAGCCTCGTTCAATACGATCGGAACGGCCAACAGTCTGTCTCTTTACGCGGCGATAATCTTGGCGACGATTTTCCCGCTTTTGTTTGTCAAAAAAAATCCTTACCGGCGCTTAATGGCCGTTTGCACCGGATTTTTGTTTTTCGCGCTGGTGTTTTTCAACGGCGTTATCACTTACTTTTTCCCGGTAAAAGCCGGGAGCGGCGGCTATGAGCTTTCGTTGGCGCCGTGGATCGTGCTGGCGGTCAGCGGGTTGGCGACATTTGTTTTTTCCGTCAGCGATCAAAAATTTTTGACCAAAAATTCGCGCGCCAAGAGCGCTTCTTTCGCGGTGCTGTTTGTGGCGCTTTTGTTTCTTGTTTTCAATATTTTCGCCAAAGATATGGTTTTTGGAGTCCATGGATCGTCGATGAAGGCGATAAAAGCGCAAACGGCCGTGGAACTGGCGTTGGATTCGCGCGCCTCGACGGATATCGCGATCAATGTGTTAAAACAGTCTTCGCAGGTATTTTTTCTGGGGTCCGGTCCCGGAACTTTCATTTATGATTATGTAAAATTCAAACCCCAGGATTTAAACCAGGATAATTTCGCTTGGAATATAACTTTCTTTGCCGGGTCTTCCGAGATGATCAATCGGCTCGCGACCACCGGATTGCTGGGCATAGTCGCTTTGCTGTTGATCGTGGTGTTCTGGACCATAGAAGCATTCCGCACGCTGACCGGGGAAGACGATGACGAAGGATTGCCGCTGGCGGTTTTTGGCGGTTGGCTGGCGATTGTGGTGGCAATGTTTTTCTATCCGTTCAATTTCAGCTTGGCAATGCTTTTTTGGGTGTTTATGGCAATGATTATTGTGATGGACGAAGAAAAGATGGTGTCGTTGCCGTTAAAATCGGTGCGGATGAATTACGCGATAACTCTGACATTTGTCGCGATATTGGTGTTGGAGCTCGGATTGTTGGTTTGGACTTCAAGGCGCTATTACGCCGAAGCGGAATATCTGTCGGCGGTCAAAGCTTTGCAAAGCAACAACCTTGCCGGCGCCATCAAGAGTCTCGAATCGGCGGCCAATTCCACCGATCGCTTGCAGGACAATTATTTAACCGGATTATCGCAAATATATTTGGCGCAGGCGCGCGAAGAATTGAACAAGCAGGATGCCAAACCCGAGGACGCGATGAAAGCCGCTTCTCCCTATATCCAAACCGCGGTTAACGCGGCAATGTTAAGCACCGATACGGCCAATCCGAACAATTCGACTAATTGGGCGGCTCGGGGCTATATTTACCGCCAATTGGTCGGGATTAGCGACGGATTTGATATTTGGGCGATCAATATGTACCAAAAATCCATCAGTTTGGAACCGAACAATCCTTCGCTGTGGACCGAGCTCGGCCAGGTATACATATTGAAAAAAGATTTGGACAAAGCCAAAGACAGTTTTAACCGGGCTATAATCCTGCGTCCGCAATATATTGATCCTCATTACTACTTGGCGTTGATTCACGACCAGCAAAACAACAAAGAGGAGGCGATCAAAGAATTGGAAATCGTGGCTCAGCTTTTGCCCGCTACGGATCAAGCTTCGATCGATAATGTTTCCAAGGCCATTGAAAATTTGCGGCAAGGCAATTCGCTTGGCGGCCAGTCGGCCGATCAAACCGCGAACGGGTTTCAAGCGGAAACAATAGTCCCGCAGGACGGTTCGGATTCCGCTTCGACCACTAATCCTGGAGCCGCGGGCGAGTCTGAATTCGTTCCTTTTGCGCCTTCCGGCGATAATCCGGTACAGCCGTAACCCAATCGCTCGCAGGGGATAGGCCCTTGCCGGCGAATCGCGGATGCAAAATTAAAGGGGCCAATCTTCGCATTAACGAGGGATATTGAAATCAGATTTAGAAACCGCGCTAAAAGTGCGAAAATTAAGGAATCAAATGATTTCAATGATTCCCATCACCGGTGCGGGTTCATAGTGTGATGTGAATAGGCCCTTTAATTTTAGGTTTCGGCGAATGGCCACGCGACAAAATTGACAGATTTTGATTCATCTGCTAGAATTATAAGTTGTTGGAGCCCGATTGCGTCAGTTAATTAAATTTTCCGCCTTGATCGCAATTAATTCATAAATTTTGGACAAAAGCATACCCCGTAATTCAAGAGGGTATTTTTGCTTTTTTGTTGCGTCTTAGCCTCGTTTTTCTGTTTTTCAGTGGAATTTTAGTGAAAATTTAAAATTTAGAAATCAAAAATCAAAATGACAATGTAAAATTGAAAAATTATTCAATTCGATGATTCTCAATTTTAAAATGTAATTTTCAATTTTGATATTTTATTTTTTAATTTATTATTATGGCGGCGCTTAAAACAAAAAATTTCGGCAAAGCAAATGTATCGCTGCCTTTGCCGTATTTGCTCGTGCTTCAAAAAGAAAGCTGGGATATGTTCTGGGGAAACGATTTAAAAGAGCTTTTTACCGAGATTTCGCCCATTCGCGATTACACCGGCAAAGAGCTTGAGCTTTGGATCGAGGATTTTAAACTCGACGAAACCAAATATAAAAACGATCTTGAAGCGCGGATGAACAATGATTCCTATGAAGCGTCGATCCGGGTTAAGGTCAGGCTGGTTAATTTAAAAACCAAGGAATCCAAGACGCAGGAAATTTTTCTGTGCGATTTTCCGTTAATGACCGAAAGGGGAACCTTTATCGTCAATGGCGTGGAGCGCGTTTGCATTTCCCAGTTGATCCGTTCGGCGGGCGTGTTTTTTTCGGCGCAAAACATCGGCGGAAAAAACTTTTTTGGCACTAAAATTATTCCCAATCGCGGTTCCTGGCTGGAGTTGGAAACCGCCCATACCGGCTTTATCGGCGTGAAAATCGACCGCAAGCGCCGCGTTCCGGCGACGACTTTGTTGCGAGCCTTCGGCATTGACAACGACAACGCGATCAAAGAGCTTTTCGCCGATGTTAACAAAGGCGAGGTTGATTTTATCGAGGAAACCATTAAAAAAGATCCGACCCACAACCAGGCCGAGGCCTTGGTGGAAATATACCAGCGTTTGCGGCCCGGAGATCTGGCCACCGCCGACACGGCCAAGGAATTGATTTGGAATATGTTCTTTAATTTTGAACGGTATGACCTTTCCAAAGTGGGGCGCTGGAAGATGTGGAAGCGTCTGCCGCAACTCAAAGCCAAAGACAAAACCGGCGATAAAGTTGAAATGAAAGACCGGGTTTTAACCGTGGACGATATCGTCGCGGTGATCAAAGAAATTATTCGTTTGAACAACGATCCTTTGGCAAAACCCGACGAAATCGATCATTTGGGCAATCGCCGCGTGCGGACTTTGAATGAGCTTTTGGTTAACCGCCTGCGGTTGGGTTTTATGAGAATGGAGCGCATCATCAAAGACCGGATGTCGACTTTGGAAGTTGTCGATTTGTCGCCGATGCAGTTGATCAACCCCCGGCCGGTGATGGCGGTGATCAAGGAATTTTTTTCCAGTTCGCAATTATCGCAGTTTATGGACAACGAAAATCCGCTGTCGGAACTTGAACACAAACGCCGTCTGGCGGCAACCGGCCCGGGCGGTTTGACCCGCGAACGCGCGGGATTTGAAGTGCGCGATGTCCAGCCTTCGCATTACGGCCGCATTTGTCCGATCCAAACTCCGGAAGGCCCCAATGTGGGCTTGGTGGGCTATTTGGCGTCTTACACCAAGATCAATAATTTCGGTTTTCTGGAAACGCCGTATTATAAAGTTACCAAAGGCAGAGTGACCGATGAACTGGTATATATGACCGCGGACGAAGAAGAAAAATACAATATCGCCACCGCGATCGCGCCTTTGGACGAAAAGAACAATATCATTCCCAAAAAACTGGAAGCCAGAATGAAGGGCGAACCGGAAATTTGCGCCAAGGAAGATATTGATTATATTGATGTTTCGCCGCAGCAAATTCTTTCGGTGGGTACTTCGCTGATTCCGTTTTTACAGAACGACGATGCCAACCGCGCGTTGATGGGTTCTAATATGCAGCGGCAATCGACGCCGCTGGTTAAGCCCGATCCGCCGCTGGTGATGACTGGCAGCGAGGAAAGGATTGCCCATGATTCGGGCCATATTTTGTTGGCCGAGGGCGCGGGCGTGGTCACCGAAGTTGACGGCAGCCATATCACCGTCAAATACGATGACAAGGAACTGGGCGAAAAAACTTATTATTTGAGAACATTTTTGAGAACCAATCAATATACTTGTTTCCATCAGAGCGCGATTGCCAAAAAAGGCAAAAAAGTGAAAAAGGGCGAAGCGATGTGCGATGGCGGTTCGATTGTCAACGGCCATCTGGCTTTGGGCCACAATATTCTGGTGGCGTTCACTTCATGGCGCGGCGGAAATTTTGAAGACGCGATTTTGCTTTCGGAGAAATTGGTCGCCAACGACAAATTCACCACGATCCATATGGAGAATTTCGCCTGCGATGTGCGCGAAACCAAACTGGGTCCGGAAATGACCACCTATGATATCCCCAATGTCTCCGAGGAAAAACTTAAAGATTTGGACGAAGAAGGAGTGGTTCGTATCGGCGCCGAAGTCAAGCCCAATGATATTTTGGTGGGCAAGATTTCGCCCAAGGGCGAACAGGAGCTGACCGCCGAAGAGCGTTTGTTGCGCTCGATTTTCGGCGAGAAAGCCAAAGATGTAAAAGACACTTCGTTGATGATGGAACATGGCAAGCGCGGCCGCGTGGTGGGAGTTAAGGTGTTTTCGCGCGAACAGGGCCACAAGCTTGAGCCGGGCGTGATCAAAAGGATCGAAATTGAAATCGCGGAATTGAGAAAAGTGCGCGCGGGCGACAAGCTTGCCGGACGCCACGGGAACAAAGGCGTTATTTCGCGCGTTTTGCCGATAGAAGAAATGCCCTATTTGGAAGACGGCACGCCTGTGGATATGGTGTTAAATCCGATGGCGGTGGCGTCCCGTATGAATTTGGGACAGATTTTGGAAACGCATTTGGGTTACGCGGCGCATGAATTGGGTTATCACGCGGTTACGCCGTCGCTTTCCGGCGCCAAGGAATCCGATATCAAAGTGGAATTAAAAAAGGCCGGATTGTCCGAAGACGGCAAGGAAAAACTTTTTGACGGCCGGACCGGTTTGCAGTTTCCGGGAAAAATTACCGTTGGTTACATTTATATGATGAAACTTATCCACATGGTCGAGGATAAGATACATACCCGCAGTATTGGACCGTATTCGCTGATCACGCAGCAGCCTCTGGGAGGCAAAGCGCAGTTTGGCGGCCAGCGGTTCGGTGAGATGGAAGTGTGGGCTCTTGAAGGTTACGGCGCGGCATTTACCTTGCAGGAAATGCTGACGATCAAATCCGACGATATCGCTGGACGCGCGGCTACTTACGAGACCATTCTTCGGGGAGAAGAAATTAAACATCCAAACATACCGGCAGCGTTTAATCTTATGGTCAGCGAACTCAAATCGCTGGGGTTGAGCGTCGAGGTAAAAGAAAAACAATGCGAGTAGAAGACTTACAATCGATCCGAATTAAGCTGGCATCGCCCGAGGAGGTAATTTCCTGGTCGCATGGCGAGATTACCAAACCCGAAACCATCAATTACCGCACTCAGCGGCCGGAAAAGGATGGCTTGTTTTGCGAGAAGATTTTTGGTCCCGAGCGCGATTATGAGTGTTATTGCGGCAAATACAAACGAGTGCGCTATAAGGGCATAGTTTGCGATCGTTGCGGCGTTGAAGTTACCAAAAGCAGCGTTCGCCGCGACCGGATGGGCCATATCAAACTGGCTTGCCCGGTTTCGCATATCTGGTTTTTGAGGGGCGTGCCGTCGCGCATCGGACAGGTTTTGGATCTGCCCATGTTGCAGTTGGAAAAGGTGATCTATTTCGCGTCGTATGTGATTATCACCGTTGACGAAGAGGAAAAGAAAAGTATCGCCGCGCAGATTGAAGCGGAATTTAACGAAAAAACAAAAACCCAGAAAAAAATACTCGGTTTGGAAAATTCGCAAAACACGGCAAAAGACGATAAAGCCGCGCAAAAAGAACTTCAGGGGGCGCTGGAAGAATTGCGCGACGCCCGCGACCGGGCCAAATCCGAATTGAACAGCATTCAGTTTATGCGCGTGATTTCGGAAGCGGAATACCGCAATTTGTCGTTGAAATACGGCCAATGTTTTTCGGCCGGTACCGGCGCGGAAACCATTCGCAAACTTTGCGAGAAAGTCGATATCGACAAGACCATCGAGGTTTTGAAAAAGAAACTGGAAGAATCTTCGCCCGAAGAAAAACGCAAGATATATATCAGGTTGAAACTTTTGCAGGGGATACAGCAAGCCGGAATCCGTCCGGAATGGATGCTGATCACCGCGTTGCCGGTTTTACCCGCGGATTTGCGCCCGATCGTCCAACTGGATGGCGGCCGCTATGCCAGCTCGGATTTGAACGATCTTTACCGCCGCGTGATCAATCGCAACAACCGTTTGAAATATCTGCAGGAGATCGGCGCGCCCGAAGTGATCGTGCGCAACGAAAAAAGAATGTTGCAGGAAGCCGTGGATTCGCTGATCGATAACGGGATGAGAAAAGGCACCACGACGCAGGCAACCACCGGCGGCCGCAGGCTTTTGAAATCCTTGGCCGATATGCTGAAAGGCAAACAGGGCCGGTTCCGCCAGAATCTTTTGGGCAAGCGCGTGGATTATTCGGGCCGTTCGGTTATCGTGGTCGGGCCGCATTTGCGTTTGAACCAGGTGGGCATTCCCAAGAAAATGGCGCTGGAATTGTTTAAGCCTTTTGTCATCCGCCGCATTTTGGAAAAAGAAATGGCGTTTAATGTGCGCGGCGCGTCGCGTTTGATCGAGGCCGAGACCGACGAAATCTGGGCGATTTTGGAAGAAGTGGTAAAAAATAAATTGGTGTTGATCAACCGCGCGCCGACTTTGCATCGTTTGAGCATTCAGGCGTTCAATCCGGTTTTGATCGAGGGCGAAGCTTTGCAAATCCATCCGATGGTCTGCAAGGCGTTTAACGCTGATTTTGACGGCGATCAAATGGCGGTTCATCTGCCGTTGTCGGAGATGGCCCAAAAAGAAGCGCGCGAAAGGATGCTTTCGAGTTTGAATTTGCTCAAGCCCGCCAAAGGTACGCCCGTAGTCACGGTTTATCAGGATATGGTGCTGGGTTGTTATTGGCTGACCACCCAAGTGCCCGGCGCCAAAGGCGAAGGCAAAGTCTTTGCCACGCCCGGAGAAGCGATTTTATACTATGAATTTGGCGAAGTTGATTTGCGCGCCAAGATCAAAGTGCGCGACATCAAGCCGTCGGCGCCCGGGTTTATCGAGACCACCGCGGGCCGCATTATCTTTAACCAGACTTTGCCCGATGATTTCCGTTATGTGAATCAAATGGTGAAAGTTAAGGATTTGGAGAGCATTGCCGAAGATATCATTCGCAAATACGACACCGCGACCACCGAGGATACTTTGGATTTGATAAAGGAACTCGGTTTTGAATACTCAACCGTGTCCGGGATTTCATGGGGCATGGATGATTTGCATGTTCCGGTGGAAAAAGCCGGCATCGTCAAAGACGCGGAAAAGGAAGTGGAGAAAACCGAGGACTATTACGCCAAAGGCCTTCTTTCCCGCGATGAAAAGAAAAACAAGATCATCGATATCTGGTCAAAAGCCAAATCGACAATCGAGGCTTTGGTGCCGAAAACTTTGTCCAATACCAGCTCGGTATACCAAATGATCGACGCGGGCGCGCGCGGTTCATGGTCCCAGCCGGTACAAATGGCGGGTATGAAAGGTTTGGTGGTTGATCCTTCCGGCGATATTATCGAACTGCCGGTGAAGAATTCCTACAAAGAAGGTTTGGATGTGTTGGAATACTTTAATTCCACTCATGGCGCGCGCAAAGGCACGGTGGATACGGCATTGCGCACTTCAACCGCCGGCTATCTGACGCGGCGCTTGGTTGATGTGGCGCATGAAGCGATAATCTCCGAAAATGATTGCGGCGATACCGAAGGTTTTGATGTGCTTTTCCGCGACTCCGAAGAGATCGGCCAAAATTTTCTTTATAAAGTTGTCGGCCATGTTTCGATGGAGAATATCAAATCTTCCAAGACCAAGGAGATGATTGTCAAGGAAGGCGAATTGATCGATTGGGAAACCGGCCGCAAATTGATTGACGAGAATATCGAGAAGATTAAAGTACGCTCGCCTTTGTCGTGCAAATCAATTCATGGTCTTTGCCAGAAATGCTACGGTTGGGATTTGGGCAACAACAAGATGGTGCGTATGGGCGAAGCGGTTGGCATTATCGCGGCCCAGTCCATTGGCGAACCGGGAACTCAATTGACAATGAGAACATTTCATACCGGCGGCGTGGCTTCGGGCGCGGATATTACTTCGGGTCTTCCGCGCGTGGAAGAAATTTTTGAAGCGCGCATTCCCGGCGGCAAGGCCGAAATTTGTCCGGCGGACGGCACAGTTCTCGAGATAATCTCCGAAAAAGGACAAAATAAAATTATCAAGATCAAGATAAAATCCAAAGACGCGGCCAAGGATGCGAAAGAAACCAAAGCTTCCCGCGAAGCCAAGGCGGCTGAAGCGCAGAAGGCGGCCAAAGAAGGCCAGCTGCCCAAAGGTTACCAGATTATTGATTTTTCGGCGCCTTCAAATGTCAATGTTTTGGTGAAAGCGGGCGACGAAATCAAGAAAGGCCAGCCGCTTTGGGAAGGCAGTTTGGATTTAAAAGAATTATACAAATTTGTCGGCAAAGATGTGGCCCAAAGATACATTCTCAAGGAAGTCCAGCGCATTTACAGTTCGCAGGGCGCGACCATCCACGACAAACACATAGCGGTGATTATCCGCCAAATGTTCTCGCGGGTGAAGATCAAAGACCCGGGCGACAGTTTGTTCACTCCCAAGGAAGTGATCGAAATCAAACAGGTGCTTGAGGCCAATGAAATACTTGCCAAACAAGGCAAAAAATTGGTGGAATTCGTGCCGGTGCTTTTGGGTGTTTCCAAGGTGGCGTTAACGACCGGTTCATGGTTGTCATCGGCATCGTTCCAAGAAACTTCGCGCGTGTTGATCAAGGCCAGCCTTGAACGGTTGGAGGACAAACTCGACGGTTTGAAAGAAAATGTGATCATCGGCAAGCTTATTCCGGCGGGCACGGGTTTTCATTATCAAATCAACAAAGACGCGGCCCAAGCCGCGGCGCGGGAAGAAGCGGGCAAAGAGTAATTGTGTGATTTTCATAATTCTGCGTATGAAAAGAAACGCCAATCGCCATAATCGTTTTTTAAATTTTGGATTGGCCGCGCAAGCGGCCATTTTGGCGTTGGTGCTGTTGTCGGTATCGTTCTTGCCGCGCGTTATTTTTGCCGCCACATTCACCGTTGCGCCGGATAGCGAATACCAAACCATCCAATCCGCGATTGGCGCGTCGAGCAATGGCGATACGGTTTTGGTTGCGCCCGGAGTTTACCGCGAGAATGTGGCTTTCGGGGGCAGGATTATTTTAAAAGCTGAAAATGCTGCGCCGGGCGCCACGGTTATCGAAGCCGTTGATCCCGCCGTGTCGGCGATCACGGCGGCGGGTCCGGCTGAAATCAACGGCTTTACCATCCGCGGCGCGACCAACAGCGCCGGCATCCGCTTGAATTACGGCGCTTGGGAAGCCAAGATTAGCAACAACATCATCGAATCCAATCTGGATGGAATATATATCGTGAACTATGGTTCCGGCAATTCCGAAATCACCCGCAATATCTTCCGCGACAATACCGGATATGACATCAATCTGCCGGCGGAATATAACTCGTCGGCTGGAGTGAGTACTCAAAGCGCCGGCAACATTATCTATCTGAATGATTTCTACGGCACGCTGTATCCCTACCAAGACTATGTCAATTACTGGAATTCGCAAGAAGAGCTTGGCTATAAATATCAAAACAAAATTTATCGCGGCAAACCGGGCAATTACCAGCCCCAATGCCAAACGGAAGATCCGGACGGCGACGGCATTGGCAATGCCGCTTGCCCGATCGGCGGCTACACCGACAGTTTCCCGCTGGTCCAACCGTTTGAAAATTACGAGATTGCCGGCGGCAAAGACAAATTCGTCTATGTCGCTTTGGGCGATTCCTACCAATCCGGCGAAGGCGCGGGGAATTCCATTGAGGGCGCCGAAGAATATCTTGCCCGCGGGTACGAGCAAGGCACCTATACCGACACATTGATTGCCGGCGACAATTCTTGCCATCGCGCTCTGCAAAACTATGCCAAAATCAACAAAAACAAATTCCATCCCGAATTGAACGACGAAGATATTGTTTTGATCGATTTAACCTGCAGCGGCGCAAAGATTGAAAATGGAAGCCAGCCGCCGGTGATCGGCGATATGGCCGCCGATCAAATTGCGCCCGATTCACAGCTTCAACAAGCATTGAACAAACTGAATGACGCCGGGTTAACTCCTGCTGATGTGGACTTGGTTACCGTTGGCATGGGCGGTAACGGTGCCGGATTCGTAGAAATTATCCAAGCTTGTCTTTTGCCCAATATCTTGCGCAAAGCGTTACAGGAATATCCCAATCCTCCGGCGGAGATCAAAACTTTGGTGGATATGTTTGCTTCGTGCAAGAATATTGACGATAATTTATTTGACAGCAATGCCGCGATCAACGCGCTTTATGCCAAAGAAGTTTGGGCGCAAAATAAAATTTTGCAAACTTTTGCCAAGGCCCGCGTGATTCAAGCGGATTATCCCGACATTCTTCCCCGAAACACCAAATCGCTTTCCTATTGCGGGGGTTTGCGCAAAGAAGACATCGGCTATGCCCGCGGGAAAGTGAATGCCATCAATGAAAAAATCAATCAAGCAAAGCTTGCGGTTGCGCAAAGCAATCCGCGGCTGGAGCTGGCAAGTTTGCAAAGTTCTTTGGGCGGCAACGCTCTTTGTCCGGCCAATGCCGCAACCGCGTTGGCAAATGGCGTCAAAGAAGCCAACCTTAACGCCGAAATCAGGCGACTGCTCAATCTTGACGGCAACGGCGACGCGCAGTCCCGCGCGCTGATTGATAACTTGTTGGCGGCGTATAATTCTTGGAAGCAATGCTTGGGTGTTCACTTGAATGTATTTGACGGTGGCGCGGATTGCGATACGGGAGAGGCGAAAAGGCAGCTATATTATTATTGGCAAAACATAGAGCAGTATTTGAAAGATAGACTTAATAATAAATTATTACCTAATTTTATTGAGCCAGAGCAAGTTAGCAGTGAGAATAGTGAAATACGCTATGATCGCTCAAAAGGATTATTCCATCCCAATGCCAAAGGTTATGATGTTATCGCTTGCAATATTCTGGCCGCGTACAACAAAACCGGCGCGGAGGATTGCTTGTCCTCCTCGGGCCAAGCGGTGATGGACGCGGTTAACGGGGTTTTGATTAACAATGTCCCGATCGATATTTTACCCGGGCAAATGATGAGCCTCTATTTGGGCGGCTTCACTTCGGGCGCGATTGTTCCAATAGTGATTCTTTCCGAGCCCCAAAAAATCGGAGAAGCGACTGCCGATGAAAACGGGATTATTGACACGGAAATTCTATTGCCCGAAATGAGTCCCGGCGCGCATACGATTGTTTTGGAGAGTCAAAATGACGCAGGGGCGGGCATTGCCAAGCAATTTCGGGTGAATTATCCGGGATTGCCGCGCGCGGGAGAGAGTTATGGCATTTATTTTGACAATGTTGCCGCCGGCGCGGGAGAAGAGATTAACATTATCTACGGCGGCGCGGATTTTGGCAGTTTGACTTCCGACGAAGACGGCGGGGTCTTCGTGGAATTGCCGGTCTTTGAAGGCCAAGAGCTGTTTCAAGCAATGGCAAAAAATCAAACCACGGGAGAAGTTTTGCAAACAAGCGCCGAAGTTGAAAAGCCGCGCCAATCCTTGCGGTCGCTTGCCGTCAAAACCGCTTTCATCAAATGGCAAAAAGCGAAAAATAAAAATCAAGAATTTGCCATTGCCGGGCAATTTGAATTGCCGCGAGATTTTTCAAAAGACAATTTGGCGAAAAACATAGAGTTAAAATTGATTTTTTCCGGCGGTAAAACTGCCGTTGCCAGTTTAAGTTTCAAAGAAAACAATATCTTTTGGAAATATGAAAAATTGGCCGCCGCGCAAAATCTGAAAATCAGCCGCGCGATTGTCTATTGGTCGCCGGAGAAAAAGTTCTGCGGCAACAGCAAAATTTGCGCCGCCGCGCTCAAAAACAAAAATTGGTTCTATCTGCAAGGCGAGCTGGAAAATCTCGGCTTGGAAATTGATAAAACCGGCGAGATGGAAATTGAGATTGTCCTGCCGGCAAGGATCGCCGACTTGGCCGGCAGGCAAAAATTGCCGATGAAAAAAATCGGCAATCAAAGATTTTACAATTCCGCTTGGCCGTTGAGTTTTTGGCCGCAAAACTTGGAAAGTTTCTATAAATAAAAAATATGAACAAAAAATTAAAGGTGGTTTTGCGCATTATTCTGATAGTAATTGCGGTGGTGACGGTTGTCGCGATGATTGTGTTGTTGGCGATGTTTAATCAGTTAAAACAGGGAGTAATTACGCCTTTAGCACCACTAGGATTAGAGACCTTGCCTTGCGAGCCAAAGAGCCAAGTTGAGCTTGGTTCGCCATACACCGGCGGAGAAACTGCTGAGTTTTCAACAAGCGGAAGTGATTTATATTTTATCGCGAGGTATTTTCATCATGGCGGTATTTTGGATCTTAAAAAATATACAACAGGGGTCTATGTTGGGTTATTAGAAAAAAAACCAATATGGGATACTCAAAGAAATATAATCAGCAATATTTCTATGGAAATTAATTTTAGTGAAGGGTATTATGGCACATTAACTTTGCCTGCCGGCCGTTATTGGCTTTGGTCGGGGTCGGGGGACATTGTGATTTATAGTTGCGAGGAGGGCGGGGTGAGCGATCCCAAGCCGGTGCGGTAGGAAATAAATTTGTTTTGGTCGGGGCGGTTGGTTTTTACGCCGAAAACAAAAAAGCAAATGATGTTTTAAGTTTTTTACAAAGAGAGGGGGTGAACCCGCTCTTAGGTATTCGCGGGAAAATAAAACAATAATCAAATAAAATATGTTTTTATCAATTGATCCGGACATAGATATCAAAGCCGCCTTTGTTTTGTTGATTATCTGCGGTTTTTTCGCCGCGTGGCTTTTGAAGAAAACAAAAAATGTGTTTGTTTCGTTGGCGATGCTGTCGGTTTTTGCAGATTCTATTTTTTTGTTGTATGGGGATTCAATGATATATGGTGTTTATTCAATTGAATGGTTATTTAGCTTTTCATTTTTTGTTTGGCCAGTAATAAATACGATATTGGTACTTTTTTTAGTCAAAAATAAACTTTTTATTGTTTGGTGGGTTTCTTTCGCGATAAATTCAGTCCTTGCTTCCTCTTTCGCTTGGCGGATACCATTTTATTGGTTTACTTTATTTGCTTTAAATATTTGGCCGATGGTTGATTTTATTTTGTTTGCAATTATCGCAGCTAAGCTTTTGCATGATCCAAACAAGTTTTTAAATCTTTCAAAGAAGTGATTTTGTTTTTGGGTCTGTACTACGCATTTAATTAGTCTACTTGATTTATGGACTATGGAGGCAGAAAAGTAGGGGAAAAGTTGGGGAAATTTTATTTTTATTTTTGTATTAGTAGGGGTATTGATTTGCTGGTAAAAGAGATTCAAAAATCGGCGGGCAAGGGGATCAAAATCGATATCGTAAATTTGTTGGTGGATTCGTTGAAATACATTAAAATAAGATTGGGAATAAAATGAACAAAAAAATCAAAACCACTGTAATAGCCGCGGCCATTCTGGGATTGCTGGCGTTGATATGGTTTTTCGCCGCGGACTATCTGTTTGTGTTCATTCTTTCAAAGATTTTCCCGCCCGGCCCGCCGGCGCCGACAACGCAACTGCTTCCCTGCGACGGCAATCCGGCCAGCCAAGTGGAGTTGGGGTATCCTCATGAAGGTGGGCCAGTTGCGGAGTTCGTTACATCCGGTGAACCAATATATGTTATTGCGCGGCGATTTGAACATTCTGGGATATTTGGGTCATTTAGAGGATCTACTGCCATCAATATAGGGAATGTAGCTATTTTGCCGTCATACGATGAAAGGAGGAATACTATTACTAATTCATTTAAAAATATAAGTATAAAGGAGAAGGATTTTGGCGAGGTTGATTTGCCTGCCGGCCGTTATTGGCTTTGGTCAAGCGCGGGGGCGATATCGTGGTCTACAGTTGCGATCCCAATGGCGTGAGCGATCCCAAGCCGGTAAAATAATTGTTATTAAACTTTGCGTATGAAAAGAAAATCGAATCGAAATCATAAAAAAAATAATTTTCATTTTGAGCTGCCCGCTTCAATCAAATTCCCCGGCCAAACCGGGCGGTGGGCGGCGGGTATCGCGCTGATTGTTTTGGCGCTGGTTTTGGCGTTGGGATTTTTTGGGCTCGCGGGCATGGTGGGCAATTGGTTCGTCGCGATGCTGGCGGCGGCGGCGGGCGGCGCGGTGTTTGCCTTGCCTTTTGTTTTGTTCTTCGCCGGGATAATTTGTTTTTCCCGCCGGCAGGAACATTTCGCGGGACCGCTGGTTTTGGCCGGAATTCTATTTTTGTCGGGATTGAGCGGGTTGTTGGCGAATTATGACATTACCGCCCGCAACGGCGGCAATATCGGTTATTATTTGGCATTGCCGATGTACAACCTGTTTGGTTTTTGGGTGGCAATGATTTTTTATGCCGGAGTTCTGGCCGCGTCCGCGTCGATTTTTTGGTGGCTTTTGGGACAGCCGATGCCGGATTTTTCAAAATTGGAGTTTAAAGTTTCTTCGGCAAAAAAAGAAAAGCGGCCGGTTTTGGCGAATGCCAAAAATCCGTTGTCGACGAGCGGCATTTTTAGAAACCAAAAAACCGATACCAAAACGACAATCAATTTGCCCAAATTCACCAAATTTGATGTCAAGAAAACGGTTACCAAGAACGATAAAAGCGAAAGCGGGGCCGGGCAAAAAGCCGCCGGGGCGCGGAGCGCGCTGATTGCCAAGCTGCAGTATAAAACTCCGTCGATCGATCTTTTGGACAAGCGCGATTCGGCGCCGCTGGCGGGCGATACGGCCCAGAACGCGGCGATCATCAAAAAAACTTTGGAAAATTTCGGTATTCCGGTGGAGATGTCGCCGGAAATTATTGTCGGTCCGTCGGTAACGCAATACGCGCTAAAGCCCGCCGAGGGCATTAAGCTTTCCAAGATTACCGCGCTTTCCAACGATCTTTCGCTGTCGTTGGCCAGTTCTTCCATCCGCATCGAAGCGCCCATTCCGGGCAAATCTTTGGTCGGAGTTGAGGTTCCGAACAAAAGCCGCGCGGGCGTGGGTTTGCGCGACCTTATTTCCAACGACCAATTCCAGCAGTCGCCTTCCAATTTATTGCTTGCTTTGGGCAAGGATATTTTGGGCAGTCCGATCTATGCCGATATCGCGCGCATGCCGCACTTGCTGGTGGCGGGCGCGACCGGCACGGGCAAAACCATATTCTTGAATAGCGTGTTGACGGCATTGCTGTATCGCAACCCGCCGGAAATGTTGCGCTTGATTTTGGTTGATCCCAAACGCGTGGAAATGCGCGGTTATAACAAACTGCCGCATCTTTTAACCCCGGTGATTTTCGATGTGAACAAAACTATCGGCGCGCTCAAGTGGGCGATCGCGGAAATGGACCGCCGCTTTGATATTTTGGGCGAAAAAGAATCGCGCAATATCGGCAGTTATAATGAAAAATGCGCCAAGGACGGCGACGAACCTTTGCCTTATATCGTTTTTGTGATTGATGAAATGGCGGATTTGATGGCCACCAAGGGCAAGGAAATCGAAGCCGGGATCGTGCGATTGGCGCAAATGGCGCGCGCCGTGGGCATCCATTTGATTGTGGCGACCCAGCGTCCAAGCGTGGAAGTGATCACCGGTTTGATCAAGGCGAATATCACTTGCCGGGTGGCGTTTCAAGTGGCGTCGCAAATCGATTCACGCACGATTTTGGATATTTCCGGCGCGGAAAAATTGCTGGGTGCCGGCGATCTGTTGTTTATGTCGGCCGAGTACCCCAAGCCGAAACGGATTCAGGGACCTTATATTTCCGAGAAAGAAAGCAAAAAAGTTTTGGACTGGATCAAGGAGAACAATCCCCAGCCGGAATTCAAGATCGAAGACGGTGTTTTGGAAAGCTTGGTTATGGGCGAGGCCGGCCGGGAATACAACGGCAATGGCAGTATGTTCAATGTTACCGAATCCACCGGCGAAGGGTTTGGCGATGATCCGATGTATGAACAGGCAAAAACAGTGGTGGTGCAGGCGCGCAAAGCCTCGGCGTCGTTTTTGCAGCGCCGGTTGCGCGTGGGTTATGCCCGCGCGGCAAGATTGATCGACTTGCTTGAAGAACGGGGAGTGGTTGGCGCCGGCGATGGCGCCAAACCCCGCGATGTCTTGGTTTCCGCGATTGACGCGGGAATACAAACTCCGGGAGGGATGTCGGGCGATGTCAATGATATCGAAGGCGGCCAAAGCGATGACGGCTGGCAGAAAGTTTGATTTGTATTCGACTTTGAATTACAAAACTAGCGTTTGGGGAAATTTGACTTCAGCTTTTGGGAAGTCAATTTTCACCAAACGCGGCGGTAACCGCGCGAATTCTGAAATCAAATTTCCACGATTACATTGAAAATTGATTTCAAAATTCGCTTTGCATGATTTTCCAATTTCAAAACGGGCGCCCGCCCGTTTTTTGATTGGAATAAAACAAAAAGAGGAAATCTAAATTTTATCATCCGACATATAAATATTTTTAATCATTTACAACAGGTTCCTCGACAAATGTATATCATAAAAAACTACTTTTGTCAAGATTGGTGGATGGGCAAATAATCGGTATAATCAATGATACTGCGACTTACCGCGGCACATTTTAGCGTAAAATATTACCTAATTATTTCGAACATTCGAGTTTCGAATATTCGAACATTGAAAAACTATGGCTTTTAAAAAACAAAAACTTTCCGAGAGCGACAAAGTGCTCGCGGGACGATCCGAAAAAAGAAAAAGTTTGCAGGCGGCGCTGGATGATATTCGCGAGAAGTTCGGCGAGGGCGCGATCATGACATTGAAAGATGTCAAAGCGGTTGATGTCGATGTCATTCCCACCGGCTGTATTTCCCTTGATATGGCTTTGGGCGTGGGCGGAATTCCGCGCGGCCGCGTGATTGAGATCTATGGTGGCGAGTCAGCCGGGAAAACCACATTGTCTTTGCATATTCTGGCCGAAGCGCAAAGAAAGGGCGGAGTGGGCGCGTTTGTCGATGCCGAACACGCGCTGGATCCGGAATACGCGCGGCGCATTGGCGTCAATGTTAACGATCTTTTGATTTCCCAGCCGGATTCGGGAGAGCAAGCATTGCAAATAGTGGAAACTTTGATGAAATCCGGGCAGGTGGATATTATTGTTATTGATTCGGTGGCGGCGCTGACTCCGCGCGCGGAAATCGACGGCGAAGTGGGCGATCAACAGATCGGGCTGCAGGCGCGGTTGATGTCGTCGGCGTTGCGCAAGTTTTCCGCGATCGCGGCCAAAACCAATACAATAGTTATTTTCATCAATCAGACGCGGATGAAGATCGGCGTAATGTGGGGAAATCCCGAAACCACGCCGGGGGGAATGGCGTTAAAGTTTTACGCTTCGGTTCGCATTGAATTGAAACGGATCGGCCAGTTGAAACACGGCGAGGAAATTATCGGCAATCGCGTGAAAGCCAAAATCGTGAAGAATAAAGTGGCGCCGCCATTCAAGGTGGTGGAATACGATATTTATTACAATGAAGGCATTTCGCAATTTTCCGATGTGATTAATACCGGTTTGAGTTTGGAAGTGATTAAAAAGAGCGGCACATCGATAATGTTCGGGGAACAAAAGCTGGGGGTGGGCATGGAACAGTCAAAAAAATTTTTGCGCGAAAATCCCGAAGTTTTGGAAAAGATAAAATCCGAACTGAAAGTCAAGATTGACGCCACTTTTGACGATTTCAAAGAATAGAGATTGCAAGATTTATGAACACACCGAAAAACGCCCGCTTTAGCGGGCGTTTTTCAGCGTGAAAGTTTGGATTATGGAAGCAGGGCCAGGAAGCGGGCGCGTTTCACTTCGCGCGCAACCATTCGCTGGTGCGTGGCGCACACGCCGGTTTTCTTTTTGGGTTTGATTTTTCCCATTCCGGAAGTGAAATGCTGGAGGGTCTCGGTGTCTTTGTAGTTGATTTCTTGAATATTTCTTTGGCAAAAATAGCAAGCCATAATTTTAGGAAAATTCGAAGCACGAAACTCGAATATTCGAAACAATTTTCAAATTATCAAATGGCCAAATTTTCAAAATGAATCCGTTTGAATATTTGGAAATTTGAACATTCGAATTTGTTTCGGATTTCGAACATTCGGATATTCGGATTTAGCAGTTTAGAAAGGGATGTCCTTTACATTGATGTCGCCGTCTTCTTCGATGATCGGGATATCGGTTTCCTCGGGCGCGGATTTGGCCGCCGGATTTGCTTCGCCATAACCTTGGGCGGAGGCGGGTTTCTGGTTGTAATTCGCCGGTGTTTGCGGAGATTGATAGCCGCCGCTTGATTCATTGTTGCGCGGGCCCAATTGCATCGATTCGGCGATGATTTCGGTGCGATAGCGTTTATTGCCCGCCTGATCTTGCCAATCCCGCGTTTGGAGCCGGCCTTCAAACATTGCCAGAGATCCTTTTTTCAGATACTGTCCGGCGATTTCCGCCAGCCGTCCAAAGAGAACCAGATTGTGAAATTCGGTTTTTTGCTGGCGCTGGTTGGTGTTTTTGTCGACATAGAACCGGTCGGTCGCCAGACCGAAATTCGCCACTTGCTGGCCGCTGGGCATGACTCGGATTTCCGGATCGCGCGTGAGCCGGCCGATCAAGAATACTTTGTTTAGATTCATCAAATTAAAATCAAAATGTAAAAATCAAAATGAAAAATGACAATGCAAAATTAAAAATTATTAAATTTTAAAATTTGCCCATTTCACATTTTAAATTGTAATTTTGATTTTTGATTTTTCAATTTACAATTTACTTTAGGATTTCGTCCAGTTTTTCCTCAATGTCGCGCAATTCGGCTTTGATTTTTGTCCGGCGTTTGGGTTTGGCGGGTTTCGCTTCTTCGGAAGCGGGTTTTTCTTCCTTGGTTTCTTCTTTGGGAATTTCGATTTTTTCTTCCTTGGTTTCTTTAATTTCTTTTTCCGCAATTTCCGCCGCGGGTTTTTCCGCCTTTTTTTCTTCCGCCGCGGGGAAGCTTTGCGCTACGGTTGTTTCGATTCCCGCGGACGCGGTTCTTGCCGCGGGCCGTTCGCGCCGCGGTTCTCTTTTCAGCTTTTCCGGGTCATACCAAATTACCAAGCCGCGCAGTATTTCGGGGATCGTGTCGGTTTCTTTTTTAAAATCAACCGCGAACGCCGGTTCGCTCTGAAATAGGATGGTATTAACATAGGCCGCATCTTGTTTTTTAATGCGGTAAGCCAGCCTTTTTTTATAGGATTTGGGCAGGTCGGTGACAGTGCCGTTTTTGGCGGTTATCAGCGCGACCAACTTATCTTGAAGCTTTTTGGCCTCATCCTCGGGCATATCCTGCCGGGTCAGGTAAGTGAACTCGTAATGCTTCATCATATTGCTTTTTTCGGCCATCTGTTAATGGGTCCGGCGTATTTTTGTTGTCGCCGGAGATGGCTTTGATTATAAGCATATATTAGCAACAAAATTCGGATTAGTCAATGTTGGCCACTCTCGGTATTTTTGGTAAAATATAACATAAAAATAAATTCTTATGATTAAAGATAATATCTTTCGAGGTTATGATATTCGCGGTACTTATCCCGACGAGTTGAATGAAAACGCGGTTTATTGGACTACCAAGGCATTTTGCGAGCTTTACCCCGCTTTGCACAAGGTAGTTTTGGCGCGCGATCCTCGTCCCAGTTCGCCGGTGCTGGCCGATGCCGCCCGCAAAGCGTTTTTAGAAGCGGGAATGGAAGTGATTGACTTGGATATCGCGCCGGATCCGTTGTGGTATTTTTCCATATTTCATTATAAATATGATGGCGGTTTGATGATTTCCGGGTCGCATAACCCTTCGCATCATAACGGGCTGACTTACCATGCAAGAAAAACCGCAGATGTCGCCAGCGAGGAGCTGATGGGTGAATCATTGCAGGAGTTGAGATGCTTGGCGCAATCTTTGGAAACAGAGGGTGCAACGGGAAATCCGACGGGGAAAGTTGTCAAAACCGATGTCTCTCAAGAATATATTGATTATATTGCTTCAAGAATAAAAATCAGCCGACCGTTAAAAATTGTTTTGGATACCGGCAATGGCGCGTGCGGTTACTTGCCGGAAAAAGTTTTCAAGCGTCTTGGTTGCCATGTGGAAACAATGTACGCCGATTTTGACGGAACCTTCCCGCATCATTTACCCGATCCGTATGTAGAAGCCAATCGCAAAGATTTGGAAGCCAGGGTTTTGGAAACCGGCGCCGATATGGGTTTTATATATGATACGGACGGCGATCGGGTGGGTATTATCGACAATCGCGGTCGGGCGGCCAATGGCGATGACACTTTGTTGATTTTGGCGCGGCAGGCCGTGGCGCGGAAAAACGGGCTGGTGGTGCATTGCATGCGCGCTTCCAAAGCGCTTATTGACGATATGAATCGCCTTGGCGCGACCACAATGTTTTCGGTTTCGCACCATAATGCCATTCGCGAAAATGTAAAAAAATTCAACGCGGTTTTTGGCGGCGAAATAACTTTTCACTATGCGTTTCCGCAGGATTATTATTTGGTGGACGATGCGATTTTCGCTTCCATTAAATTGGCGCAAGTCGCCGCCGATCAGCCGGATTTTGCCGCGTATGTCGATTCACTGCCGCGTTATAGCGCGAGTCCGGAATTGAATGTCGATTGCGCCGATGATGTGAAATTCGGCGTAATCGCCAATTTGCAAAAATATCTGCGCGACAATGATTATGATTTTATCGATGTTGACGGTGCGCGCATAAATTTTGAACATGGCTGGGCGCTGGCAAGATGCTCTAACACCGCGCCGGTGATCAAATGCAAATTTGAAGGCGAAACCTCCGAAGCCCTGCGCGAAATCGAGCAAACTGCCCTGCCGATATTTAAAAATTGCGGCATTCCCATCACCGAAAAAGATTACCAAACATTGAAATTGATTGAAAAATAAGCCACAGGGGTTCAACCCCTGTTAGACTGTTGGTTATGAGAAACGCCCGGTTTGAGGGCGTTTTTTGATTAAGATATTAAACCCATGGCGGTTTTTACTTCGTGCATGGTTTCGCTGGCGAGAGTTTGCGCTTTTGCCGCGCCTTTTTTTAATATGTCGTTTATATAAACTTGGCGCGTCATCAGCTCGTTGCGCTTGCGGCGCAGCGGCTCCAAATAATCAATCAGCGTTTGCGCGGTTATTTTTTTGAATTCGGAATAGCTTTTTCCTTTAAATTCCTGTTCCAGCCGGCTTACCGGTAAATTCCGTATCAGCGCGTTGATCGCCAAAAGGTTTGAAATCCCCGGCTTTTTCTTGGAGTCGAATTTAATAACTTTTTCGGTGTCGGTAACCGCGCTTGTTATTTTCTTCCGGATTGATTCGGGTTCCTCGAACAGGCCGATGCATCCTTTGGGATTGCCGGTCTTGGACATTTTCTTTTCCGGCTCGGCCAGCGACATTACTTTGGCTCCGGTTTCGGGAATTATTGATTGCGGTTCCTTTAAAATTTTTCCGAATTGGTTGTTGAAATAACGCGCGATCGCGCGGGTTAATTCAACATGCTGTTGCTGGTCTTTGCCGATCGGCACCCCGTCGGTTTTATAAAGCAGGATGTCGGCGGCCATCAGCAAAGGATAATTGAACAATCCGGCGTTTACATACTCGGGATGCTGTTTTGATTTGTCTTTGAATTGCGTCATCCGCTTTAATTCGCCCATGGGCGTCACGGTTCCCAAGAGCCATGCCAATTCGCAATGTTCTTTGACCGCGGATTGCGTGAACAAAACGCATTTGTCGGGATTCAACCCGACCGCCAGATAATCCACGGCCAATTCGAATATCCGGGATTGCAATTTTCGCGGATCAAAAGGCGTGGTTATCGCGTGCAAGTCAACCACGCAAAATATCGATTCGGCTTGATTTTGCAAATCGATCCATTGCCTGATCGCGCCCAGATAGTTTCCCAAATGAATGTCGCCCGTGGGGCGAATGCCGGAAAAAATTCTCATAACAATTTTCAATTTTCAAGATCCAATTTTCAATGAATGATTCAATGTTTCAATGAATCAAACGGGATGCGCGGCATTTCGTTTGGAAATTGATTCATTGGAAATTGATTCTAAATTGAAAATTGTAAATTGAAAATTATGATTTTAGATTTCAATGATGACCGGTAAAATCATCGGCCTTCTTTCCGTCCGCGTGAACAGAAAATCGCCGATCTTGTTGCGGATATCGTCTTTGACATAGCTCCAATTTACCGCGCCGTTGGCACTGGTGGCTTTATCGATGATTTCCACGGTTTTGCGCCGAGTTTCTTTCAGCAGGTCTTTTGATTCGCGCAGATAAACAAAGCCGCGCGAAATGATATCGGGAGATCCTTTTACTTTGCCGGTGAGCCGGTCGATGACGGTTACGATCACGAACATACCGTCATGCGCCAGCACTTGCCGGTCGCGTAAAACCACTTCGCCGATATCTCCCACTCCCAAACCGTCGACCATAATATACGAGGCCGGGACATTTTCTTTTTCAAGGATTATCTGGCGCGGGTCTACCGTGACCACTTGGCCGTTTTCCGCGATTACGATACAATTGTCGGGAATTCCCACCGAACGCGCAAGATCGGTATTGGCCACCAGCATCGAATATTGGCCGTGGATCGGCATAAAGAATTTGGGCCGCATAATGCGCATCATCTCCGTCAATTCTTCCTGTTGGGCATGGCCGCCGGCATGAATATCCATCATTTTATAATGGTATACTTTGACGCCTTGGCGCAAAATTTCGTCTTTCAGATTTTGTACCGTGCGTTCGTTGCCGGGAATCACCGAAGACGAGAAGATCACCGAATCGCCTTTTCTGAAGCGCAGAAAGCGATGTTCGCGATTGACGATTTTCATCAATACCGCGTCGGCTTCGCCTTGGGCGCCGGTGCAGATCACGGTTGACCGGTCGTCGGGATAGTTGTCGACTTCGCCTAGCTGGATAAAAGTATTTTTATTGGCGTGGATGTATTTTAATTGGCGGCAAACTTCGACATTGTTTTTCATTGAATAACCGTCAATGGCAACTTTGCGCCCGTATTTTTCCGAAAGAAAAATAAGCTGCTGGATGCGGTTTAGCAGGGATCCGAAAGTGGCCGCGATGATCCTGCCTTTTGATTCTTGAAATATCTTTTCCAGATTTTCGAAAATTTCCTTTTCCGACAACGAATGGCCCGGTTCTTCGGCGCCGGTTGAATCGGAAAGCAGAAGCAATATGCGGCGGTTTCCGATATCCCGCAGGCGTTTGAAGTCGGTGGGTTTTTCGTTCACCGGGTTGCTGTCGAACTTGAAGTCGGAAGTATCGATAATATTGCCCACGGGCGTTTGCACGAATATCCCGAAATTGTCGGGGATGTTGTGGTTCAGCCGGAAAAATTCCACGGTGAATGGCCCGAGCGTCGCGCGCGTGCCGTCATGAGCTTCTTCAATATCCATTTTTGGCAAACCGGGGAAATCGTCTTGGCGTTTCATAATGATCGCTTTGGTGAGCGGAGAGGCGATCATCCTCAATCCCGGATGCCAGATTTTATCGATGATGTAGGGCACGGCGCCGATATGGTCATAATGGCCATGCGTGAAAACAACGCCGACAATATTTTTCGTTTTGTTTTTCAGATAATCGATATTGGGAATGATATAGTCGATCCCGGGCATATCTTCGCCGGGCATTCTGAATCCCATGTCCAAAATCAAAATTGAGTTCTCGTATTCCAGCAATGTCATATTGCGGCCGACTTCTCCCAACCCTCCCAGAGGAATAACGCGCAGAGTTTTGCCGCCGGCGGGCCGGAGAGGCGTCGGAGGCAAATTGCCGCCCGGTTGAATTTGCCGCGGCGCGAATCGCCGCCTTCGAGAATCACGATTCCGGTTTTGCCGCGGGTTGCGTTTTAAAACCGGTTCGGTTTCTTTTGGCGCGAATACCGTGTCGTTTTGGGAAGCGTTTTCGGCTTGTTGCCGCCGCGGCGCGACGGAAGTCTGTTTTAGTATTCTTTCAAGCGCGCCGTCAAGCTCGTTGGCGGGAAGTTTTTGTTTCTTCGGCGGCATCGGCGGGCGGTTTTGGCCGCGCGCTCTTTGGTTGGCCGGATTGTTTCGGCCGTTTGATAAATTATCCGAGTTAACGGAATTTTGTGAGAAATCCATTTCTAAAATGTTAAAGATTGGCGTTTCGCGGGCGCGATGAGTGCATTGCGTTTCGCGGAAACCGCTTATCTTTTTAATTATACTAAGTTCTGCGCGAGAATTGGTATTAAGGAAGTTTTCCAAAGACAATCGGCGTCTTTTATGGAATAATACCGAATGTTGCGCGGGACATTTTGTGTCCTTTGCGCAACGCTTAGCGTGGTGCGGGCAGGAGGGGTTGAACCTCCATGATGTTACTCACACGGCCCTGAACCGTGCGCGTCTGCCAATTCCGCCATGCCCGCGAGAGCCCTTCGCCCGAAGGCGAAGGAATTTTCAATAAACAATTTTCAATTTTCAAACAAATGCGAATAACGCGTTTCGTTTGCCTTATTGAATCATAAGCAAAGCTTGATTTCGTTTTGCTCAATTTGAAAATTCAATGAAAATTAAAAATTGTAAATTGAAAATTAATTGAGCTTCAGGTTCTTGATGTATTCCCGGATGTCTTCCGAATAATCCGGGTGGTTGAGGGCGAACTCAATCACGGTTTTTAGGTATTCGGTCTTGTTGCCGGTGTCATAGTATTTTCCGTTTTTGATTTCGCAGGCGTACATCGGATAGCCTTCTTGTATCAGTTTGTTGATCGCGTCCACCAGCCAGATTTCGCCGCCTTTTGACGGTTGAAGATTTTCAATGATGCCAAAAACTTGCGGAGGAAGAATGTAGGCGCCGTGGGTGGCCAGATTGGAAGGCGCTTCTTCGGGCAAGGGTTTTTCCACGATTTTTTTAATTCGGAAAATACCGTCTTCAACTTTTTCCATATCCGCGATGCCATAGCGGGTTACATCGTCTTTGGATTCGATGCGGACTCCGGAAATAACTCCGCCGCCGTATTTTTCGTGCACATCGATGATTTGCCGCAGGCGGGGAGGATTGGCCGTGATAAATTCGTCTCCCCACATCACCGCGAAATATTCGCCGCTGATGACCGGTTTTGCGGCCAACACCGGCATGGCGTTGCCGTAGTAATCGCTCTTTTGCCGGATATATAAAAAGTTTGCCAATCCGGCGATGTCTTTAATCGTTTGCAAAGCTTTGGTTTTGCCTTGAGTTTCCAAAAATCTTTCCAGATCGCTTGATCGGTCAAAATGGTCTTCGATGGCTCGCTTTTGCCATCCGGTGATAAGAATCACATCTTTAATGCCGCTGGCGACCGCTTCTTCGACCACATATTGAATCACCGGTTTATCGATGATCGGCAACATTTCTTTGGGCATTGCTTTGGTGGCGGGCAAAAAACGGGTGCCCCAACCCGCGGCCGGGATTACCACTTTCGTTATTTTATCTCCGGTATTGTTTTGTTTTTGCATATTGTTTTTTCGCAACGCAAGTTTCCCTTATGAAGGGGAATCAATCTTTGAGATTTTTTCAACCGCGATTCTCGGCTGATTTGAATTATTTGATAATAACATATTTTAAAGAATTTGCAACTATTTCCAAATCCTTTTTGTGTCGGTATACCAGTCGGCGATGCCGGCGAAGCGTTGGCCCGGGCCGGTGATGATGCCGGTTTTCACTCCTTTGACATCTTTGGAAGCGATGAAAATATAACTTGGATTGTAAAGGAATATCGCGGGTTCTTCTTTGGCTATCATATCCTGGAAAATACGCAGTTTCTCTTCGCGCGCGTTTTGGTCGGTTAGGCCGCGTATTTCTTCCAGAAGCTTATCGGCGTCTTTGTTTTCGTATTGCGCGAAATTTAATCCCGGATCGGCTTTTTGGCTGGAATGCCAGAAAGGGTACGGGTCGGGGATCGTGCCCAGCGCTTGTCCGAAAAGCAAGGCTTCGTAGGCGCGCGGTTTGACGCTGTCGCGTTCGATATTGGCAATATCCACCGCGTTGATATTCACGGTTACGCCAATTTTGGCCCATTGGTTTTTGATGATTTGGGCCACCGCGTTGAACGGCTCTTGTTTGGCGATAGTTAAGGTTATGTTTAATTGCGCGGTTGTGTTGCCCGAAGGGAAACAAACCGCGTTTAATTTCTCGCGCGTGGCAAGCTTGACTTCGCCGGTGGCTTTCTCGATCTTTTGCGGATCAAGAATGTCGGCGCGGTATTTTTCTTGGAATAATTTAACCGCTTCCAAGGTTTGATCGCCGAAATTGCCGTTGGCTTCCAAAGAGGGCATTACTTCGCGGGCCAGGCATTTTTGCAGTTCTTTTACATCGGAGTTCAAGTTCGTTCCTTTTACCAGCGTTTTGTTGAATTGAAATGCCGGTTGCCGGCTGGTGTTTTTCGCCCGCAAACCGTCCGATCCCTGTTTGTAGCCGGCATCGTCAAGGATTTGGTTCGCTTTTTGAATGTCGTAATCATAAACTGTTGCCGGAGCCGCGAGAGAATATATATCCGTTGGCACGGGCGAATCAACGGTTGCGCCTTTGCCGCCCAAGGCATTGGTCAGTATCTCGTTTTTATCGGTGGCGTAAGCCAATGCCGCGCGCACCTGCGCGTCTTCAAGAACTTTGTTGGCGTCGGGGTTGAAAAATATCGCGAAATAGCGCGGCATTGAATAATTGAAAGAATTCGCGCCCGCCAGTCCGGAGACGCCGATATCCGCGGAAGGGACGAAGCCTTGCACGCGCCCGCGCTTAAAGGCCGAGACCAGATCGGCGTAATTGTCAAAGAAAACAAAGGTTATCTTTTGCAGGTTCGATTTTTGGCCGTAAAATTTGGGATTTCTTTCCAATTCGATTGATGTGGCCTGGCCGTCTTTGGCAAGATTCAGTTTTTTAACGAGGTATGCTCCGGAAACTACCGGATTCAGATTGAACGGCGAAAGCGGAAAATTATCCGAATTGGCGGCGGTCCAAATATGCGAGGGAATGAGCTTGAGAGTGCAATTTTCCAAGAAAGAAGCGTAAGGATTTTTCAATTTGAGGCGGAAGCCGGTGTCGGAAATTTTTTCGGTTTCCACGCCGATCCATTGCGGCCGCAAAGGACTTTTATAGGCCGGGTCCTGGATGGTTTTGATGGTATAAATCGCGTCTTCGCTGGTAATCGGCGCGCCGTCGGACCAATAAAGGTTGTCTTTTAATGTGAATTCATAGGTTTTGCCATCATCGGAGATATTATAGTCGGCCAATCCGCTCGTGATTCGGCCGTTTGAATCGTATTCCAGCAATCCGGCAAAAAGCAGGCGCGCGATATCCTGGTCGGCGCTGTATGAATCCGAATAGACCGGATTCAAAAAACGCGGTTGGCCCACAATGCCTTCGATGTAACTGCCGTTATCGGCGGCGACAGTCATTGTGCGGTTGGCGTACAAGGCCGCGGTTAAAGTTATCGCCGAAGCAACCGCCAAAAACGCAAAAATAAAAAACGCCGGTTTTTCTTTGCGGGAGAGGATTTTAAAAAATTGCTTCCATTGAACGAGCGAAGGAAACTTCATTAATTCGCTTCGCAATTTTCAATTTTTCCGCCAAAGGACGGGTCCGCCTCCGGCGGACAATTTTCAAACAAAATACAAATTCGCATTTCGTTTGATATATTGAATCATTGAAAATTGGAGTTTGAAAATTATTTTTGGAACAGGTTGTAGATTGCCAAGCCGATGAAAACGACCGCCAGGGCGATGGTGGCGCGGAATATCTTTTTTTGGATGCCGCGCTGGGTCGAATAAGCGCCGCTGGATTGTCCGAACGCCGAACCCAAGCCCGCGCCGCCGCGCTGTTGCAGTAAAACCAAGCCGATGATGGCCGCGGAAATCACGATTTGAACGATGGCGATAATATTGTCCATAAAATAGAATTAAATATCATTATTGTCAGGGTCGCGGCCAAAAGCGGCCAAATTCCTTGAATGCGCAATTCCGGCACCAGGGCGTCGGCCAGCCAAACCATTGACATATCTATTACTAAACTAAATAAATTTAAAGTCAAGATTCGCAGGGGCAGCGACAACAATTTCAAGATCGGCGCGATTGCCAGATTCAGCAGGGCGATGCAAAATCCGGCAAACAGCAAAATTTGCCATTCGCCGCTATATTCAATGTTTGGCACGAACCGCGCCGCGACATACAGTCCCATCCCGCTTCCGATTGTGTAAGCGATCAATTTTCCCAACATTTAATTTGAATTGAGGTCGTTCCCCTGCGAAGCTTGGCGTAGCAGGGGTGCGACCTCGGCAAACTGTATTTTGAATTCCGTATCATTCTTCCATTCTACCAAACCCTACTGAATTGGCAATAAAAAATGTAAATCATTTTGACAAGAATTTGACAAACAATTTGGGAAATTATACATAGATAGTACGGATTATCAGTCGAAGGTCGCGATTGATAATCGCAAACATTAAAACAATTTTCAATTTTCAAACTCCAATTTTCCCGCCAAAGGACGGATCCGCCTCCGGCGGACAATGAATTTCCAAATTGAGCGTAGCGAAATCAAGCTTTGCTTATTTTCAATGAATCAAACAGAATGCCAATTTAAATTTTGTTTGTAATATTGGAATTTGGAACATTCATCGAAAATTGATAATTGGAAATTGAAAATTATCCAGAATTATGAAAATATCTCCGTGCGCCGATAATATATTGATCGAATCGATCAAAGGCGAAGAAAAAACCAAATCAGGCATATTTTTACCGGAAACCGCTTCAAAGGAACGGCCCGAACAGGGCAAGGTGATTGCCGCGGGTCCGGGCAAAAAAAATAAAAAGGGCGAAATAATCCCTGTTTCAATAAAAGTGGGCCAGAAAGTTTTGTTTTCAAAATACGGCCCCAACGAAATCAAAGTCGACGGCAAAGAATATTTGATCGCCAAAGAAGACGATATACTTGCGATAATCGAAGAAAATTAAAAATGTAAATATTAAAGATCAAAATGACAATTAAAAATGTAAAATTTATAATTTTTACATTGTCATTTTCCATTTTGATTTTTCAATTTTACATTAACTACTGTGGCTAAAGAAATAATTTATTCCGAAGTGGCTCGTAAAAAATTGAAGATCGGTTCCGACAAATTGGCCAACGCGGTGAAAGTGACTTTGGGTCCCAAAGGCCGCAATGTGGTTTTGGGCAAGTCTTACGGTTCGCCGGTGATTACCAATGACGGCGTTTCAATCGCCAAAGAAATCGAACTGGAGGATGCCGCCGAAAATTTGGGGGCGCAGATTGTTAAAGAAGCCAGCGAAAAAACCAATGATATGGCCGGCGACGGCACCACGACCGCGTGCGTTTTGGCGCAAGCGCTCATCGGCGAGGGCTTGAAAAATGTGACCGCGGGGGCAAACCCTCTGGCGATCAAGCGCGGCATTGATAAAGGCGTGGAAGCGGTAGTGGCCAATTTGAAGCAAATGTCCAAACAGATTTCCAAAAAGGAAGAAATGGCGCAGGTGGCCACGATTTCGGCGGAGAGCGCGGAGCTTGGTAATTTGATCGCCGAAGTGATGCAAGAGGTCGGCAAGGATGGCGTGGTGACGATCGAGGAATCAAAAAATCTTGATATCCGCAAGGAGATTGTCAAGGGTTTGCAGTTTGACCGCGGTTACTTGTCCGCGTATATGGTGACCGATACCGAACGCATGGAAGCGGCGCTTGAAGATCCGTATATTTTGATCACTGAAAAAAAGATTGCGTCTTTGCCCGAACTCTTGCCGATTTTGGAAAAGATTGTCCAAGCCGGTAAAAAAGAATTGGTTATTATCGCCGATGAAGTCGAGGGCGACGCGCTGGCGACTTTGGTGGTCAACAAATTGCGGGGAATTTTCAACGCTTTGGCGGTGAAGGCTCCGGGATTCGGCGATCGCAAGAAAGAAATGCTGGCCGATATCGCCGCGGTAACCGGCGCGACGGTGGTTTCCGAACAACTGGGGATGAAATTGGAAAATGTAACGATCAAGGATCTGGGGTCGGCGCGCCGCGTGGTCGCGGGAAAAGATAAGACCGTGATCGTGGAAGGCAAAGGCGACAAGGATTTGATTGACGCCCGCGTCAAGCAGATCAAAAACGAGATCACCAAGACCGAATCGGATTTCGACAAAGAAAAATTGCAGGAGCGTTTGGCCAAGCTTTCCGGCGGCGTGGCGGTGATCAAAGTTGGCGCGGCCACGGAAATTGAGCAAAAAGCCCGCCAGCACAAAACCGAGGATGCTTTGAACGCGACGCGCGCGGCCGTGGAAGAAGGCATTGTTCCCGGCGGCGGCACGGCATTGTTGAATTGCGTCAAAGCTTTGGACAAAGTCCATGTGGATGGCGAGGAAGCCATCGGTATCAATATTTTGCGCCGCGCGCTGGAGGAGCCGATCCGCCAGATCGCCAATAACGCGGGCGTGGAGGGCGCGGTGGTGATCGAAAAGATTCGCCAAAGCAACGGCGCGGTCGGATTCAACGCGGCCAAAATGATATATGAGGATATGCTGGCGGCTGGCGTGGTTGATCCCACCAAAGTGGTGCGGGCGACCATTCAGAACGCGGCCAGCGCGGCTTCGGTTCTTCTGACCACCGAAGCGATGGTGATTGAAAAACCCAAAAAGGAAAATCCGATGCCCGGCGGCATGCCCGGAATGGGCGGCGGCATGGGAGGAATGGATATGGGTTATTAGAGAAATAATCATTGATAAATTATCATTGATTGGCGCAAACGCCCCCGCAAGGGGGCGCTTGCTTTTGACAAGCTGGTTAAAAGTGTTAAATTCAAAATATGAAACAGATGTTGCATTATAATATTATTTTGCGGCCCGAGCCGGAGGGCGGTTTTACGGTGTTGGTGCCGGCATTGCCCGGGTGCGTCACCTATGGCAAGGATTTAGACGAAGCGCGGCGAATGGCAAAAGAAGCGATTGAATTATACATAGAAGATTTAAAGGCGCATAAAGATGAAATTCCCAATGGCAGGGATTATTTGATCTCGTCTTTGGAAATCGTTTCCGTCTAATATGGCCAAACTACCCGCGATTACCCCGAAAAAGCTGATAAGCATATTGGAGAAATCCGGCTTTGCGGTGAGTCGCGTTTCGGGCAGTCATGTTATTTTGAATCGTCCGACTGACAAAAGAAGGATAATCGTGCCTTGCCATACGAAAGATTTGCCGAAAGGAACATTGATGTCAATTTTGCATGAGGCGGGAATTGATAAAGATCAATTAAAAGATTTGGTTTAAATAAATATGGAAATTTTGATCAATCAAGATTTTTGTTGCCGCGGCTTCACTTTTATCAAAAAGCGGCGTTTTGTGAATGTAAAGCGTAAAGCGTGAAACTCAAAGTTCAATATTCAAAGTTTATTCATCGCCGCCCGGGAGCGGTTTTTAATTTTATTCACACAATGCCCAAATATCAAATCAAAAACATTGCCGCCGGTTTGTTGAAACCCCACGAAGAAATTTGCCCGATTCATTCGCGAAACTTGCTGGCTCAAATCAAAAAAGACCGATGCCTCAAAAATCCGATAATCGTCGACAAAGATACGATGGTGATTTTGGACGGCCATCATCGTTATAATTTGTTGAAACTGCTGGGTTGTAATTTTATTCCGTGCTGTTTGGTTGATTATCAAGCCCCGGAGATCGGCGTTTCCTGCTGGCGCGAGGGTGAAAAAATCAGCAAAAAAGAAGTTCTTGCCGCCGGCTTATCCGGCAAGCTGTTGCCTCAAAAAACTTCTCGCCATATCATTCCCGACCGCCCCATCGGCATGGATATCGCGCTTTCGGAATTGAAATTGTGACCGTTCGCCGGGATGCGGGTTTTCGTATTTCAAAAGGGTCTATTCTTGCTGCCCGTCCCGAAGCTTGTCCCGAGATTAACGAGGGATAGACCCTTGAAATCCCGTCCCCGGCGAATCGTTGCTTGAAATTACCTTTACAATCCGTGGCCTTATTATAAAGTAAAGATGGAGGTAATTACTTTAAATTATGGGATTGGTCCGCAGTGAAAAATTTTGAATTGGAATCGCGTCGGAAAAAATTTTGAAATATACTTGGCAAAAAGTATGTTGAAAATTTTTTTCAACGGCACAACCCAAAATAAAATTTTGTAGTGGGATTGATTTCGTAATTCAAAGGAATAAGATGATTTTATTTATGCGCTCGCTGTTTTTGCTATCGTTGGTTTTTTTTGGGTTTTCGGCGCTGAATGCCGATGCCGCCAGCGGTTATTTTATCAAGGTAAACACCCACACCCATACGGCATGGGATAATACTAATGGTTACGGGTCCGATGGGCGAAACACTTTGGCGGAAATGGTTGATGCTTACAAATCAAAGGGATATAATTTGCTGGTGATCACCGATCATAATTCCTATGATGGAACAAAAACAAGCAGTTTGACTCAAGGTTATTTTGTAAATCGGGTCAATCCTTTTACGCCTTGCGATTCTTACAGCGATCCGGCGAACAAGTTTTTGTGCATCAGCGGCGAAGAGCTGACTCCCGGCATTGGAGTTTTCGGCGATCATGCTCATCATGCCTTATTGGTGGGAGGAAAAAAACCATGGACAAATTTCGATGATAACGCGGATAATATCAAGAAAGCTTTCAGTTCGACGATATCTCAAGGAGGTTTTGCGGTTATTGCCCATCCAAGCTCAAAAAATCCGCTTTATGATCACAAAGGATTCAAGTTGGCGGACAATGAAACATATTGGACGCTTCCCGAATTAAAGAGTTTTGATTATACCGCGATGGAAATTAGCGCCACTACATCTGTCGCGTGGTGGGACGAGGTTCTGAAGTCCAAGCTTGACAGAAAAGTTTTTGGAATTCTTGGCGACGACGCGCACAGCGCGGCGGCGGCGGGGAAAAAATGGATACAGGCGTATGTGGCGGAATTGTCAAAAGAAGCGTTTCTAAACGCGGTCAATCAGGGATACTTTTATTCTTCTACCGGGCCAAGTATGAATAGCGACGCGTTTTCATTTAAATGCGACAATGGCACAACTTACAATATGGGCCAAACCATTGGAACCATTGAATGCGGTAAAGGAAAATTCAAAGCCGGCGTGGTTGCCAGTGCCTCAAACGCTTTCGTTAAAAATATCAAAATCATTAAAAACGGAGCGGTGATTTATAATAAAACTGATTGCCCAAAAGCTCAACAGTGTTCGTTTGAGTTTCCTCAAACAATAAAGGATGCCGCTTATTACCGTATGGAAGCCACGGATTCGGCGGGTAAATCATTATGGAGCAATCCAATCTGGTCGGTGGTTGAGTCCGCCCGTGTTGCCGTGTGCGCCAATGATTGCGCTTCCGGTACCAAGCAATGCAGCGGCAACGGCGTCCAGACCTGCGGCAATTACGATACCGACAGCTGTCTGGAATGGTCTTTGCCAACCCCTTGCTCCTCCGGCCAGATTTGTTCCTCGGGTTCTTGTTCCGCCGCCAGTTGTACCGGAGAATGTTCCGAATCCGGTACCAAGCAATGCAGCGGCAACGGCGTCCAGACCTGCGGCAATTACGATACCGACAGCTGTCTGGAATGGAGCGCGGCGGTTAATTGCGCTTCCGGCCAGACCTGCTCCCAGGGCGTTTGCGTTGCCGCGTGCGCCAATGATTGCGCTTCCGGTACCAAGCAATGCAGCGGCAACGGCGTCCAGACCTGCGGCAATTACGATACCGACAGCTGTCTGGAATGGTCTTTGCCAACCCCTTGCTCCTCCGGCCAGATTTGTTCCTCGGGTTCTTGTTCCGCCGCCAGTTGTACCGGAGAATGTTCCGAATCCGGCGCCAAGCAATGCAGCGGCAACGGCGTCCAGACCTGCGGCAATTACGATACCGACAGCTGTCTGGAATGGTCTTTGCCAACCCCTTGCTCCTCCGGCCAGATTTGTTCCTCGGGTTCTTGTTCCGCCGCCAGTTGTACCGGAGAATGTTCCGAATCCGGCGCCAATAGCAGCGATTATGATATCGATAGCGCTGATCAGGTTTGTCCCAACGGCGTTTGTTCAAATTTGGATTATATACAATCGCAGATCAATGTGATACAAAAAGCAATCAGCCGGCTCTTTGACCTGTTGGCAGCATTGAGAGAGGGCCGTTAATTTTGGCAGGGGAATCTTGATTATCATTTACAATTTTGAATTTTATTGTAGAGTAGAATTACAATAATAAAAAAATACATTGATGTCGGGGCATTAACCCCGCCATCAACCAAAGGATGTTTCCTTTGGAATTCTCATTCTTTTTGTTCCCCGCAGCGAGCTGACGGGGTATAAAAAGAATCAAAAAATATGGATATTATCACAATCGGTATTTTGGCGGTCGCGGCGGTTTTTTTCGTGTGGCTGGTTTCGGCCTATAACGGTTTGGTGGCGTTGAAAAACCGCGCCAAAGAAGCGTGGGCCGATATTGATGTGCAATTAAAACGCCGGTATGATTTGATTCCCAATTTGATGGAAACCGTGAAGGGTTACGCGGCGCACGAAAAACAAGTGTTGGAAAATGTCACCGCGGCCAGATCCGCGGCGATGGACGCCAAGACGCCGGAAGAGAAAATCGAAAAAGAAAACGCGCTGTCGCAAACCTTAAAGAGCCTGTTTGCCGTGGCGGAAAACTATCCCGATTTGAAAGCATCGGCGAACTTTTTGGAACTTCAGCGCGAATTGTCCGATACCGAAGACAAAATTCAGGCGGCGCGCCGGTTCTATAACGGCAATGTGCGCGACTTCAATATCAAGATCGAAAGCTTTCCGTCAAATATCGTGGCCGGCATATTCAGCTTCAAGCAAATGGCGCTGTTTGAAATCGCCAACCAAGCCGAACGCGAAGCTCCCAAGGTGAGCTTTGAGCAGAAATAAAACTTTTAATGTTTATAATTTCTTCGCGCTGTTTTTATAAAAAAACGGCGCGGATTTGTCTTGTCGGAGAATTTCAATTTTTCATTTTTTTATGGCTACCATATACACCCATGCGGATGAAAATATCAGAAAAACATGGTTGTTGCTAACCTTCTTTTTTGTTTTTCTCATCGGTTTGGGATGGCTGTTGTCGCAGGCGCTGGGGGATTCGGGCTTTCTTTATGTCGCGGCGGCGATCGCGGTGTTTCAAAGTTTTTTCAGCTATTGGTTTAGCGATAAAATCGTGCTTTCAATGGCGGGCGCGCGCCCGATTGAAAAGCGCGATAAACCCGAACTTTATCGAATCGTGGAGAACCTTTGCATTACCGCCGGTTTGCCTTTGCCCAAAATTTATATCATTGAAGAAGCCCAGCCCAACGCGTTTGCCACCGGGCGCGACAAAAATCACGCCGTGGTGGCGGTAACCCGCGGCTTGCTGGAACGGCTTGATAAGCCGGAATTGGAAGGCGTGATCGCGCACGAATTGTCGCACATCGGCAACAAAGATATGCTTTTGCAAACAATCGTGGTGATTTTGGTGGGCGTTGTCGCCATTATTTCAGACCTGTTTTTTCGCGTCAGTTTTTGGGGCGGCGGGCGGCGCGACGATCGCGGCAATGCCGGTTTGGTAATGCTGGCGTTTGGAATTATCGCCGCGATTTTGGCGCCGCTGGCGGCAACGATGATCCAGCTGGCGATCTCGCGCAAACGCGAATTTTTGGCGGATGCAAGTGCCGCGCTGTTAACCCGCTATCCCGATGGCTTGGCAAGCGCTTTGCGAAAAATTTCGGCCGATCCCAATCCTCTGCGCGCGGCCAAAGATTCCACCGCGCATTTATACATTGCCAATCCGTTTCGCGGCAAGCAAAAAAACTGGTTTTCCAAATTGTTTTTGACCCACCCGCCGGTGGAAGACCGCATCAAAGCGCTCACCGATATGGCAATCTAGCGAAAATCAAAAATCGCATAGGTGAAACCTATGCGATTTTTGTTTTAACTGTCTTGCTTGCTTAATTAGCTTTGGCGATGATGGCGGTGTAGTTTTTGCCGTAGGCTTTGGCGCATTTGGGGCAAGTGGTGTACCACATATACATTTTCTCGATTTTCAATCCTTTTTCTTTGGCGAAATTTTCAAAATCTTGGCACCATTTGCCGGTGTCTTTGAAATCGCCTTCATAGACTTTGCTCAAAAATTTCCCCGACAAAACAATATTCTCCGCGTCCGGGACGGCTTTATCCACGGCAACATACAAATCCATATTCCATTTTGAGGTATGGTCCGAAAGCGCCAGCCAATCCGGAGCTTTCGCGCCGGCTTTGTCTATTTTTGCCATCAGTTTCATGATGACGCCGCCGAAATTTACCGGCATATAAAATAAAGTGAAAACCTTGCCTTTGATGAATTTTTTGTCTTGCCACTCAAAAACTTTGCCGTCCCATGGTTCGGGATTGAATTTGGGACAGCACCCGGTTTCTTGAATTTCGTTCTCCATATTTTTACCTTGCTTATATTCTTTGAATTACGAAACGCTTTGTATTTGGGGTCTATCCCTTGCGTAATCGCAAGGGTTAGACCCCTTCAAGGCATTTGAATTCAATGGTTTCGTAATTCAAGATTATATTGATTGTTTGAATTGCTCGACTTTTAATTGATTTTAACTCTTTTTTCGTTTATAGTATATCCGTATCGCGCCAAAAACTGATTTTTGGATGGGAGATATGCAAGCATGATTTAAATCGTATTTAAGTACGATTTAAATATAGTGAATATATTTTTTTGGAGGGGTCGCATAGCGGCCGAGTGCGCGCGCTTGGAAAGCGCGTATACCGCAAGGTATCGCGGGTTCAAATCCCGCCCCCTCCGCCAAGATTACCAAGTTTGAAGAAAAAACATTATGTCGGAATATGTAATTTCAAAAACTGAAATTAACCGAAGAAAAAAAGCTTATGCCACATTATCGATTAGCTTGATTGTTGGCCAAATTTTGGCATCGATGATATTAGATTTCCCAATCACTATCGTTAATTATTTTTACTTTATCATAGCGTTCTTTCTATTGGGTGTGTTATCTTTTAGATCGCTTAATTTTCTATTGCACGCTAAAATCGTTTTGTCTACTCAACTGCTTGAGAGAATAAACAACAAAACAATTGAAAGATTTATAATAGCAAATATTGTTAGAGTAAAAATTAAGAGAACAACTAAAAATACTATCAGGGAAATTTATATTTGGCTTCGAGATGGAAAGAGTGTATTTATTTCTGCCATTGAAAATTTTGAGCAATTTAAAGATGATCTAATAAGCAAGCTTGATAAAAATGTTGCCGTAAAGGAAATACACGAACCAATTTATTTCGATCATCCATTGTTTTATTCAATTCTTGGTTTGCCAATTAGCTTTATTGGCATATATCTTATTAAGTTAATCACAAATTTTGATTACGCGAAAATTGGGATAGTTTTACTTACTTTTTTGGTTTATTTATTTGCGGTTGGTATTTATTTTATTTATGCAAAGCCTATCTCAAAAAGATATGGCGAACAAACACGAATAATAGATTTTTTACTTGGGGCATTTATGGTTTGTTCAGGGATTATGTGTATTGTCCTTATCAAAATGGCATAGGATAGTGTATATAATCAACAAATTTTAATCGCAAAGTTTGGCACCTCAAAATATTCTGGTTTTTTTTGGTAAATTAGTCTTAGTTTTCGTATAATCAAGTCAAGAGTCCGAATATTGAATCGTTTTATCGGTTCAAACTTCCGGACATCGCCACCGCCAGTAGTTTTGAAAAGTAGCAGTGAAAAAGACCTTATTCTACCGCTACTTTTCTAAAACGAAATTTGATAAAATGAGTTAACCCTAAAGGGATTCGAACTATGGAAAAATTTGAACAACAAAACAATCCAGAGACAATTTCTAAATTCGAAGATTTTAGAGGTTTAGATTTGTCTGGAAAAGATTTAAGAGCGATACCAGTTGAGGTTTTAATAACTGCCGATTTTGATACACAAACGACATGGCCAGAACAAAATAAATTACCGGCTGGTTTTAATCCAGAAAAAATAATTGATGAAGCAAAAAATCCTGGGCTTGGAATAGGTGGGTTACATCAAAAAGGAATAGACGGTCGAGGGGTTAGAGTTGCTATCATTGATCAGACTTTGTCATCCGAAACAGGAGAGTTCGTAGCACATTCAGAGTATGCTACAAACATTATTGATTATAAAGAATATGGTGACGCAAAAGACGAAAGTGTAAGCATGCACGGCCCCGCTGTTGTTAGTTTGTTGGTAGGAAAAACATGCGGAGTCGCATCGAGAGCTGAACTTTTTTACAGAGCTACACCGTCAGGAAGAGATTTTGATCACAAAGCGGATGCATTGTTCGATATCATTGAATTCAATAGAACACTTCCTCCTAAAGATAGAATTAGAGTAGTAAGTTGCTCGGTAGGTTATATGGAAGAAAAACCGGAACCGGGTTTGAAAAGATGGATTGAAGCTATTAAGAAGGCCGAGACAGAAGGCATTATAGTTTCCGATGTTGGTGATAGAACTGGTGTTGACTACATAGGAGGTGGAACGAGTGATGATAAAAATGACCCAGAGAACTACAGTCGAGCATTGTTTTCGAAAGATCAAGGAAACGAGGAGTTGGATAAAGTTTTTGCGGAATCTGACGGAGGTGTTGACTTGATTTTGAGAAAAATAAGAGAAATAAAAAAGGATGAAGTTTCAAATATCCCTGATTCGGTTTTGAGAGAAAAAATACAGAAAGCCGTGGAGGACAGAGGAAAAGAAATAATAATTCCATGTGACTACAGAACAATGGCGTCTAATGAGGGGTCGGAAGAATATATGTATAATGGAAAAGGAGGAATGAGCTGGGCTGTCCCATTCTTATCGGGTCTATTTGCGTTAGCTTTTCAAGTTAATCCCAACCTTGCAAAAGAGGAAATTGCAGACGCAATAAATACAACTGCAAGTGTAAGCAAAAAAGGATTAAAGGTAGTTAACCCAAGGGCGTTTATTGAAGCTATTCAAATATAGCCGATTGTAGCGATTATAGACTTAAATTCACTTTGTGCACCGGAAGTTGGGAAAAATCACACTTCCATCGCATATTGTTGATATTAGTAGATTTTTTGAGCAAAAAGAGGAATTTCGTACCATTCTGGCTTTTCTCTGTAAATTTTCCTTAATTGCCATATACTCTTATCAAGATTACTGAAGTCTAACCGTCTTATCGGTTCAAAGTTGCGGACATCGCCCCCGCCAATAATTTTGCGGACAAAATTTGCGGTAGTTGGCAATCGGCGGTTTGCTTGTGGGCGCTTGCCGCCATTGGCGCGGTCGCGCGGGGCGCGGGAAAGGCGGTTGCCGAGATCTCAACGAGACAGCCGTTGCTTGAAAATCCGCGGACCGATATTGTTATTGGTTTTTTTGTTTGGAATGGGTTAAAATCAATCAAAAGCGATAAGCGATGTTCCGAGGTGTTCCGGCGGATAAATAAAAAATAATAATAAAAAATTATGGAAGAAGAAAAAGAGCCAAAAACAGAAAAAGAAGCGGCCGCGGCCATGGGCGGCCAATCCGCGGAAGCGAAAAAAATCGCGCCAAAGGAAAAGAATACGGGGATGGCAATGGTGGCTTATATCGTGTTTTTCATTCCTTTGCTCACCGAAAGCAAGGACGATCCGTTCGTGAAATTTCATGTCAAACAGGGATTAACGCTGTTTGTGGCGTGGATTGCCATGGGCTTTGCGAGTATGATACCGCTCATCGGCTGGACGCTGGCGCCGTTCTTGAGTTTGGCGATGCTGGCGCTGATGGTCATCGGGATAATGAACGCCAACAAAGGGGAGAAAAAGCCTTTGCCGCTGATCGGCAAATATGCCGACAATTTTAAAATCTGATTTATTAGACCTACTGCGTAAATATTTACGCAGTAGGTCTAATATTTTTTTGAAAAACCCGCGATTGTTATTTTTCGCGGATTTTTTGTATAATAATAATGCGTGCTGTGCCGCGAGTTTTTGCTTAAAGTAATTATAAAATGGTTTTCGCCCTCCCCAAAATTTTAATGTTCGGTTGGGAATTTCCGCCTCACAATTCCGGCGGATTGGGTGTGGCCTGCCAAGGTTTGACCGGCGGTTTGGCGTCGTTGGGAGCAAAAATAACTTTTGTTTTGCCCAAAAAAATCAATTGCCAGCCGGCGCCGTGCCGCTTTGTTTTCGGGGATGCATGGACCGGCAAAAAAAGATATTTGTCCGGAGTTGATATGATCGCGGTTAATTCGCCGCTGTCGCCCTACCTGACCGCGGAGAGTTATTCGCGGGAGATTGATCGCTGGGGAGAAAAAGATTTCACGCCGCGGCATTCAATCTGGCGCGAAGATTTGGTGGGGGAAGCGATGCGCTACGGCGAGATTGCCGAAAATATCGCGCGAGTCGAAGATTTTGATGTGATCCATTGCCATGATTGGCTTTCTTTGCCCGCGGGGATGGCCGCCAAAAGGGCTTCGGGCAAGCCGCTGGTGTTCCATATCCATGCCACCGAATACGACCGGGTGGGCGAAAACGGGTTGAATCGCGACATTTGCCTTATCGAAAAACGGGGGTTTGAAATTGCCGACGCGGTGGCCGCGGTGAGCGATTATACCAAGCGGCGTGTTGTCGACTGCTATGGCGCCGCGCCGGAAAAAATCACGGTGGTGCCCAACGCCGTCAATCACGCGGAATACGCGCCGGCGGTTTCCGACGAATTTTTAAAATTGAAAAAAAACGGCAAAAAAATCGTGTTGTTCGTGGGGCGGCTCACATTCCAAAAGGGGCCGGATTATTTTTTGAAAGCCGCGCGCGCCGTGGCGCGGATTGATAAAAGCGCGATGTTTGTTTTTTCCGGATCGGGAGATATGGAGCGGTGGCTGATCGAAGAAGCCGCGCGGCTGGGATTGGCCGACCGAGTGGTTTTTGCCGGATTCTTGCGCGGCGCGGATTTGGCGCGTCTTTACAAAGCCGCGGATTTATATGTGATGCCGTCGGTGTCCGAACCGTTCGGGCTCACTTCGCTTGAAGCGCTGGCCAGCGGCGCGCCGATATTGGTTTCGCGTCAGTCGGGAGTGGGAGAAATGGTTTCCAATTGCTTGAAGTGCGATTTTTGGGACACAAATCAAATGGCGGCAAAAATTCTGGCGGCATTGCGCTATTCGGCGCTGGGCGAAGAATTGCGCCAAAACGGATTGGTTGAAGTTAAAAAATTCGACTGGGTCGATTCGGCAAAAAAATGCTTGGGAATTTACCAAAGCGTTATGACCGCTTAAAATTAAAAGTTGAAAAATCAAAATGTAAAATGACAATGTAAAATAAAAAATTACAAAATCAGAATTCCGCCAGGAATTCTACCTTAATTTTTAATTTTGATTTTTACATTTTCAATTTGAAGCGTGCCCAATATTTGTCTTTATCTTCACACCCATCAGCCGCGGCGATTGAAAAAATTCTCGGTTTTCGACATTGGCAATCATGGCGACTATTTCGATCACGAGAACAACCGGCGGATTTTGGAAAAAGTCGCGCGCAAAAGTTATTTGCCGGCCAACCGGATGTTTTTGGATTTGATCCGCAAATCGCGCGGGCGCTTCAAATTGAGCTTGAGCGTCACCGGAATTTTACTGGAGCAATTGGAGGCCGAGTTTCCCGAAGTTTTGAAAAGTTTCAGGGATTTGGTGGAGACGGGTTGCTGCGAATTGGTTTCGGAAACCTATTACCACTCTTTGGCTTCGGTTTATTCCGCGGATGAATTCCGCCATCAAGTGGCGTTGCAGAACAATGCTTTGGAAAAACATTTTGATTTCGCGCCGAAATTTTTTCGAAATACGGAATTGGTGTATAATAATAATATCGCCGCCATGGTGGAGCAAATGGGGTTTTCCGGAATGTTGGCCGAAGGGTGGGATGAGATTTTGCAATGGCGTTCGCCCAATTTTTTATACAAGGCTAAAAACGGTTCTTTGCGCCTGCTGGCGCGGAATTACAAGCTTAGCGATGATATCGGGTTCCGTTTTTCCAATCGCGAATGGAAGGAATGGCCGCTCACGGCGGAAAAATACGCCGAGTGGGTGAATCTTTTAAACATTGATTCGGGCGCGCAAACATTGAATCTCTTTATGGATTATGAAACATTCGGCGAACACCAATGGGAAGAGACCGGGATTTTCAAATTTTTCAAAGCGCTTTTCTGGAAGATTTCGGAAAATCCGCGCAATCGATTCGTTTTGCCGTCGCGGCTGATCGAGGAAATCCAGCCGGTCGGAGAATTGGATTTTCACCGTTTGGTTTCCTGGGCGGATATGGAGCGCGATTTGAGCGCGTGGAACGGCAATAAAATGCAGCAGGCGGCGCTGGAAAACACATACGCGCTGGAAAACACCATTAAGGAAACAAAGGATGAGGCGCTGTTGGACGAGTGGCGCAAACTGCAAACCAGCGACCACTTCTACTATATGTGCACCAAATGGTTTTCCGACGGCGATGTGCACAAATATTTCAATCCGTACGAAAGTCCCTACGAATCGTTTATCGCGTTTATGAATATCCATAATGATTTAAAGATTAAGGCGGAAAAAATTTTGGAGTCAAAAAAGGTCGAACAAGCAAGCATGGTTAAAAATTGAGAAATCAAAATGTAAAATGACAATTTAAAATTGAAAATTACGCGCTCGGACATATTCGTCTCTGGCGATAAAAATCAAAATTCCGCAAGGAATTTTACCTCAATTTTTAATTTTGATTTTTGCATTTTAAATTTTATGATTAAAACAGCTCCCAAAAAAAAGTTGCCGTCGATGATCACCGATGTCGAACCGGAAAAAAGTTTTTGGCTAAGCGACGGCCGCACTTTGAAAAATCTGAAAGAATTGGCAATCGCTCTTGAAACAATGGACGAGTCGGTTTGGAATTATCATGTTACCGCCGAAAAGAACGATTTTGCCAATTGGATCGAAGAGATATTCGGGCAAAATTTGTTGGGTTCGTCCATTCGCAAGGTGAAGAGCCCGCGCACCGCCGCCAAAAGGATACAAAGCAAGCTCGAGATACCCAAGTTCTGGTCGTTTTTAATGTAAAAATTTGAGCTATCTTATGAGAGAAACAAAAAAGGCGAAACTTTTGCCGCAAGCTGATTTGTTGTTGGAAATTTCCTGGGAAGTTTGCAACAAAATCGGCGGCATCAACACGGTTTTGGCAACCAAGGCTGTGCAAATGGTCAGGCACTACGGCCAGGACTATATTATGATCGGTCCGTATTTCGCGCAAAATTCAAAATATCAATTTGAAGAGAAAACTCCCGAAGGCGATTTAAAAGAGATATTCGACAATCTTGAGGGACAGGGAATCCATTGCCGTTTCGGCCGCTGGCTGATTGACGGCGATCCGCAGGTGATTCTGGTCGATTTCCAAAGCCTTTGGCCCAACATCAACGGCTACAAGCGGGAACTTTGGGATCATTATAAAGTCGATTCGATGGAGTCCGGTTTTGAATTTGACGAACCGGTGGTCTGGGGTTACGCGGTGGCCAGGCTGGTTGAGCAGATGAAGTTCGCGCGCAATGGCAAGAAAACCGTTGTTCATTGCCATGAATGGCTGGCCGGCGCCGCGCTGCTTTTTGCCAAAAAGTTTTGTTCCGACTTGGCGTCGGTGTTTACCACGCACGCGACCACTCTCGGCCGGAGTATGGCTTTCAACGGCGTGGACATTTATTCCAATATCAATAAGATCGATTCTTTCAAAGAAGCCTATAATTATCATGTGCAGGCCAAACATCTCTTGGAAAAAGCGGCGGCCAACGCGTGCACGGTTTTTACCACGGTCAGCGAGATCACCGGCGTGGAATGCGAGTATTTTCTGGGCCGGATGCCGGATGTTTTTTTGCCCAACGGTTTGGATGTGAGCGGTTATTTGAGTTTTGAGGAAGCGGCGATAAAACACCGCATTCAGCGCGCCCGCATTCGGGAATTCCTTTTCTATAATTTTTTCCCGCATTATGTTTTCGATTTGAAAAATACGCTTTTCTATTTTATGATGGCGCGTTACGAATACCATGCCAAAGGCATAGATTCTTTTATCAAGGCATTGGGAGATTTGAACCAAAAATTAAAGGCGGAAAAAAGCCGCAGAAGCGTGGTGGCTTTTTTGTGGGTTCCGGCGAAGACCAACGGCGTGAACCCCGATCTGATCGAAAATCGGGGCAATTATTTCGATGTTAAAGAATTTGTCGAGGAGAATTCCGGCAATTTGGTTGAAAATTTTTTATATTCGCTGTTTGCCGGCCGGGATTTGAAGGATACCGATGTTTTTGACGACGATGAGCCGCACCGCGACCTTGAACGGCGTTTGAAAAAAACCCGGCGCACCGGCGATCCTTTGGTTTGCACCCATAATTTGGAGTATCGCGACGACGAGATATTAAAAGGTTTGATTGCCGCGGGCTTGGAAAACAAAAAAGACGACCGGGTGAAAGTTGTTTTTTATCCGGCTTATTTGACCGGAACCGACAAGCTGTTGAATCTTAATGTTCGCGAGGCCATTCAAGGATGCCATTTGGGGGTTTTCCCGTCATACTATGAGCCGTGGGGGTATACTCCGCTTGAAGCGGCCGCCGAAGGCGTGCCGGCGATCACCAGCGATTTGAGCGGCTTGGGCAGATTCATAAAGCGATTGCCGCGCGACAAGCAGAATCCGGGAATATTTATCGTCAACAACGACGGCAAGAGCGAAGCCGAGGTTGACGCTCAATTGGGCGATATTCTTTACGATTACGCGACTATGCCGCAGAAAGACCGCGTAGCCAACAAAATCAACGCCCGCGAAATGGTTAATAATTTTGATTGGGAGGATTTGGCGGAAAATTATGTGGCGGCGCACAATAAATCATTGGAGAATGTAAAATTGAAAGATCAAAATTAAAAATGGCAATTTAAAAATTTAAAGTTTTTGAATTCGAATATTTTAACATTTTTAACTGTCATTTTAATTCTTTTTATACCCCGTCGGCTCGCCGCGGGGGACAAAAAGAATGAGGATTCCAAAGGAAGCATCCTTTGGTTGATGGCGGGGTTAATGCCCCGACAGCAATGTATTTTTTTATTGAGTGCAATACCTCGGGGCTTTGCCCCGGGGTGCACCAAGAGGATTCCAAAGGGGTGCCCCCTTTGGTCGTCGTGCGGGGTTCATACCCCGCTCGACGAAATACATTTGGAAAATATATTTTTAATTTTTGATATTTACATTTTAATTTTTGATCGTGCAACTTATTCATAATTTCGGAAAAAAAACAATAAGGAAAACTGTTGATGCGCCGGGCGGCGGAAGTTTGATGCTTGCCCGCGGCGGCAGTTATCTGTGGACCGGAATCAAACCGGCCAGCCGTTACCAAGGCTGGTTTTTCGGATATAACGGCAATAAACTCATGAAAATAATCGACGATGTCCGGATCGAGAACGACAATCCGGGAACCGGAATCGAAAATAATTTTTGGAATATCAAAAAAATCGGTGAAAATTCGATTCAAACTTTTTTTCTTCCGGCCGCGAATTGTTTCGCGTATGAAGCCGGCCGGCCGGCGCGGATAGAATTTTTTTTGGATGTAAAAGAGCCCTACCAAAACCCGGATATTGGCCGGAATCACGAAATTTGGCAAGAAGACGGCGCGATCCTGATTTGTTATCGCGAGGGGAAAAGTTCCGGTTTTCCCGAAGTTTTTATCGCCGTTCTCGGCGATATAACGGCCGCGGAAATAAAGGAAGAATGGATTTTGCGCGATTACGGATTTGATCGCGGCCGCGGATCCGCGCCTTGGGAGAGATGGGTTTTCAAGCCCGCGGCAATTACCGCGGCAAAATTGGTTTTCGCGGTTGGTTTTTCAAAAGATGAAGCGATAAACGCCGCGCGAAAAAATTGGCGCGACTTTGAAAAATTCAAGAGGGAGGCGCAAAAAAAATACGGCAACATCAAGGCATCCGCAAGTTTTTTGGGATTGTTTCCCGGAGGGAAACCCCCTATCGGAGAAAAAGAGGCGGCCGAATTTTGCGCCCAAAATGCTTTGGAAACGCTTTACGCCCGCATCGGCGCGGTTGTCGGTTTGCGCGCCGGTCTGCCGTGGTTTTTCCAGTTTTGGCAGAGGGACGAAGCGGTTTCGCTGAAAGGTTTGAGCCAATTTGACCGGAAAACCGCGCTTGAGATATTTTGGCGGCAGATGGGCGAATTAAAGGCGAATGATTTTCATTTTGATACCGCCGACGGTATCGGCTGGTTGTTCCTGCGCGCATCCGATTTTTATCGGTCCGGCAAATTCAATATAAAAGAAATCGCCGCGGTTCGCGAATGTCTAAACAATTCGATTGAGTATTTTCTTAAAAATAACGCGCGCGGCAATTTGGCGATAAACTTGGCCGGCCAAAAAACTTGGATGGACAGTTTGGACAGAACCGGCGCGGCGATTGAAATACAATCATTGCGGCTCAATATGTACGCACTGGCCGCGGATTTCGCGGATGATAAAAAGCAAGAAGAATATTATTTGAGTTTGGAAAGCAAGTTAAAGCGGGATGTCAAAAAACTGTTTTTCGACGGAAAGAATTTCGGCGACCGGTTCGATACCGACAAAGACAAATTGGATTTGACGATTCGGCCCAATATATTTTTGGCGGCCTATATTTATCCCGGCCTGCTTTCAAAAAAAGAATGGAGCGTTTGTTTTGCGGTCGCGCTGGAAAAGCTGTGGCTTGATTGGGGCGGTTTGTCCACGATCGATAAAAACGATCCGCGGTTTTGCGGCCGCGACACCGGAGAAAATCCCGCGGCCTATCACAACGGCGACAGTTGGTTTTGGATCAACAACATTGCCGCTATCGCGATGGCTCGCGTCGATAAAAAAAAGTTTAAAAATCACATAGAAAAAATTTTTGAAGCGAGCAAAAACGACATATTATGGAACGGCGCCATCGGTTGTGCCGGCGAAATCAGTTCCGCGGCAATCTATGAATCCGCCGGTTGCCCCAATCAAGCCTGGAGCAACGCCACTTTTTTGGAGCTTTACCGTTATGTTTCCGGAAAATTTTGACAAAATTATGGCGGGAGTGTAGGATTAGAACACAATCGAATATTTGCCAAAAGGCGATCGGCGCGGCCACCAACCGGGCTGTCCGAACATTCATCGGGCAATCGCAAGATCCAAACTTTGAGGCAAAAAACAAGATATTCCAATTGGAATAATTTATCCTTCGTTTACTCAGGATAAATTATTTCGCGTTTTGCTTGGAATAATTTAGGTGGAACCGCGGGAACAAAAACCTCGCCCTAATGCTGAATTCAATGATTTAGCGTTGGGGCGAGGTTTTTACATAATTATTCCTTGAAAGGGTCGAACCCTTTTTAAAAAGGGTTCGACCCTTTCAAGACCATCAAATAAAAATATGAGCAAAAAATACGATATTGGAGTTATCCGCCATTCTCTGGCGCATATAATGGCGGCGGCTGTTAAAAGCATATATCCGGAGGCGAAGTTCGGAATGGGCCCGGCGATCGAAAACGGCTTCTATTATGATTTTGATTTGGGCCAAAACAAGCTGTCGCCCGAAAGTTTAAAGGAAATCGAGGTCAAAATGAAAAAGCTGATCGGCGGCGGGGTTAAATTTGAAAGAAAAGAAATTGCCATTGACGAGGCCAAAAAGATTTTTCGCGATCAACCGTTCAAATTGGAAATCGCGGCCGATTTGGAAATTCAAGGCGAAAAAGAAGTTTCGGTTTATCAAAGCGGCGAGTTTGTCGATTTGTGCCGCGGGCCGCATGCGGAAGCGGCCAATGATTTGCCGATTGACGGGTTCAAATTGACAAAGATCGCGGGCGCGTATTGGAAGGGCGATGAAAAGAATCAAATGCTCACTCGCGTTTACGGCGCGGCGTTTGAAAACAAAAAGGAATTGGATGATTATTTAAAAAATCAAGAAGAAGCGGAAAAGCGCGACCATCGCAAGCTGGGCAAAGAGCTGGATTTGTTCCATATTGATGAAGATGCCGGATTGGGATTGGCGCTTTGGCATCCCAAGGGTGCGATGTTGTGGCGCGTGATCGAAGATTTTTGGTATGACCAGCATTTGAAAAACGGATATGATTTGGTCCGTTCGCCTCACATTGGCAACCGCCGGTTGTGGGAAAAATCCGGCCATTGGGGTTTTTATTCATCAAGCATGTATCCGGCGATGGAAGTGGGCCAGTCATTAGAGGATTTGAAAGCCGGCAAAAAAGTTGAAGAATCCGAACAATATTTGCTCAAGCCGATGAATTGTCCGTTTCATGTCCGGATTTATAAAAATGATTTGCATTCGTACCGCGAATTTCCGTTTCGTTGGGCCGAGTGCGGCACGGTTTATCGCTTTGAGAAAAAAGGCGAGCTTTCCGGATTGACGCGGGTGCGCGGTTTTACGCAGGATGATGCGCATATCATTTGCCGCAAAGACCAGGTTAAGGATGAATTAAAGCGCGTGGTTGATTTTATTGAATTTATTTACGATTCATTCGGTTTCAAGATGGATTCGGTTAATGTCTATCTTTCGTTGCGCGATCCGCAGAATAAAGAGCATTACGCCGGCGACGATGAAGGCTGGGAATTTACCGAAAGCGTTTTGTGCGATGTGGCAAAAGAGAAAAACCTTAATTTCAAAGAGGAATTGGGCGAGGCGGCGTTTTACGGGCCGAAATTGGACTTTAAGATCAAAGATGCCCTTGGTCGCGAGTGGCAATGCTCAACTTTGCAATTCGATTTTAATTTGCCGGAAAGATTCGATATGTTGTTTGCAAACCAAAAAGGAGAGCAGGAAAAACCGTATATGTTGCACCGCGCGCTATTCGGTTCGTTTGAAAGATTTATCGGACTGTTGATTGAACACTATGCCGGTGCGTTTCCCGTTTGGCTGTCTCCGGTTCAGGTGAAAATTTTATCGGTGGGAGAAGCGCATATTGAATTCTGCCAAAAACTTGCCGATGAATTCAGGCAGGCGGGCATCCGCATTGAAGTTGATTTTGCCGATGAAACTTTGGGCAATAAGATCCGCAAAGCCGCGGGCGAAAAAGTTCCCTATGTTTTGGTGGTGGGCGATAAAGAGATGCAATCTGAAGTGTTAGCCGTGCGCGACCGTGGTGCCAAAACCGCCCGCGCCATTTCCAAATCCGACTTCATCTCCGAAATTTGCGCCAAAATCCAATCCCGCAATTAAATTTGATAATGTTTTCACCCTGTCGGTCTTGCCGCAGGGAACAACTTAAGGGGGTGGTTTGGTAGGGGGATATCCCCCTACCATCACGCGCGAAAGCGCGTCCGTGTTACAATAAGCCAATATGGAGCAAGAAAAGCGGGATATCTGGCGTTGGTACCACAATGTTTCCGAATGTTATTACCACATCCAGATTACGGTCAAATATCGCAAAGCATTACTGAACGAAAAGGTGATTGCCGCAATTGTCGAGAGCCTGAAAGGATTTATGGAACGGTACGCCATTGAGATCAGCCATGTGGGATTCGACCAAGACCACGCCCATATTCTGGCAAGATTCCTGCCGAAGTATTCCGGCGACCAGGTTATCAAAATAATAAAAAGCATTACCGCGCGCGAGGTGTTCCGGCAAGTTCCCGAAATTAAAAAAGAACTCTGGGGTGGAGAGTTCTGGACAGACGGCTATTATATCGCTACGATCAGCGCACGCGGTAATAGGAAAGTTATTGAGCGATACATTCAAAACCAAGGCAGACCAAAAGATGTGAGCCAGTTACGATTGTTTGAATTGTAGCTGCGAACGCCCTGCGGTCTTGCCGCAGGGTCATTTACATTTTTAGCTATCGCTAAAATTATCAAATCAAAAAATTATGGAACATATTTTTCATTTGCCCGGAAATTATTCGTTTGAGAAAGTCGGCCATAAAGGGACAACATTTCAATCAAAATTCCTTACGGATAAAATTGAATTTTCGATTATTGAAACTGAAGCCGGGCATCAAACAAAGATCATTCAAAAAGAATGTATTTTTGCGTATTATATTCTGGAGGGCGGCGGAAGTTTTGAGATCGGCGGCGCGGTTGAAAATTGCGGCGCTGGCGATTTGGTTATCGTGCCGGCGGGGATGCCGTTCGCCTATTTGGGCAAATTAAAAATGCTTTTGGTTTGTTCTCCCTGGTGGTATCCTGAACAAGAAGCGATGGTAAAATAACAATACCTTGTATTGATATTGATATTGATGTAAACATTCCAACATTCTTGAGAATGTGAGAATGCCGGTAATCGCGGATATTGATATTTTGCAGTCTGCGGGATATTGAAGTGTTGGTTTTTGTTTTGTGGGAAACGCAGACCCGGAGAAAATTTGTGCGGATTGGACAGATAGGCGAAAGTTTTGCAAAAGGCGATAATTTTAAACGGAAACGGTCACAGGTTTATTTTTCCAGAATAATGACATTGATTTGCGGGCGGGCGAAAAAACGCAGAGGCAGGATGGTGGCGCCGATGCCGTTGGTAACGATAATGGTTCGGTTCGGTTCTTCGTATATTCCTTGACCGTATTTGTAGTTATGCCGGTGCGCCAAGTTTGCCATCGATAGCCCGAATAAGGTTACTTGCCCGCCATGGGTGTGCCCGGCCAAAAGCAATTTGGCGCGGTTGTCGGTATATTCCTCGAAATAAGCGGGGTCATGACTAAGATAAACCGTGAAGTCGGCGGCGTTGGCCATGGCGGCGGCGCCATCGGGCGTGCCGTACCAAGTTTCGTCGGTGCCGGCGACGGTGATCGCGCGGTTGCCGATGGCGATGGCGCGGTTCTCGTTGACCAAGGGAACGATTTTGGCGGCCAGCATTGCTTCAATAATGTTATTTTTGCCGGCTTCGATATCGTGATTGCCCAAGACGCCGAATTTTCCCAGAGGCGCGGCCAGCTTGGCGTATTCCGCGAAACAGGCGGTAGTGTTTTTGCCGTCGCGGCTGACATAATCGCCGCCGAAGAGGATGATGTCGGGGGCCAGAAGATTAATCCGTTCGACGATTGAACCAAGGCGCTTGGGATCGAAATACTCGCCGCAGTGCGTATCGGAGATAAAGACGATCTTTTTGCCGGAGAATTCCAAAGGGAGATCGTTGTTTTTGACAGTGATCGCCTTTATTTCCACCCGGTAGGTTTCCAGATGGGCATAGACGATAAACAGCGCCGCGATCGCGGCGGCAAGAGCCAATTTCTTTTTTTGGCGCTTTAATATTTTTTGGATTTTTTTCATTCGTGATTGTGGACCACGGTGCCGGTGCCGTGGCCGGAATTCGGTTTTTCGCGGGCGAAGACGCCCTTTTCGCCTTCGGGCAGTCGCGGCAGAGTGTTTTCGAAAATAAATTTGGCGTCGCCTTGCGTCATATTGGTGCAACCCGCGGATTGCACCGTGCCGAATCTATCGTGCCAATAGGTGCCGTGGATCGCGTAGTCGTAATTGTAATACATTGTCCAAGGAATGTTTTCCAGGTTATATTGGTAGCTATGCAGGGGCGGGCCGCCCTGCATTTTTGCTTTGGCCAGTTTGTACCATATTCGATAGGTTCCGGTTTGGGTGGGGTTTTCGGATCGTCCAGGCGAGATGTAGGTGGCAAATGCCGGTTTATCATAATCAAAAAGGGTGAGGATTTTTTTTGTCAAATCGACATCAATCCATTTTTCCCCGATTCCGACTTTTTCTGGAATAGAAAATTTTTGCGGCGGCAGGGGTTGCGCCATTGGCGTCACATAATCGGAAAACACATAGGCGCCCGCGTACATTCCGCCGTCGATCTGGTACCAAAGATTTTTACCGTCCACCCAATCTCCGTAAACTTCTTTCAAAACTTTCACGCGGTTTGCCGATGACAGTGTGCCGATTTTGTCGGAAGTTATCGCGAAACCTTTTCTCACGGCAACGCCGTTGCTGTTAATCTGGCCCCACCAGCCAAGATATTTGAAACGGTCTTTCCCTAACGCCGCCGCGCCGGGAATCTGGCCGGTAAAAGTCCAAGTACTGACAGTGGTGCGGTTTTGATTGTCGGTAATGATCGCTTTCACGGTGTAATCGCGGTCGATTTCCAATGTTTCGTTGAATGAAAAATGATAATTGTTGCCGTTCGCCGCGGTTGCGGCAAAGTTCGCGGGTTTCCCTTGAAAAAGAACCGATGCGTTTTTCAGCGGGCCGGACAGCGCCGCGTCAAAACTGATCGGGTGCAGGGCGGGAAAGGCGGCGGAGTTGTCGGCCGGTTTCTGATTGGAAATTATCGGGTAATCTTTGGTTGCCGGCTCCAGAACGATTATTGCCCGGGAGTTTTGAATTTCCATCCGCGCCGGCAGATAAGCGCCTTTGCGGTTGATTTCGATGACCAGATTGCCGTCTTTGATATCGCAGTTGATTGAGTCGATGAGCGGGCTGTCGACGATCTCTTCATAGTTGAATTGTCCGTCAATCTCGGAAACATCGTTAAAAGTGATCACGGTTTTCGCCTCCGAAGCGATTTCCTCAATTTTATGCGCGGGCATATTTTCGATTGCCGGTTCCGCCGGTTTGAATCGTAAGGATATCAGATTGCCGGTTTCCCGGGAATAGCCGCAGGCGATGGGCGAAACGATGTATGATCGCGGCTGTCGGGGAATATCGGTTTCATAGTCGCGCGGCAGGGGGAGTGCCGCCCACCAGACGGCGCCGAAGATCAAAACGGCGCCGGCCGCGGCAATGCCGATTCTTTCTTTCCGGCCGATATGATATTTAAGGCGGGCCAGTTTGTCGCGGATTTTCGTGGTGCGCGGATGTGCCATTATGGTAATTATTTGGTTATCATACTATGAATTGCCGTTAATTCAAAAACGCGCCGAAAGCGCGTCTTTGAATTGTTCTCCTCCGCTATGGGCGGAGAAGCCGGAAAATAAAGAAAAAAATACCATAAGTATTCTTTTCTTTATTCATAGGTGCGTTCTTTGACCCGAAAGGTTCAAAGGATGCGCATATAAAGTAAAGAGCTCTTATAAAATGATTATATCATCATTGGTTTTCGCGTAAAGTAACCCCTCACTGGGGTTTGTATTTTAAGGGTCTATCCCCTGTGTAATCGCAGGGGTTAGACCCTGGCAAGAAAGCATTCGGGGTGAATTTCAAGGGTCTAACCCTCGCATTAACGAGGGATAGACCCTTGAAATTCCGTTCCCAGTGAGGGGTTGCCGCGTAAAATATTGCTTTTTCCATTTTTTTATTTTATAATAATAATTGTTGGCAAAATAATATGAAAATATTTTTCGATTATCAGGAAACAAAGTTGACGATGTGACCGCAGGGGATTAACCGGCCGTTTTAAAGACGGTTTGTTTGCTTGAGTAAGCAATTGTTAATACCCCTGTTTTTTTGTTGGCAAGCGGCAGAAAATCGGGCGAAATTCATGAAAAAAGATAAAATAAAAATCACGCCAAAAGAGACTTTGGCCAAGAAAATCAATATTCCGAAAAATTTGGGAACAAATATCGGCGTCAACGCGGGCGATCCTTTGGTGATTATCAAGGATATTTCAAAAACCTATGGCAAGGAAGAGCTGTTTTCGGCCGCGCGCATGCGCGTAATGCCGGGTGATCGGATCGCCATCGTGGGCGCCAACGGTATGGGCAAGACCACATTGTTGAAAATTATTATCGGCATCGAGGACGCCGACGAAGGTTCGCGCGAATTGCATCGCAATGCCCGCATCGGTTATTTGCCGCAGGAAACTCATTGGGATTCGCTGCAAAACACCGTGTTCGACGAGATACATTCGGCCAGTCCCAAAATGCGCGATTTGATTTCGCGCAAGAATGACTATGAGGCAAAAGAGAAATTGAGCCGTCTTTCCGAAAGCGAAGTCGCCGATTATTTAAAACTTCTTGAAGATTACAAAACGGCCGACGGTTATCGCTATGAGGGCTTGATCGAGCGATTGTTGATCGACTTCGGTTTTGCCAAAGAGGCGTGGACCCGGACCGTGGCCACTTTAAGCGGCGGGGAGCGCACCAAGCTGGCGCTGGCCAAAGTGGCGCTGATGAACCCGAATATGATCATGCTGGATGAACCCACCAACCATTTGGATATTGAAACTTCGGAATGGCTGGAGAATTTTTTGATCCATTGGAACAAAGCGATTGTTTGCGTTTCGCATGACCGCTATTTTCTGGACAAGGTGTGCGGCAAGACCTATGAACTGACCAAAAACGGCTTGGAAAAATACCAGTGCCGGTATTCGGAATATGTCGCGGAAAAAGAAGAACGGCGCGCGAAACTGGAAAAAGATTACAAAATCCAACAGCATTATTTGAAGGAACAGCAGGAATTCATCGACCGTTTCCGCTACAAGGCGACCAAGGCGAGCGCCGTGCAGAGCCGTATTAAAATGCTGGAAAAAATGGATAAAATCGAACTTCCCAAGGAAACGGCCAAAGACATCAAAATACGCTTTGACGCGGGCGGCAAACTTTGCCGCAGCGTGCTGAAATTCGACGGTATCAGCATCGGTCCCGAAGAAAAACCGTTGTTTTCATTGGGTGGCAAGCTTGAAGTTGAATGGGGCGATAAAGTGGGCATTATCGGCAACAATGGCATGGGTAAATCGACTTTACTCAAAAGCGTGCTGGGCAAAATGCCGCTTTTAAAAGGCAAAATCACTATCGACAGCCGCGCGATCATCGGTTATTACGCGCAGGCGCACGAAGAGCTTGATCCGGACAAAATAATTCTGGACGAAGTGGCGTCAAAAACTCCGGAAACCGAGGAAAAAATCCGCAGCGTTCTGGGCGCGTTGCTGTTCTCGCCCGCGGATGTCGAGAAAAAACAAATTCGCTGTCTTTCGGGCGGAGAACGCGCGCGCGTGGCTTTGGCCGAGCTGATTTTGCAAAAGGTGAATCTTTTATTGCTTGACGAGCCCACCAATCATCTTGATTTGCCCAGCAAAGAAGTGATTACCAAGGTATTCAAAGAATACAAAGGCACCATTCTGCTGGTGAGCCACGACCGCTATATTCTCAATGAAGCCTGCAATTACATCTGGGATGTGCGGGACGGCAAACTGACCGGTTACATCGGCAACTACGATGATTACAAATACCACCTTGCCCACATCCAAAAATAATCCGCATTCTTTCAGAAATAAGCCGCGCCGCCGCCGCGGTTTTTGGGTTGCGTTTGGCGCGACAATTTGTTAGTTTGAGGCTGGTGTTGCGAATATGGATAAAATAGATGAATCGCGAAATATAATTTTCGGTAAATTGTAATAAAAAATATAACCCGGGTTGAGCGATAATAAAAAATAAAAATCATATGAAAAAATTGCAAAGAAAGCAAATTGTGGCCGTGGCGATTATGATATTTTGCGCGGCGTGCGCCGGAGTCGGCGCGGTCTACGCCAACGAATCGGCGATGAGAGGCAAAGACCTCGCGGCGGCAATCGCGCAGAAATTTAATTTGGATGAAGCCCAAGTGCAGGCGGTGTTTGACCAGCAACGCGAAAAAATGCAAGCCAATCGCGAGGAAATGGAAACAAAACGCCAAGAGCAATTCGAAAGCCGTTTGGACAAATTGGTTTCCGAAGGAAAATTGACCGAAGCGCAAGCGGCGGCAATCAAAGCCAAGAAAGCGGAATTGGAAACCGCGCGGGAAGCCGATAGAGGCGAAAACAGGACTGAATTTAAAAATATGACCGAAGAAGAGCGCAAAGCGGCAATGGAAGAACAAAAAACCAAAATGGAAGCGCAGCGCGAAGCTTTGAAGCAATGGGCGCAAGGCAATGGAATTTCCGAAGAATATCTGCCCATGGTCGGTATGGGATTTGCCGGCGGCGGGCATGGTCGCGGGGGCCACGGTTTTGGCGGATCAATACCGGAATAAGCGGTTTTAATCGGTTGTCGATAAAATGGAAAAAGGCCGATGGGAGAACGGCCTTTTTTCATACGACAAAACATGGGATTGATCGCGTTCGCCGCGCCATTCCGAGATTGAAAATAATGGGGGGAATTGTTATTTTGGATGAAGCGGCGAGATAAATGCGGAATCAATTATCTATCTTCCGGGGGCAAGCTCCGAAAGCTGTCGGATTCGCAAATATGAAAATTATAATTTATGAAAAATGCGGGGACAAGATCGGGCAGGCGGCGAGCGATGAAATAATTGTTAACAACGAGCGGGACGCGCTGGATTTGATGGTCGATCCACGATTGCGGGGCGCGCGGAAAATAATCATCGGCCGGAAAAACATCATTCCGGGATTTTTTGATTTGAGCACGCGCATTGCCGGCGAAATCTTGCAAAAATTCGTTACCTATCAAGTCAAACTGGCCATCGTCGGTGATTTTTCCGATGCCAGCCCAACCCTCAAAGACTTCATCTACGAAAGCAACCGCGGCACCCAAATTTTTTTTGTTGACGACATCGAAACCGCAAAGAACAAGCTTTTTGCGGCGAAATAAAAAAGGATGTTTCCTTTGGAATCCTCATTCTTTTTGTTCCCCGCAGCAAGCTGACGGGGTATAAAAATAATAAAAAAAGACCATTTCGGGATTCTTAAGGAAGGGAGGATAACAACCGCTCACCGGGGAGCAAATTTGTGGAGGTTTGGCCTCAGCTTTTGGGAGGTCAATCCTCAACGAATTTGCGGCGATGAATGGCGTGAATGCGAAGGTCAATCCTCGGCTTGCGTATCGCCGGCCGCGATAATCTGCTATAATCAAATTAACAAATTATAATTTGAAAAATATGAATCTAAAAGTTATTTCTAAAGAGAGGGAAACGAATTGGATGTATGTCGCGGTGGTGCTGGTGTCGGCGGCGATAACCGGCGCGTGGTTGATTTCATACATTAACAGCGATCCGGTTCAGGGAGCGGTTGATGTCGGATATGTTCGCTAAAGGTCGGTATTTTCAATTCTAAAATTAATTAATAATCAAAAATGGAAAATCAAACAAACAATATGTATTGCGGAAATTCAAAGATCGGCAAAGCGATCGTCGCGGTTTTGCTGGTCGCGCTGTCGGTTTATGTTCTGGTTCTGGCGTTCAACGCCGCCAAGGCCAGCAAGTATGTTGGCCGCGACGCGGCCGCGCAGAGCACGATTTCGGTTTCCGGCAACGGCGAAGTTTATAAGGATCCCAATTTGGCGGTGATGAATTTTTCAGTGGTGAGCTTTGCCAAAACTGTGGACGCGGCGATGGCCGACAATACCAAGAAAATGAACGCGATTATTGACGCGGCGAAAAGTTTTGGCGTAGCCGAGAACGATTTGCAAACCACGGGATTCAATGTCGCTCCGCGTTATGATTATGTCAAAGAAGCCGCGGCGCCGGTTTCAATTTCGGCGCCGGAGGCCGGATCGGTCGCCGGATCGGATGATATGGCGGTTAGCCGGCAGGTTTATTATCCGTCCGGGAAACAGGTTCTTTCCGGTTACGATATCACCCAGACGCTGACCGTAAAAATGAGGGATTTGACAAAAATCGGCCAGATTATCCAGGAGTTGACCGCGGCGGGCGCCAATCAGGCGGGCAATTTGCAATTTACGCTCGATAAACCCGATGAGGCCCAAGCCGAAGCGCGCAAGATCGCGATTGATAACGCCAAAACCAAAGCGGAAAAATTGGCGAAGGATTTGGGCGTGAAATTGGTGCGGATATTGAATTATAACGATGGCGGTTACGCTCCGGTTTACCAGTTGAATTACGCGGCCAAGGATATGGGGGCGGGCGAGGAAAGCGTGCCGTCGCCCAATATTCAGACCGGCCAAAACAAAATTACCGTGAATGCAAACATCACCTACGAGATTGAATAGTTTGTTTCGAATCAAAAACCATCCTTTCAATAAAGGGTGGTTTTTTGTTATTATGGGCAAATGAGCACAATGATCGGAAGAGTCGATTCAAAAGGTTTTTTAAAGGCGATATTTTTTTCATTGGCCGCGGTTTATTTTATTTATTGCGCGGCGGACCGGCAGGGATTTCATTTTTTTGACAATGTCGATTTGGTGGTGCATGAAGCCGGACATGTTTTGTTTTTTCCATTCGGCGAATTCTTGAATGTCGCCGGCGGAACGATTCTGCAATTGCTGGCGCCGATGGTTTTTGTTTTATATTTTTTGTTCAAGCGCGATTTTTATTCAGTCGGAATTGTTTCATTTTGGCTTGGCCAAAGCTTTGTCAATGTGGCGCGCTATGCCGCGGACGCGGTTGAAATGAATTTGTCTTTGCTGGGCGGCGGCAATCACGACTGGAACTTTTTGTTGGCGCAAACCGGCGCGCTGGCGGAGGCGCAAACGGTATCAAACGCATTTTATTACGCGGGTATTGCAATTATTTGCGCCGGGATTATCATCGGATTATCGAATATTAAATACCATAAGGATGGCGAGGGCCGGCCGGGAAAAAATAATTAGACAAATTTTGGAAATAATATCTTGGATTTGGCGATATTAATTTGGATTACGAAGCCCGTAATTCAAAGCGATATTAATAAAAAAATGGCGGATAATAAAAATAATTATGATGTGGCGGTGATCGGCGCCGGGCCGGCCGGAATGATGGCGGCGATCAGTGCCGCCGAAATCGGGGCAAGGGTGGTTTTGATCGAGAAAAACGAAACTCCGGGCAAAAAACTTTTGTTGACCGGCGGCGGGCGATGCAATTTGACCAACCTTGAGCTTGATTTGCGCAAACTGGTCGCCAATTATGGCGAAACCGGCGCGTTTTTGTTCCACGCGTTTTCCGAGTTCGGCCCAAAGGACAGTGTTGAGTTTTTTAATAAGTTGGGCGTGGAAACCATGGTTGAAAACAACCGGCGAGTTTTGACCGGAAGCGGCAAGGCTGACGATGTTTTGGAAGCTTTGGTCGGCCGGTTAAAAAATCTGGGGGTGGAAATGATTTACGGCCGCAAGGTCGCGACTATCAACAAAAAAGATAATTCGATTTCTTCAATTATTATTGCCGGCGGCGAAACTATCGGCGCGAAAAATTATATTATTGCCACCGGCGGGAAATCATATCCGGGCACCGGTTCCACGGGGGACGGTTATGACTGGGCGCACACCTTGGGCCATAAGATCATTAAATTGGCGCCGGCGCTGGTGCCGGTGAAGATCAAAGAACCGTGGGTAAAGGATTTGGCGGGAATAAGCTTGAAACGCGCCGGTATAACCGTTTTCCGGAACCAAAAGAAAATAATTTCGGACGCGGGCGAGATTTTATTCACCCATTTCGGTTTGAGCGGCCCGGCGATTTTAAACATCAGCGCCGGAATCGGGGATTTGCCGGGAAAAAGCGAAGTAGTGATCTCTTTAAATCTTTTGCCCGCGTTAAACCGCGACGAATTGGAGAAAAACATTCTGGAAAATTTTCAAAACAATCCCAATAAAATTTTGAAAAATTGTTTGGCGGATTTTATTCCTTCGGGATTATCGCCGGCGATCGCGCAGATTGCCAACGCGAATCCCGCCAAGACGGTTAACGATGTCACCAAAGAGGAGCGGCGGCGGTTGGTTGAGGCGATGCGGGATTTGCGTCTGACGGTATCCGGATTGTTGGAAATCGAGACCGGAATGGTGACCGCCGGCGGGGTGGAGCCGGAAGGAATCGACGATAAAACAATGCGTTCCAAAACCATCAACAATTTGTTTTTCGCCGGCGAGATTATCAATGTCCATGGCGTAACCGGCGGTTTTAATCTTCAACAGTGCTGGTCAACCGGGCGCTTGGCGGGGGCGAGTGCAAGTGCGAATATTAAATAAATGTAGTCTAACCCTTGACAAAATATAATAATAGGTGTTTAATGATTGCATTGTTCTTAATATAAACTTGCTATCGGCCATAGCCAAAAGTCCCTTGATAGAGATCGGGATTCCTGGCTATGGCCGCAATGGTTCATAGCTCTGCCTCGGATTAGAGGAAAAATGCCCGAGTCAGGGCAGGGGAGAAAAAAATGAGTCAAGAATTCGCATCCGCCGGCCTTACCGCCGGCCAGTTGAACGCAATAGTGAAAATGCTTGGCGGCCACGACAAGGCTTTGGCCTTCCTTCGCGGCGAGATAACAGTTTCTGCCTCTCGAAATTGGCGGGAGGAGGGCGGCGTGATTTATTTCACCGTCACTTCTGATGGCACGACCGGGGCACAGTGGATTGAACGCCTTGAGAGTAAAGAATTTCGTGTCGGAAGCTACGCCAAAAGCGTACTTCTTTCATCGGCTTTCAAACCGACCAGCGGCGTGACGACCGAGGTCGCCGTCCTTAAGGGAGAACGCTTTGAGGATGACGAGCGGATTACCAAGAATATCCGCGCCGAGGGCGATAAGCGCAAATTTGGGAAGCCGAATGCCGAGGTTGTGTGCCTGATTTGTGAGATGTTCACGGATGAGGAGATCGAGGCCATGGGGCTTTGGTGGATCGTGGTAATGCACGAGCCCATCAAAGATTCCGATGGCGATCCGAGCCTCCTTGGCGCGTACCGCTATGGCGATGGCGTCCGGCTGTACGCGTATTGGGACAAGCCCGGCTACCGGTGGGATCGCGGCGGCGGGTTCGCGCTCGCCGTTTCGCAAGTTTAGATTTTGGGACTTATGGTCTTTGAACTTTGGTTTTTTGACCCTTAGTCCTTATCCCTTTTTCGATCTGTCGGAATTGGGATTTTTTAATAAAATAATGATATACTCAATTTTGGCAGTAGGTGAATGTGCGAGCGGTTAAGGCTTCTCGCCGCCGAACCCAGTATCCATGCGTCGGGAATATTCGCGGTTACGGCTGCGGATAGGGCGGCGCATGCAGAAACTTCAAAAAAGAAGATACTTGGCGCGAGATATTAAGGCATTGCGATGCCGGATTCGATTCAATCCCAAGAGTATTCAAGGGGTGGTGGCATAGGCGATATTTCGCGCAATTCCGATGGCGATCCAAACCTCCTTGGCGCGAACCGCAATGACGATGGCGTCCGGCTGAACGCGTATTGGGACAAGCCCGGCAACCGGTGGAATCGCGACAACGGGTTCGCGCTCGCCGTTTCGCAACTCTCTTCATTTCTCCCCCGTTTTCACGGGAGAGTTTTGTTTTGATAGCTGTCCGTTCCAGCCGCCAAGCATCCTGCCGGCTTCGTCAAGCTTCACGGAAAGCGCGATGTATTTTTTGTTATCAAGCGATTTGGTTTCCCAGAGAATCATAAGAAGTACGCGAAGCGTATCCATTTTTTTGATTGCCAGTCGGACATATGGATGCTTTTCTTCTCGCGAAAGAAAACTGGCGGCCGCGATCGCTTCTATTACTTCAATAAACAATGTATCAATGCGCTGGCCCAGAGAGTAGCGATGTGTTTTGGGTAATTCCTGATAAAATTTGTACCATAAAAGATACGATTCTTTCACCTTGCCCAAAACCGGTAAAATTCGCGGTGGCGGTACTTCATGGATATGTCCAGAATTCAATATCAACATACATATAATCATATCATTTCGCTCGAAAATTTGCTTGAAGCGTGGACGGAATTTGCAAAAGGAAAACGATCGCGCGCGGATGTTCAGGGTTTTGAGCGAAATCTCATGGCAAATATTATTTCGCTTCACCGCGCGCTTGCGGCGAAAACATACGCCCATTTTGTATATCGAATCTTTAAGATATCCGATCCGAAGCCGCGCGTTATTCACACGGCAAGCGTTCGGGATCGGCTGTTGCATCATGCGCTGTACCGGAAACTGGCGCCGTTTTTTGCTAAAACTTTTATTGCTGATTCAAATTCCTGCCAGATGGGCAAGGGGACGCATCGAGCTCTTCGTAGGTTTAATAAATTTATCAATGTTGTTTCCAAAAATAACACCAAAACGGTTTGGGTGCTTAAATGCGATATAAGAAAATTTTTTGCAAGCATCGATCAGACAATCTTGTTAGGCATAATGGCGCAATATATTCCAGACAAGAATATCCTTTGGCTTGTTTCGGCCATTGTTGGAAGTTTTTATTCAAGCACCAAAGGCAAAGGTCTTCCTTTGGGTAATTTGACATCCCAACTTTTATCCAACATTTACATGAATGAATTTGACCAGTTTGCGAAGCACCGCCTCAAAGCGGAGTTTTATCTTCGTTATGCCGATGATTTTGCCGTTCTTTCGGGGAACCGAGCATATGTTGAAAACATTTTACCGTTGATGCGAGAATTTTTAGGGCAAAAATTGAAGTTATCTATGCATCCAGATAAGGTTTTTATACGGACCGTCTTTTCGGGTATTGATTTTCTCGGTTGGGTTCATTTTCCGGATCATCGGGTTTTAAGGACAACGACCAAAAAGAGAATGTTTGAAAATATCAGAATAAAAAATGGTAAATTTGAAACAATTCAGTCATATATCGGGCTTGTTGGTTATGGCAATGGTTGGAAATTGCGGCAAGAAATTGAAAACCAACCGTCCCAGCGCCGAAATTGAAACCGCCCTTTTGGCCGTCCCGCTGCCAAAGTTGCCTTGCCTTTTGACAGCAGTCCCATTGTCCCTATACCCCCAATGGGACATGCCATAACTTCGGGCAACATCGGTAACGGGACGGTCGGGAGCGGGATGATCAGTTTACAAAATTCGCAAAAGTTATAATATGACGATATGGAAAATTATTTAACGCCCGAGGGGCTGGAAAAGCTCAAGAAGGAATTGGATACTTTGGAAAATGTTACCCGGCGGGAGCTGGCGGAAAAATTGAATTACGCCATTTCATTCGGCGATCTCAAGGAGAATGCCGCCTATCATCAAGCCAAAGAACAGCAGGGATTTTTGGAAGGCCGGATTTCGGAATTAAAATCAATCATTGGCGGCGCGCGCGTGGTTGACCATACGGATTCCGATCATATCCAGATCGGATCCACCGTGGTTCTTGCTTGCGGCGCGGCGCGGGACGAATACCAAATTGTGGGGCCCGACGAAGCGGATATTTTTAGCGGTAAAATCTCTTATAAATCGCCCCTGGGCGATGCGATTTTCGGCAAGCGCGCCGGATGTAAAATTATTTTGGAAACGCCCAAGGGGAAAATGGAATACGAAATTTTGAAAATAAAGTAATCATAAAATCATAAAATCATAAGATCATATGGATGTTTCCCGCAATCTTGCGGGATTTGTTTTACAATTTTTTACAATAAATGGTAATATAAAATTATATTAAGCATATTGAATAATATTTATTTCAATGGAACAACAATTGTTAGAGTACATTGAACAAGAGATCAAAAGAGGCGTTGCCGAGCCGATGATTAAAAAAGCTTTGCGCGAAGCCGGATGGGGCGATTCATTGATTGAAGAGGCGTTTGTTTCGCTACGGGCTCCGGTTTCTCCGGCGTCCGAACCGGTTTTGCCCGAATCGGAAGCGCCGGCGCGGGAAGAAGCAATTTTGGAAGGCGAGGATGATGCCGTTATCGTCGGCAAAAAGAAGCTGAACAAGCCGTTGGTTATCGTTGCTTCGGTGTTTGGAGCGATGATTTTGATTGTAACCGCGCTGGTTTCATATTTCAGCCTTTCAACTCCATCGCAAGTTGCCGAGGAACCGGCCGCGCCGGCGGAAGAACCGGCCCAAGTCGAAAATCCGTCGGTGAAGGTGGTTGTTGAAGAACCGGCCGGACCGGCGGAAGAAGATGGCGTAAATCTCATTCCCGCGGCGGCCACGACCACTGTCGCCACAAGTACTGTCGCCACGACCACTGTTGCCACGAGTACCGCCGCGGTTCCCGATTTGTCAACATCGGCCGGCAGGGACGAACAAAGAAAATTGGATATGCAAAAATTGGTTGACGCGCAAAAAATATGGTATCAGACAACCGCCAAATATTATACTTGCGGCTTGAAGGCCGGCGATTGCGGAGGCAGGAAATACGGTTATCCGGAGCAGATCGGCAAAAGTTTGCCGATCGCCCCGCTGGATCCTCTGGCCGTGCAATATCTTTCAAAAGCGGCGGTTTGCGGCAAAGATTATGTTTATTGCGGACTTAACAATTCATCGTATTCGCAATTTTTCTGCTATTACGCGAAACTTGAAGGCGGCGACTTTTATACTGCATCGCATAACGGCAATTTTCAGCGAAGAACCGCGCCCAAGATCTTTGAAGAATGCGGAGCCGCGAATTAACGGGATAAATCCGATTATTGAAAAACTATGCCTTGCTTATCCGTCCCGAGGCGGTTCGCGAGGCATTTTTTTGAAATAAAACCAAGACCGGGTTGTAATAGTTTAATTACGGTCAATTTTTGAATTAGGAATAAGGAAGTTATTTATGGAAGCTTCCCAAGCTTCGGTTCCGTCAAACAGCATTTGTTTTACAAATCAATTATTTAACGGCATTCATATATGGAGGAGTTAACCGATGAAGAAATCGCGCGGCGCGCGCAGAAAGGCGATGCGGAGTCGTTTTCCCTGTTGGTGGGGCGCTACGAGAAGAAAATCACCCGCTACGCGAGAAAGTTTCTTTCGCATCCCGATGATGTGAAAGATATCGTGCAGGATGTTTTTGTGAAAGCGTATGTGAATATCAACAGTTTTGACGCTTCCAGAAGATTTTCTCCATGGATATACCGCGTGGCGCACAATGAATTCGTTAACGCCTTAAGAAAGAAAAAATCGGAAAAAATATCTTTCATCGATTTCGATGTTTTTTTCCCGCATCCGACGGCCAAAGAGACCGCCGACAGCGATGTTGAGCGCATTGATTTGCGGCGGATGCTTGATTCTTATCTGGAAAAGCTGCCCGTGAAATATCGGGAACCCTTGGCATTGTATTATTTTGAAGAAATGGATTATCGCGAAATTTCCGATATAATGCGGCTTCCGGTTTCAACCGTGGGCGTTCGCTTGCAGAGAGGAAAGGCGATGTTGAAGAAAGCGATGATCAAGAAAAATCCAAACATAAAAGATAATTTCCATGGATAACGGCGAACAAAAAAAATCTATCAGCGAATTGGTTGTCGCCGCCGCGAAAAGCGGGAAGCTCAAAATGAGGCCCAAGTGGCATTTCGTTTTGCGCGCCGTTTTATGGCTGGCGGGAACAATGGTCGCGGCGCTGGCGGTGCTCTATCTTTTGAGCTTATTCTTCTTTATCGCGCGCGAAACCGGTATTTGGGTTGCGCCGATTTTCGGTTGGCGCGGCATTTTGATATTTTTAGTGTCGATTCCGTGGGTATTGGTTTTGAGTGTGTTGTTTTTCATTGTCATTTTGGAAATATTGGTGCGCCGCTATTCTTTTGCTTATCGTCTGCCTTTGCTTTATTCGGCCATCGCGATTTTGCTGGTCGTGGTCGCGGGAAGCGTTATCGTCGCCGGTACGCCGCTTCACGGAATACTTTCGCATTGTTCGCCCGAAATGCCTTTCCGCGGGGATGATCCCGCGGGAATGGCGGGGCACCCTTGCGGCACCGGATTTTACCGCGATCTCGGCCCGCGCCGTTTCGATAGTATTCATAGCGGGGTGATCGGTGAGATTTCGGAAACCGAATTCGTGATTGTTAACCGCCAGCGGGAGAATTTGCGCGTTATCGTCACCAAAAAAACGCGCTTGCCTTTCGGAGAAAACTTTTCGGTGGGTGATACGGTCGTGGTCATCGGCAACCGCCACGGCGATCAAATCGAGGCTTTCGGGGTTAGTCGCGTTAAGAATTAAAGAATAGACCTACTGCCCAAAGATTTCCTGCTGTGCCGCGCCTCTTTTGGCTGCGAAAAACTCATCAGTCGGCGGCAGACTTAGTTTAAGTATGCCTTCCTCGCTTTATTAAAAACGAGACTGCGAGCAGACCTTCTTCGTTTTTCTCGCTCAAAAGATACGCGGCTCGCTACGAAAATCTTTAGGCAGCAGGTCTAATAAAAAACAAACATCAAACCAATGGCAAATATAATTTCGGCGATCAAGCGGCATAAAAAAATTTCTTTTGTTATCTTCGTTATTATTCTGGCCGCCGGCTATTTTCTTTTCGGTTCGGGCAATAAAAGCGCCGGCGCGACGGTTTATACTTATGGAACGGCGTCCAAGGGGAATATCGTGCAATCGGTTAGCGGTAGCGGGCAAGTGGCGGCCAGCGATCAAGTCGATGTGAAATCTCAGATTGCGGGAGATATCGTCGCGGTGAATATTGTTGAAGGACAATCGGTGAGGCTTGGCGATATGCTGGCGAGAATTGATTCGACCGATGCGCAGGCGGCGGTTGAAGTGGCGCAAGCGAATTTGGAAAACGCCAAATTGACTTTGCAACAGGCCAGCCAGAATAATTCGCAATCTTTGGCGCAAGCACGGCAGGCGCTTCAGTCGGCAAAAGATGATCTGGCCACGAGCCAAAGCGACTTGTCCAAGACTTACGAACAGGCTTTTAACGCGATTGTATCCGCGTTTGCCGATTTGCCGGCGGTAATGTCGGGATTGAGCGATATTATGTCCGGTTCGAGCGATATCGTCGTCCAAAGCAGCGGCACTTATCTGGATTATTACCAGTACCAGATAAAATCTTACGGTTCTTCCGTTTCATCATTGCTTGATGTCAGTTCGACCTATGCGATTGCCAAGAACGACTACGACAGTGTTTTGAAAGAATATAAAAGCGTCAGCCGTTATTCTGATCCGGAGGCGATTTCCAAAATGGTGGATGACACATACGATGCCACGAAAAAAATATCCAATGCCACCAAGGCGCTTATTAATCTGATTCAGCAATATCAGGACGCGGCATCAAAAAATAACAGCCAAGCGCAATCATTTTCAACCACGCATCTTAATAGTTTGAACGGTTACGCTTCCCAAGTTAACGCGGATTTGCTGAATATGATTTCGATTCAGCAATCGATTAAGAGCGCGTCGCAGAGCGTGGAAAGCGCCAAAAACACAGTTGATCAGAAAGCCCAATCGCTGAATACGCTGGAGAGTTTGACGAATCAAATCAGCGATCAGTCGCAGCAATTAAGCGTTTCCCAAAAAGAAACCGCGCTGGCCGATGCCAAGAAAACCTTGAGCGATTATACCATCAGGGCTCCCTTTGACGGATTGGTGGCGACGGTTGATGTGAAAAAAGGCGATACCATCAGCGCCAATGCGACGATCGCGACGATTATTACCAACAACCAAATCGCCACGATTTCGCTGAATGAGGTTGATGCCGCGAGCGTTAAAGTCGGCCAAAAAGCGACACTGACATTTGATGCCGTAACCGATTTGACGCTGACCGGCCATGTGAGCGCGATTGACGCTATCGGCACTGTCAGTTCGGGCGTTGTCAGTTATGGCGTAACGATCGCTTTCGACACTCAAGATGATCGGGTTAAACCCGGGATGAGCACGACCGCCGCGATTGTCACCAACATCAAGCAAGATGTTTTGCTGGTTCCCAACGCCGCGGTTAAATCGAACTCCGCCGGCAATTATGTGATGATGCCCGCCCAGACGGTTGACGGCGCGGTTAGCGGCAGTTCCGAAGACGGCGTTATTGTTAAACAGCAAGCGGTTACCGCGGGTTTGGCCGATGATAATTATACCGAAATTACCGACGGTCTGGTTGAAGGGGATACCGTGGTGATAAAAACCGCGACGCAGGCCGCGGCCAAAACATCGGCCGGCGGCGGTTCGGTTCTATCAGGATTCTTTGGCGGCGGAGGCGCACCCAGATAAGTAAATGAATTTGATTAATCGGCCTGTTTTCGGGCCTTAATAATAATGATTGAATGTAAAAATATCACAAAAATCTATAAAACCGGAACCGTTGAAACTCAAGTGTTAAAAGGATTGTCATTCAAGATTGACGATGGCGAATTCGTCGCCATTATCGGGCCATCCGGTTCGGGCAAGTCGACCTTGATGCATATTATCGGGATGCTGGACACGCCAACCAGCGGCGAGTATTTTCTTGACGGACGGGATGTTTCCAAATTCAGCGACGACCAACTGGCGGAAATCAGAAAAAATAAAATCGGTTTTGTTTTCCAGTCATTCAATCTTTTACCGCGAGCCACGGTTTTGCGCAATGTGTGTTTGCCGCTGGTGTATTCGGGGGTGGAAAAATCCCGGCGCGAAAAGCGCGCCAAAGAATCATTGGCAAAGGCCGGATTGCCCGAAGAGTATTACACTCATTCTTCCAACCAGCTGTCGGGCGGGCAAATGCAGCGGGTGGCGATTGCGCGCGCTCTCGTCAATGATCCATCGATAATTTTTGCCGATGAACCGACAGGCAATCTTGATACCAAAACCGGAGAAATTGTTTTGGATACATTTGGCAAATTGAACGAAGATCATAACCACACGATCATACTCATAACTCATGAGCGCGAGGTGGCCGAATACGCCCGTCGTATTATTACCGTGCGCGACGGTTTGATAGTTAATGATTCGCTTAATAATAACCGTCGGACATCAATGAATGCGGATAATTCTCGTTCAGCTAAATCAAAATTATAACCATGAAAATAACCGATTTATTAACGGAAACATTTTCCGCTTTGCTGGCAAACAAAGTCCGGTCGGGTTTGACGATCTTGGGCATTGTCATCGGCATTGGTTCGGTGATTGCCATGGTTGCCATCGGTCAAGGGACACAAAGTTCGATTACTTCCAGTATTCAGTCGCTGGGGTCGAATTTACTTATGGTGCAGCCCGGGATGCAGCGAAGTATCGGATCGCAGGTTCGGGAACAGCGGGGCTCTTCGCAAACGCTCACTCTTGCCGATTCCAAAGCTATCGCGGAAAATATATCTTCGGTTAAAGCGGTGGCGCCGCAGGTTTCAAGCCGCAGCCAAGTGACCGCCAAGGGTACCAATACCAATACCCAAGTTTACGGCGTAACCGAAGAATACGCATCCGTGCGCAGCGTTTCGGTTGCCAGCGGAGAATTTATTACCGTTGCCGACGACGGCAATTTGGCTAAAGTGGCGGTGCTCGGGCCAACTACCGCGACAGATCTTTTCGGCGAGGACAGCGATCCTGTCGGCCAGACGATTCGCATAAATAAAATCGATTTCAAGGTTGTCGGAGTAACCGTGGCCAAGGGCGGCAGCGGTATGTCCAATCAGGATGATGTGGTCTATATTCCCTTGGCGACCGCGCAGCGTTTTTTGACCGGGAACACTTATGTCGGAACCATTAATGTGGAAGGCGTCGATTCAAAATCGCTGGACCAATTATCAACCGATATTACCGATTTGTTGTTGCAGCGCCATAAAATTACGGATTCGACAAAGGCCGATTTTTCGATTATGAACCAGGCCGACATTGTTTCGAGTATGTCGGCCGTAACGAGCCAGCTAACCTATCTTTTGGCGGCAATCGCCGGAATTTCGCTTTTAGTGGGCGGCATCGGGATTATGAATATGATGCTGACCACCGTGACCGAACGCACGCGGGAAATCGGTTTGCGCAAAGCTATCGGCGCTAAAAAAGGCGATATTACGGTTCAGTTTTTATCCGAAGCGGTTACCCTGACCTTTACCGGCGGTATTCTTGGGGTGGCGCTTGGGTGGCTCGCGGCATACGCGGTTTATAAATTCGCGGGAGTGGCGACCAGCGTTTCTTTGGTCTCGGTGATTTTGGCGTTTGGCGTATCGGCGATAATAGGAATAATCTTCGGCTATTATCCGGCGGTGCGCGCCGCCCGAATGAATCCGATAGAAGCTTTGCGTTACGAATAAATAATTCTTGATTAAAACAAAAAAACAAAAAAATGAATAAATCAATACCAATCGCGATTATTGCAGCGATAATTTTCGGGGCAGCGGGGTTTTATGGCGGTATGCTGTACGGGACTTCAAAAAGTTCTTCAAATTCTGCGGCGGTGGCCGGAAATCGTCCGACCGGGGTGCAAAACGGGAACGCAAGCGGCGTTGGTGGCATTGTGTATGGCGAGATCATTTCGGTTGACAGTTCCAGTATGACGGTAAAGGCTAGCGATAGCGGGTCGAAAATAGTTTTCTTCTCCGGCACATCAAAAATCAGCAAAAATGTCGATGCCCAGATTTCCGATTTGGCGGTTGGGCAAACCGTAATGGCGTCCGGTACCGCGAATTCCGACGGCAGTATCAGCTCCAAAACAGTTGAAATAAATCCTCAAACAAAGATAAATTCGCAAAGCGGCCGATCCGGTTCCGGGGGCACGGCCGCAAGCGCGACAAAAACACAAGATAGCCAGACGGAATCCGGTTCCGGTGATTTTGGGATGCCGCCCATGGATGATGGCGGCGCCGGTGGACCTCCTCCGGGAATGTAATTTGATGTTTTAATTCGCGCATTTAATTATACAAAATAAAAACATGAAATATACGAACAAGTCCATAGCGATCGTTATCATTGTGGCAACGGTTTTCGCCGCCGCGGGATTTTTTGGCGGAACGCTGTATCAAAAAAGCCAAATCGTAAAACCGGGTAAAAATTTCGGCGGTCCCGGCGCCGCCGGTTTCGAATCTCTGCCGTCGAATATCACGCGCCGGAGCGGCGGTTTGCAGGGAGGGTTTACTTCCGGCGATATTATTACCAAAGACGATGACAGTATCACGCTGAAGATGCGCGACGGCGGCAGCAGAATAATTTTTTATTCGGGCGCGACGCAGATCAATAAACAAGCTCAAGGCACGGTTGACGATTTGGCTGTTGGTTTATCCATTATGGTTACCGGGAGCGCGAATTCCGACGGCAGTATCAACGCTCAAAGTATTTCGTTGCGTCCTGCCGACGCCAACCCTGGCAATGGCGGAGTTCCGTCGGGCGCCAATCCGGCGGACGGGAACGAGCCGGTTTCAAACGGATCGCCCGGGCAAAATTAGGAAGTCCGGATTAAAAAACCGTCCCGAGCGCGATGCAAGGGGCGGTTTTAGTTAAAATTAAACGAAACTACCGGACAATTAACATTGCTACCGCGATTCCCAGCAGGATTCCGAAAAAGACTTCAAAACGCGTGTGGCCCAGCAATTCTTTCAGGTGTTTGGTTTCGAGTTTTTTATAGCGGTAAAAATCTTCGATCATCCGGTTCAAAACTTCGGCGTGCTTGCCGGCTTCCTGGCGCAAAGTGAACGCATCGTAGATAATGACCAGCGCGAATACCGCCGCGATGGCGAAATAAGTCGAGTCGAAGCCGAATTTTATTCCGCAGGCGGCCGCCAGCGCGGTAACCGCCGAGGAATGCGAGCTTGGGAAACCGCCGCTGGCCCAAAACCTTTTAAACGCCTCGCGGCTGACGCCGTGTTTTAACGCCAAAATCAATTTGCATAATTGGGCGATAAACCATGCCAAAAATCCCGCGACGAGCGGCTGGTTGTTGATTATTGTCGTAAAAACATCCATAAAGTTCGGTTTTCTTATTCCGTATTGATTCTAATCGTTTTCCCCCTGAATTTCAACCGGCAGGATGGTTTGCCGCGTATAATTCCGTTTGTGGCGGCAAAAACGGTCCGGCGGGAAAAGTAATTGTCGGAAAATACGGCAAAACCATTATCGTCGAGGACCGGAAGAATAATCGCGAATCGTTGATTTTTAGGATAAAAGGGAGTAATTTGAATGATATGGCGGATTTTAAAGAAGCGAAACCGCGGATAAAAACAAATTTCATCGAATCCGCCCGAAAATGATTGAAATTAAAAAAAGAAAAACAAAGAGTTGGTGAAAGATGCGTATATGGCAATGATCGAGAATTATTTGGACAACGGGGTTTATTACCGCCACAATGAGATTGTCGCCGGCCGGCCGGCGCTGGTTTTTGTGCACGGATTCACCGGGAGTTCTTCGGCGTGGGCGGGGTACGAAAAAGAACTGGGAGGAAATTACAACTTGGTTTTCTTGGACTGGCGCGGCCACGGCAAATCAAAAAAATTCATAAAATGCACAGACTACGCGATTGAAAAAATATCCGCGGATTTATCCGGTTTGTTCGACAAACTGAAAATCGCAAAGGCGGTTTTAATCAGCCATTCTTACGGAAGTTTGATCGCTCTGGATCTTTTTGTAAAACGGCCGGCCGCAATTTATGGATTGATTTTCTTGGCTCCGGACAATCGCGTTGGCGAACCCTTATGGATAAAGATCGGCGAATTTTTATTGTCCGGCATTCCTCCGGTTTTATTCGGTCCGTTTTGCAAGAATTACGGAATTCATCTTGATTATTCGAATCTGCCGACCGGCGACTGGAGTTTTAAAAGGATATTGGCTGATATCGGGAATACCACTTTTCGCGCTTATTGTTATTATTTTAAACAGATCAATGAGTTCAATATTGAAAAAATTGCGGCGGATATTAATGTGCCGGTTTTGATTGTCCACGGCGACCGGGATTCCATTTTTCCGGTTAAAAATTCAGTTTTGCTGGCCAAAAAAATAAAAAAAGCGCGCTTGAAGATTCTACCCGGCGCCAATCATATTCTGGTTTTGAATAACGCTTCCGAAATCATCGGGGAAATCGATGATTTTCTTCGGAAAGACTGTTACCGATGAAAATTGCCATCGTTACCGACACTTATTTTCCGCGTATCAACGGCGTTTCGGTTTCGACGCGGACATTTGCGCGGGAATTTGCCCGGCTGGGTCACGAAGTTCATGTCCACGCGCCGTCATTTCCGGATGCGGCAGAAGACAAAGAACCGTTCAAAGTGATTCGTTATCCGTCATTTTATTTGGCGCTTGATCCCGAAGACCGGCTTGCCTACGCGTTTCGCAAACAGGCAAAAGCTTTTATAGCCCAGAATTACGATATCGTGCATACGCAAACGCCATTTTTTTTGGGTCAGTTGGCGGTGAGATGGGCCCGCAAAAGCGGCGCCAAGGTCGTGCACACTTATCATACTTTTTACCGGGCCTACGCGGAGTATTATTTCCGGTATTTGCCGCGGGATTTGAGAACTTACGGAACCAAGTGGCTTAGTAAACGGTATTGCAACTCTTGCGATTTGGTAATTGTTCCATCGGCCCAGATGGTCGAGGAGGTTTTATCGTATCGTATTAAAGTTCCGGTCGCGACTATTCCCACCGGAGTGGCGCTTTCCCGGTTTGACGGTAAAAACGGAGACAAATTCCGCAAGAAAATGGGTTTTTCGGCCAACGAAAAGTTTTTATTGTATGTGGGAAGACTGGCTGACGAAAAAAATATTGATTTCTTGCTGCGGGTTTTTAAAAAACTGTCTTCCGGGCGCGACAATATCCGTTTTATTATTGTCGGTTCGGGGCCGGCATCGGCCAAACTGAAAGACTTGGCGTTTCGGCTGGGCGTAGAAAAAAAGACCCATTTTTTGGGTTATATCAGGGGCAATTCTTTGCGCGATTGCTATAGCGCCGCGGATTTGTTTTTGTTCGCCTCGGTAACCGAAACCCAGGGACTTACGGTTTTGGAGGCAATGGCCGCGGGCACTCCGGTGGTTGCGGTGGGGCGAATGGGAATTAAGGATATTTTAGATTGCCAGCGGGGAGGCATAACCGCCGAACCCGACGAAGAGGAATTTTTGCAAGCGATTTTGAGGATGTTGGAAGATACCGATTTTTATCTTCAAAAGAAATCAGAAACGATCGGCGTTGCCCAAAATTGGTCTTCCCGCGCGATGGCCGATCGCACTTTGAAGGAATACGAAAAATTATTCGGTTAGCTTTTCGATTTCCCGTTGCGTTAACGGCCGCCATTTGCCGGTTTGCAGGCCATCGAGGGTGAGGAAGCCGATTCTTGTCCTTTTCAGTCGGGCCACGGAGTTGCCGGTTTTTTCGATCAGGCGCCGCACCACATGTTTTTTCCCCGAATGGATTACGATGCGATATGAATTATCGCCGATTTTTTCAAAACGGTCGGGTTTAATGAAGCCATCTTCGAGCTTTATGCCGCGCTGGATGAATTTTATTTCAGCTTCGTTCAGAGGTTTGCCGGCGGTGATTTCATATTCTTTTTCCACGCGGTAACGGGGGTGGGTGAGTTTTAGAGTCATTTGGCCGTCGTTTGTCAGCAAGATCAATCCCGAGGTATATTTATCAAGCCTTCCCACCGGCCAGACTTTGGGAAATTCGGGTACTAGTTCGGTGATTAATTTCCGGGCGTGAGCGTCTTCGGTGGTCGAAGTGTAGCCGACGGGTTTGTCGAGCAAATAATACGCCAAGTTTTGGATTTGAACCAGCTTGCCGTTAAACGCGATTTTATCTTTTGCCGGATCAATCCGGCGGGCGACATTGGCCATTTTTTTGCCGTTAACAAAAATCAATCCCTGCGTTACCAGGGTTTCGGATTTGCGGCGGGAAGCGACGCCCGCTTCGGAAAGGAATTTGGAAATTTTTATCGTAGACATCGTTCGATTTATGAATGGCTGTAATAAAAAACGCAGTTGATGGGAATTTCTGCGGATATTAATTGACGGCGATTGCGGGCGCGGTGACTTGAGCGCCGGCAAGCGACTCGGCTTTCTTGGCGGCAAGTTTTTCGATGGCGGCGACAGTTTCGTTGATTTTTCCTCTTTTATTGATGACAACATGATCATAACGATCATGGTATTGCCACCACATTTCGCGGTCGCGGGCGAGTTTCATCAAAAATTTTTCTTCGGAAGCGTTCGGATCGCGGCGGAAATATTGTTCCCGCAACTGGTCCCAGTCTTCGGGCGCGATATAAACAGTAATGGTTTTTCCCAAAATGCATTCAGCCATTTCCGGCATATTTTCCCTGATGATGCTTTTAATATGCGCCATCGCGTATTCGTCAACCTGCCAAATCACATTTTTTCCGCTTAATATCGCCGCAACCGCTTCTTTGCTTCCTCCTTTGTATTCTCCGGGCCTTACTTCGACATATTCGAGATATTTGCCCTCCTTGATTCGTTGCTTAAATTCTTCTTTGGTATAAAAATTATGATGAACGCCGTTTATTTCTCCTTCGCGGGGCAAGCGGCTGGTATCGGTGACGATTTTGTGGAATCCCGGATTTCTTTTTAAAAAGAGTTCTTTGGCGGTATCTTTTCCCACGCCGCTGGGGCCGGTGATAACAAGCAAAATTCCCTGGCACTTGGTGCAGTTTTTAGCAAAAAACAGCGATTGGAATAATTTTGCGATCATTGTTTTCCCGCGACGATTATAAAAAACAATCTCCCCGCATTTACACACGGGGGCAAAACCTTGAATAGTGATTTAACAATACCACTACCGCTATATTATATTTTGCCTTTTTTAAAAAATATGTCAAGGCCTTTGCGGTTTTGCGGTTTTGTTTGCAAAGGCGGGTTTTTTTGCTAAGTTGGATTAACCGGTTATAATCAGGCGAAAATGAGACAACGAATTGTAAAACTGGTAAAAGTGTTATTGATAATGGCGGGCGCGCTGATCGCGGCGGCGATTGTTTTTGACGCGATCGTCGTATTCTCCGAAAGAGGGATAATCCATAATAGAGTCGAAGATTTGCCTTCGGTTGACGCGGTTTTGGTGCTGGGCGCGGCGGTATACAGGAACGGCCAAATGAGCGCGATTTTTAACGATCGGGCGAGCGTGGCGCTGGAGGTTTATAAATCCGGGAAAGTTAAAAAGATTTTAGTGAGCGGAGATCACAGCCGCGGCGATTATGACGAGGTGAACATCGCCAAAAGATTCTTTTTAAAAAACGGCGTCCCCGGCGAAGATATATTCGTTGACTATGCCGGTTTTGACACTTATTCCAGCGTTTACCGCGCCAGAGAGATATTCCAAGTTCGATCGATGATTGTTTCCACGCAGAATTTTCATTTGCCGCGGGCGTTGTATTTGGCACGCCAACTGGGAATTGAGGCTCATGGTATCAGCGCGGATTTAAGATTGTATGATCTTGGTTATTATAATGTTTTGCGGGAAAACGCGGCGCGCGTTAAAGCTTTTTGGGATATTATAACCAATGCCCGGCCGCGTTATTTGGGCGGCATTATTCCAATTACCGGCGATGGCCGCGCTTCTTGGGACTAGAGGGTTTGTCGCCGAATTAGCTTCAACTGCAATTTCCATTTTTCGGCGGCAAAGAATTCATCATTCGTCGCCGGATTTAGCTTAAATATGCCTCCTCATTCTTCATTCTTTTCGCTCGAAAACCGAAAATTTCGTTCTGAAGCCAATTCGGCGACAGACCCTAGAGTGGCGCGCGGCGCTTGACATCTATGTTATAATGGTCTAACATTAAGTTATATATAAATAACATATTTCCGTTAAAAACAATAGCGGAGGATGATACAATATGAACCAAAAAACATTTTATACGGTTAGGATTGTTTTTGCGATGGTGATCGCGATGGTTTGTTCGATTTCGGTGACGCAGGGAAACTATATTTTGCCGATAATCATCGGCATAACCGCGGCATTCGCGCTGTATGCGATGAAAAAGAAGGTTAGCGGCGTATTGGCCGATGAACGCGATTACAATATCGCGGGCAACGCGGCGCGCTGGTCATTGAACCTTTACGCGGTTTTCGCGGCAATCGGATCAATGGTTTTGATGGCGGTCCGCGCCGGCAATCCGCAATTTGAACTGGCGGCGCAAATTTTGGCCTATTCGGCGTGCGCGTTGCTGATCGCGCAAAGCTTGTTGTTCAAATATTTTCAAAATCGCGAATGAAATTCACAACAAAAATAAAAGAATACCGCCAGCGGAAAAATCTGACTCAAGAGGATTTGGCCAATATCGTCAATGTCCGGCGCGAAACCATTGTTTTTTTGGAGCAGGGCAAATATGTGCCGTCGCTGAAACTGGCGCACGATATCGCGCATGTTTTTGGAAAATCAATTGAGGGAATTTTTTTCTTTGATTGAATATTTTTTTGCTTTACATTTTTCATTTTTAGTTTTACGCTTTTAGCATGCCCGAACTACCGGAAGTTGAAACAATCAGGCGGCAGTTAAATGACGCGGTGGTTGGCAAAACAATCGGCCGGGTGGAAATTTTGGAGCCCAAAATTTTCATCGGCGATCAAAAGTCCATTACCGGCCAAAAAATTGCCGGCATTGGCCGCGTTGCCAAGGTTTTACGCATATTTCTTGAAAACGGCAGCGCGATTTTGGCGCATTTCAAGTTAAACGGCCAATTTCTTCTGGACACGGGAAAGGAAAAATTCGACACGCGGTTTACGCGCGCGATTTTGCATTTTGACGACGGATCGAGTTTGCTTTTCAACGATCCGCGCAAATTCGCGTGGATGAAGGTGATGAAAAATTTCAAGGAAGAAAAAACCGGCGCGATCGAACCATTTAAGGATAACTTCAATTTGGAAAATTTTTCAAGCATCATTTCCAAAACCCGCAAACCGATCAAGATATTGTTGATGGATCAGGAAAAGATCGGCGGCATCGGTAATATCTATGCCAATGAATCGCTGTTTGCCGCCGGGATTGATCCGTTTCGGCCCGCCAATTCGCTTGAATCCGAAGAAATAAAAAAGCTTTACCGGGCCATTCCGAAAATTCTGCAAAAAGCCATTGACTGCAAGGGTTCGTCGGGTAAAGATGAATGGTACCGGCAGCTGAACGGCCGGACCGGCGGTTATCAGGAACATTTTTTGGTTTACCAGCGCGACGGCCAAAAATGCCCGAAAAAATGCGGTGGCGAAATCAAGCGCGCCAAACAAGGCGGCCGCAGTACTTTTTACTGTTCAAAATGTCAGAAATAAAGTAAAATAAATACCCCGACATCAATGTATCTTTTTATTTTTGATTTTGTTTTTGCGTTAGTCGGGAATAGAATAAAAAAATATGAAAAACATTAAATCAATTTTATTCTTTGTTTTCGTGGTCGGGCTATCGGCGGTGGCGATGGATATGCAGGCGCAAGCCGAGATTCAGCGGCAATTGGACGGCGTTTCGTCAACGCTTGATGCCGCGGCCGCGCAAATTGCCAGCGTTAAAGAAAAAGGCGTTGTCCAAACCGTTTGGGACAACGCAACCGCGCCGATTGCGGCCATCTGGCAACAAATCACCGGAATTTTCGGCCAATTATCATCGATATTTTCCACCGTTTCCAAATAATCAAATATGGATAATTTACAGAGGGATTATAGGTTTGTCAGCTATACCGGTTCGCTTTGCAATGAATGTTTGAAAAAGATTGATGCCAAGATTGCCGAGAAAAACGGCAAGATTTATATTCTAAAAAACTGCCCCGAGCACGGGCAGTTTTGCGAGTTGTTGGAAGAAGATGCCGGCTTCTATTTAAACCACGGTGATTATGACAAGCCGGGAACGATTTCAAAAATCCAGACCAAGGTTAAAAACGGCTGTCCTTTCGATTGCGGTTTGTGTCCGAACCATGACCAGCATACTTGCAATGGCTTGATTGAAATTACCAATGCCTGCGATTTGGGTTGTCCGACTTGTTACGCCAACAGCGGGACCGGCGATTTTTTGCCGTTGGAGAAGATCAATGGAATGCTGGATTTTTTTGTTGATTCCGAACACGGCCAAGCGGAAATTCTGCAAATATCGGGCGGCGAGCCGACAATGCATCCGCAAATCATTAATATCATTAAATTGGCGCGGACAAAAAAGATAAAATATATTTTGTTAAACACGAATGGGTTGCGTTTAGCCAAAGATGAAAAATTTGCGGAAGAATTGGGCCGGTTCAAAGGCGGGTTTGAAATTTATTTGCAGTTTGACGGGTTATCCGAAAAATCGGCAATGGCAATTCGCGGCCGGAATGTGATTGAAGATCGAAAAAGGGCGGTGGCCAATCTTTCAAAACACCATGTGCCGATAACTTTGGTGGCCACGGTTGTGCGCGGCGTGAACGATGACCAAATTGGCGAGGTTTTTAATTACGCGATCGGCGAAGAATGGATCCGGGGCATCAACTACCAACCGGTGGCATTTTTTGGCCGTCTGCCCGAAGGCGAGGACATAAAAAACCGGATCACGATGACTGGAATTTTGAAAACGCTGGAAATCCAAACCAAAGGGATGGTGAAATTAGCGGATTTTATTCCTTTACCGTGCGATGTGGAGCGTGTGGCGATTAGTTATCTGTTTAAACAGAAAGGAGAGCTTATTCCGTTGATCCGGGATATCGACATCAAACAATTTTTGCCGGCAATCCGCAACACATTCCAATTCGCGCCCGACAAAGTGGTGAAAGAGATCGCGGAAACTTTGGATAAAAAAGGAAATTGCTGCCAGATAATGGGTTTGTTCAAGGATTTAAAGAAAACAGTCTTACCGCCAAATTATCTTTTGATGAGCCAGGATCAGAAAGCGGAATTCATTAACAACAACACCTTCCGAATCAGCGCCACATCGTTTGTCGACAAATACAACTTCGATGCCAAATCGATGCAAAAAGAATGCGTCCACATCATCACCCCGGACCTGAAAAAGATTCCGTTTTCGGCGTATAATATGATACACAGGTATGCTAATTGAAATTATTATCAATGGTATTGTCGGATTGTGCATTTTCGCGGTGATCGCGGCGGTGGCTGCGGATTTTTTGTTTTTTCAAGAGAGAAATGACCAAAAAAAAGAGAAGAAAAGCCTGGTGGCGACATTCACGATGTTTATGTTTTTCTTTTTGTTCTATACGATTGAACGGAATGGCTGGGGAGTGTTGCAAGTCGGGAGCGACGCGGTGAGAATCGCGATGATCGCGGTCGGGTTGGTCTTGATGGTTATTGGCGCGGCGGTGAATATCGCGGGCCGGTTCAAATTGGGAAACAATTGGTCGGATAATATCAAAATTTATCTTGGCCATTCGCTGGTTAATGCCGGGGTTTATGCTTGGGTGCGGCATCCGTTGTATGCATCACTTGTCTGGATGTTCTATGGCTCAAGCCTGATTTACTCCAACTGGCTGGCGTTTTTGGCAAACACTTTGATATTCATTCCGGCAATGTATTATCGCGCCAGACAGGAAGAAAAAATGTTGTTGCAGGAATTCGCGGAATATTCAAATTACAAAAAGAAAGTCGGTATGTTTTTTCCCAAATTTTGAATTTGAGTTTTTGTATTTAAGGTCGTTCCTCGGCGTACTCGTCGAGGTGCGACCTCGGCAAACTGTATTTTGTAATTTGATTTTGTAATTATAAAACCATGAAAATTTCTTATCGTCCGGTTGCGGTTCCAAAGGGCGCGTTTATTTTTTGCCGTTATTCGATCGCAATTCTTGTTTGGCTGGCGTTTATTTTGCGTGATCCTTGGATTCTTGTTTTAGTTGGCGCAATTATGTTTTTGTCGGCGGTTTTGAAAATCAGACGCGCGCCCATGATAGTTTTATACGGTTATACGATTGATAAAATTTGGAAATCGCCAAAAGAGATATTGAACGAAAGCGCGATGAAGTTCGCGCATATCTTGGCAACGGGGTTAAGCGTTATTTGCCTGGTTTTTATTTTATTTATTAATTCGCATGTCGGCTGGTTTTTAACTTTTTCTTTCGCGATTATGAAAACTATTTCCGCGGTCGGTTTTTGCCCGGCGTCGAAACTTTACGAATGTGCGGGGAGCGATAAATGCTGTTCGTTTGCCAAGGGGATTAAAAAAGCCGGCAAAACATGTTAGATGAACATTTCCACCCGGAGAATTGGGGAATCCGGCCGGTGTTGTTTTCGATAAACGGGTTTGATGTCCCGGCTTATGGTTTTTTTGTCGGTTTGGCGATAATTGTCGGCGCGTTTGTTTATTGGCGCGAAGCGAATAAATATCGACAAGGCGATGACCATGGTTTTTATTTGGCGGTTGCCGGACTGCTGGGCGGCGCGGTTGGCGCCAAACTTCTGGAGTGGATTATCAATTACCAATTTGTGGCGGCGCATTTTTATGATCCGCGCGCGTTTCTTTACGGCCGCACGATTGTGGGCGGTTTGATCGGCGGGACGATCGCGGTTTTAATTACCAAGCGCAAAATGAAAATTACTCGGCGGATGGGTAAC